>NCIH01000056.1:0-17192 GCA_002281975.1 Hydrogenophilales bacterium 17-64-11 | reverse complement strand
CGCATGAAGGGGGGCTCTGGCTGGGTCAATGAATCAGGATCAGTTTAACTTCTGAGGGGCTGCTGATGTGGTCCGGTTGGGAGGTATTTCAGCAGCCTGCTATTTCGACGGCTGGCAAAAGGTGTTTTTCTACTTCGCGCCGGTTTATGTGCTGATGGCGGGCGCCATGCCGGTCGCCGTCGACGGCTGGGTGTTCCTGCTGCATTTCGTGCCGTACTACCTGATCAATTTCCTGGCGTTCGAGGAGATATCGCGCGGCTACGGGCGCAGCCTGATGATCGAGCAGTACAACATGGCGCGTTTCGCCAGTTTTGCCTGGTCGACGCTGGGCGTGTTCAAGATGCGCAAGCGTTTCGGCGTGACCGCAAAGAAGGTAGGGGAACACGCGCCGAGCCTGGGCTTTCTGTTGCCCCAACTGGCGGTGCTGGGACTCAATGCGCTGGCCATCCCGGTGGGCATCGTGCTGTTCTATTTCAATGGCCATTTGCCGCAGGACGGCATGTGGGCGAATGTGGTGTGGGCTGCGGTCAACACCTGGCTGGCCGTGCTGGTGGTGCGCTTCACTGCCGAGCGCGGGATCAACCGGCGCAATGAATATCGTTTTGCCATGCCCCTGGCGGCGCGCCTGGATGGCGTGCTGGGAACGGTGGATGACCTGTCGCCGAGCGGGATGAGCTTTTATGGTGTGCTGGGGCAGGCGAAAGTCGGCGACAGGGTGCCTGTCGCCCTGTACCTGCCGGACGGCGAACTGGATGCGGAGCTGGAAATCCGCACGCTGATGCATGCGGGAGATGGAGGGCAAGCGTATGTGCGTGCCATCGGCGGCACATTCCATGCGATGCCCCTGCCGGTGACCCAGCGTATCGAGCAGTTCCTGTATGGTTCGGATGCGCAATGGCGGATCAATCGGTATCGCGACGACAGCCCGACCCCCCTGCAGCGCATGGGGCTGGTCGACACGCCGCATGCCCCGCGCGAACCCATCGGCTATTGGGCCGGTTGCGAGGTGGCCACCGATGCTGCCTGCGCAGACGGCTGCCTGGTCGGGCTGGTCAGCGCACACGCTGCCGAAAAGGGGGAGGCCCGGCTGTTGGTGAACCGGCAGCTCGATCCCGCTTGCAGCCATGTCATTCAGGCGCATGGCAGGACAGGCCTGCGTACCCTGCATGCAAAGACTGTAGCGCATGAAACCATCCTGACCGGCCTGGGCACGCTCTATCTGTACCGGCTGGAACTGTCGGCGGCCCCTGCCGCTACCGCCCTGCACGACGCCGAACCGATGGTGCACGCTGCCATTGCCGCCGGATCGCGGGCATAATGCGTCCCAATTTTTCTGACCGGATCGAATGATGTCGAGATTGCTGTTGGCGAGCCTGCTGCTCGCCATGAACGCCCCAGCATGGGCACAGGATGGCATTGCGCTGGCGGGCGTCGAGACAAGCCGCGATAACCGGTATGCCTATTTGGGAATGGTGTTGCCCTTGCCGGGATCGCAGCTGGGGCAAGGATACGTGCAGCGCTACTGGCTCGATTATGTCGCCTATCGCTACGAGAAAACGCCGCAGCTGGAAATCGATACCCGAATGACCGGGGCCGAGGCGGCGCTGGGATACCAGCAAAGCAGCGCGAGCGGCTGGTGGGGGGCGTATCTGGGTGCGCGCTACGCCAACACCCGTTTGCGCCCCGACGACCCCGGCAACGATGACCAGGGCAGGCGATTGCGTGCCAAGCTGCAATTCGAAGGCGAAACCGAAATGGCGGCCGGCTGGCGCATCAACGGCATTGCCAGCCATCTGGTCGGCGACGCCAACTACTGGGCACGCTTGCGGCTGCAGACACAGCTTCGCAATCAGTGGCGTGTCGGCCCCGAGGTGCTGGTGCAGGGCGACTCGAATTACAGCGCCTACAAGGTGGGCGCCTTCGTGGGCAACATCGGGCTGGGCGCATCCACTGCGCTCACGCTCAAGGCCGGCGTGAACAAGCCCGAAGACGATCCGGCTTCCGCGTACGTCGGGGCCGAGTTCTACATTCCGTTCTGAGGGATCGGGGCGCGCACGGTCGCGCCCCGTTTGCTTACGATGGGGAGCGGGGGCGGCGTGCCCACAGCATGCCGATCAAGCCCGCCCCGAGCAGCGGCAGAACGGCTGGAGTCGGCACGGCGGTGGGCGGCTGGGTGCCCAGCAATGAAACCCGGACATTGTCCAGTCCCCAGCTTTCGTCCCCCAGCTCCTGTAGACCGATGCCGCTGAAATCGAAGGCCAGCAGGCTGTCGCCATGGGCAAAGTTGAAGCTGAAGCGATAAACCGAGTCCATGACCTGGGAGATTCCCAGGATGCCGTCATAGAATACGTAGCCTAGCGAATAGGACTCGGCGGCACTGGTATAGGCCGGATTGTTGGCGGCGGGGCCGAAGGTCTGCCCTGCGGGGTTGCCGTTGCTGAAGGTGGCTTCCAGCAGGGTGAGGCCGCCCGATGTGGCCACCTTGAAAATGTCGTTGCCATAGTCGTAAAGCGCGGCTCCACCCGAGCTGCCGTCCCACGAGCGGATCAGGTACAGGTCGAAATCGAGCTGCACGCCGCTGTGCAAGCTCAAATCCGCCAGCGAAAGCGTGACCGTTTCATTGCCGAATTCGCCCAGAAAGGTGCGCGGGCCGAAGCCGTATGGCGTCGGCGCACTCTGGGTGATTGCGTGCGACCATTCGTTGCCGACGCCCGACTGGAAGTCGGTCTGGTAAATGACGGCTGCGCTGGCGGGCAGACCCATCGTCAAGCCCGCAGCGCAGGCGGCCAGACCCTGGCCGATTTTTGCAATACCCATATCCCCTCCGACAGAAGTTTAGTGCCTGACAAGCAGCAAATTCTGTTCCAGCAAGCCAGGCGCAAAAGCCGGGGGGATGCTGCCCGGCAAGCACGGGCGGGGGCGGCAGCCCAGGGCTTCCCGCTTATCCCCGCACGGCATCGATGCCGTGCGGTGTTGTGATGTCGGCAGGAGTGCGGAGTTTTATACGCGTCAGGCCGGCGTGTCTTCGTTTTAGCGATGGCCGCCGCTGGGTTTTCCCTTCAGGCGATAAAGCGTGCCGCAGTAGGGGCAGAGCGCATCGCCGCGCGATTCGATCGGCAGGTAGACGCGCGGGTGGGCATTCCAGTCGACGTGCTGCGGCATCGGACAGTGCAGGGGCAGGTCGGTTTCGGTGACTTCGATGACGCGTTGGGTGTTGTCGTGCCGCTCGCTCATGCCGCTCTCGCTTCAGACCGGGGTGAGCCAGCCGGTGTGGGCGGCGGCGCGGCCATGCACGCAGTCGAAATACATCGCCTGCAGTTTTGCGGTGATGGGGCCGCGCGTGCCTTCGCCGATGGTCCGGTTGTCGAGTTCGCGGATCGGCGTGACCTCGGCGGCGGTGCCGGTAAAGAAGGCTTCGTCCGCGGTATAGACCTCGTCGCGGGTGATGCGCTTCTCGATCACCGGCAGGCCGATTTCGCCGGCCAGCTGAACGATGGTGTCGCGGGTGATCCCTTCCAGCGCGGCCGTGAGGTCGGGCGTGTAGAGCTTGCCGTTGCGAATCATGAAGAAGTTCTCGCCCGAGCCTTCGGCGACGAAGCCGTCGACGTCCAGCAGCAGCGCCTCGTCGTAGCCGTCGGTCTCGGCTTCCTTGTGCGCGAGGATGGAGTTCATGTAGTTGCCGTTGGCCTTGGCCTTGCACATGGTGACGTTGACATGGTGGCGTGCGAACGAACTGGTCTTCACGCGGATGCCGCGCTCCAGCGCCTCGGCGCCGAGGTAGGCGCCCCACGGCCAGGCGGCGACGATGACGTGCACCGAGAGGTTTTTCGCCGAGATGCCCATCGCTTCGGAGCCGAGGAACGCCATCGGGCGCAGGTAGCCGGATTCGAGCTTGTTCTCGCACACCACGGTGCGCTGCGCTTCGGAAACCGTCGCCTTGTCGAACGGCAGCTTCATGCCGAGGATGTGGGCGGAGCGGAACAGCCGATCGGTGTGTTCCTGCAGACGGAAAATCGCCGTGCCCTGCTCGGCCTTGTAAGCGCGCACTCCCTCGAAGACGCCCATGCCGTAGTGCAGGGTGTGGGTAAGGACGTGGGTGGTGGCGTCGCGCCAGGGGACGAGTTTGCCGTCGTACCAGATGACGCCGTCGCGGTCGGCCATGGACATGGTGGTGACTTTCTTGAACAAATGGAAAGTTTGGATTTTACCGGATTCCGGGCGCTGCGAGGCCGTGGCCTTATGGCACGATGCGGCCATCCGGGGAGACTGACATGCAATGGAAATGGATGGCCGGCGCGCTGGCATTGCTGCCGCTGGCAAGCTGCGCCGAGCCGGCGCGCTTCGACTATTACCTGCTGGCCTTGAGCGTGGCCCCGGCGTTTTGCGAGGACGAGCCGCAGCGCAAAAAACGGTTTGCGCAATGCCGGGTCCTGTCGGGGGACGGCTTCAGGGCGATGCCGCTGACGCTGCACGGGCTGTGGCCGAACCGTGTCAGCCGCGCTCATCCGGTGTATTGCGGCGGGGAGGCGGCGGGCCCGTTTTGCCGGCTGCCGGCAGTGCGGCTGCCGGCGGAAACGCGTGCGCGGCTGACGCGGGCGATGCCGGCGACGGCGGATTGCCTGGACCGCTACCAGTGGGCCAAGCACGGCAGCTGCTCGGGGCTGCGCGAGGCGGATTATTTCGCCGCCTCGGTTGCGCTGACCGAACGCGTCAATCGGGCGATCGGCGGCGAAATCGCACGCCACATGGGCCGTGAAATCAGCCTGGCGGCTTTGCGCGAGTCGCTGGCCAGGGCCGACCCGGCGCTGAAGGACGCCGTCACTTTCGATTGCCGCACCCCGCGCACGCCAACGCCCGCCAAGCGCCGCCCGATGCTGCGCGAGGTGCGCGTCTATTTCGAGCGCAATCCGGCCAGCGGCGAGCCCGGGCGCCCGCTGGCCTTTGCCCGGGCGGGACACACGCATTACAACTCCGGCTGTCCGGCGGGCAGGGCCTATATCGATACGCCGCTGGATTAGGGCCTGGCGGGTGCGCCGGGATCAGGGCGTGTTGACGCGCACGAACTCGGCGAAGTAATCCGCCCGCACGATGTAGGTGCCGTCGCAATTGTAGGACGCGCGCACGATGCCTTCGGACAGCGAAATTGCGGCATTGCGCAGGTAGTAGCCATCGATGCCGCGCAGCACGTTGAAGCTGTGCACGATTTCGTCGATGCGGTCGGCCGCCAGCGGCTGCCAGCCGGCGCTTCCCGCGTCCATCAGCTTCAGCCAGTGGGCTGGCAGGTAATGGCGCAGCGGACCCGATTGGATCATCGCGCGGACCCAGGCGATGGTGCGGACTTTTTCGTCGTACGGCACGGTCACGAAATGCCGCGCGGTATAGCCTGGTTTCACCAGATCCTCGGCGTCGTGCACCTCGTAGGCAAACGGGTTGAAGATCGATTCGGTGCGCACTTCCGAACTGTTGAAGCCGATGTAAATCGCATATACCCCGGTGTCGCGCAGCAGGGCAGCGCAGGTTTGCAGCACTTCGCCGGCAATCTGATCCAGGCGCGAGTGCTGGCGCGGGCGCAGCGGTACGGTTTCACGCAGGGAGGGGTCGCCCTTGATGCTGACGAACGGGGTGTCGGCCGGCAGTCCGAAGGCGCCGACGATGGGTTCGCACAGCAGACAGACATCGGGATGGGGGGTGGGGGAGGCGGGACTCATCCCGCCATTGTCGCACCGCCGCGTTACTTTAAAGATAGGCCTTGGCTTCCTCGCCCGGATTGGGGAGTCCCGCCAGCCGCCAGGCCTCGCGCGGGTTGGAGAACAGGTGTTGCATGCAGTCCGGGCCTTGCCCGCTGAGATGGCAGATATGGCTGAGTGCGGTCACGCTGCCATGCTTGGCAAACTCGTGCCGTAAGGTGTGCAGCAGGCCCAGTTGCAATTCACTGAGGCTGCTCAGGCCGTCGGTCTGGGCAATGCGGTCGGCCAGGCTCTCGCTCCACATGGCCGGGTCGATCAGAAAACCGTCGGGGTCGAAAATGGCGGGACCGGACGCATCGGTTTGCGTGTTCATACCAACCTCCTGTTGCAGGAATGCTCCTAGCGTTATGTATAGCACCGCATCGGCAATCAGTCGGATCGGGCCGCGAGTACCGTGTCCGCCGCCTGCGGCCTGCCGAAATGGTAGCCTTGGGCATAGTCCACGCCGAGTTCCGTCACCCGCTGAAGAATGGCCTGGTTCTCGACATGCTCCGCCACCGCCAGTTTGCCGTAACCGTGTATCGCGTCGACCAGGGCCTTCACGAACAGCCGGTCGTCCTCGCTGTGGTCCAGCGTACGGATGAAGGAGCCGTCGATTTTGACGAAATCCACCGGCAGATGCTTCAGGTACTGGAAAGTGGAGAAACCGACGCCGAAATCGTCCAGCGCCAGCTTGCAGCCTAACGCACGGATGCCGGTGAGCAGGGTTTCGGCGTGCGTCAACTGGTTGAGGGCCGCCGTTTCGGTGATCTCCAGGATCAGCTGTTGCGGCTTGACGCCCTGCCGCTGCAGCATTTCCTGCAGCAGCGCGGGCAATTCCGGGTTGTCCAGGCTGCGCGCGGACAGGTTGACTGCCAGCCGCAGGTCCGGCCGGCCGGCAATCAGCGCGACGGCATGCTGCAGTACCCACTGGTCGATGTCGCGGATGAGGCCGGAAGCTTCCGCCGCGGCGATCAGCGGGGCGGGCGGCAGAATCCGGCCGTCGGGCGTGCGCACCCGCAGCAGCGCCTCGTAGTGCGTGGTTTGCGCAGCCTGGATCGCCATCACGGGCTGCAGGAAAAGCGCCAGCCGATTGTCGTGCAGGGCGTCGGTGATGAGGGCGAGTTGCTCGGTGCGGTCGAGCAGGCTTTCGCGGGTGCCGTCGGCCGGGTTGTACAGATGCCAGTTGGAGCGGCCCTTGGCGCGCGCCTGCGAGAGCGCCAGGTCGGCGTGGCCAAGCAGGCTTTCCGTGCTGCAGCCGGGCTGGACCGTCGCGATGCCGACGCAGGCGGTGGCGATGTGGCGGTCGCGGTCGCCCTTGCACAGCAGGCGCGCGGTCTGCAGCAATTGCGCGTCCGGCAGCGGCTCGAAGAACAGGGCGAACTCGTCGCCGCCCAGCCGGGCGGCCAGTTTGGGAGCCGGCCGGAGTTCGCGCAGACGCTCGGCCATATGCTGGATCACCACATCGCCGGCGCTGTGGCCGGCCAGATCGTTGATCGCCTTGAAGTCGTCGAGATCGATCAGCAGCAGCGAACCGCTTGTCGGCTCGGCCAGCGCCTGGGCCAGCCGCCGTTGAAAGCCCTGGCGGTTGTACAGGCCGGTCAGCGTGTCGTAATCGGACAGATAACTGGCGCGTGCCTGCGCGCTCTTGAGTTCGGTCATGTCCAGCCCCACCGACAGCATCAGCGGCTCGGTGCCGTTTTCCTGGCCGATCAGCGAATGCACCCAGGCAATATTGCGCAGCCCGCCGGGGGTGGCGAGCAGCGCTTCAAACCGCAGCGGCGCGAGATCGCTGCCAAAGTGCGCCAGCAAGCGCGCACGCCAGTCGCGGCGTTCCTGCGGGGCGATCATCTGCTCGAAATAATCTTGCCCGATCAACCGGTTTGCGCTGTGGCCGGTGAGCGTTTCGACGTAGCGGTTGGCCATGCGGATCGCCCCACGCCGATCCTGCGTCAGGATCAGCGCCTGCGCCGTGTCCAGCACCCCCGAGCTGAAGTCCCGCTCGTGCGACAGGGTGTCGACCAGCTCGGCCAGTTCGTTTTGCTGGTTGCGCGAGGCCGTGTCGAGCGATTCGAGTTGGCCGGCGAGGGTGAGCGCGGCATGCTCCAGCGCGGTGAGCTCGTCGCGCGGCAACTGGTCGTGAAATTGCAGGTGCCGGCGGGCGTCGTGCCAGCGGCCTTCGCCGAGCAGCGGCAGGCCGGCGCTGACGCGGTTCATCCGCTGCATGAACCAGGCCAGTGAAACCAGCAGCACACCTTCGGCGAGCAGGAAGACCGTCAGGCCGGTAACCAGATTGGTCAAAAACGCTTGTTCAATCGTGCGCTCCGCGTCGGTTACGTCCTTGCGCGCGATGAAATAGGGGGCGCCGGGCACGGCGGCAAGCGGTTGCAGTTTCTGCCATTCGTATACTTTGCTGCCGCTGTGGCTCAAGGCGGATTCGAGTTGCGGACGCTGCGGATACGGTGCGAAATCCGCCTGCTTTACCATGGCCTTGATGTCCGGGGTGGTGGTGGCGAGCAGTTGGGGCGCGCGTTGACGGTCGACGGCGACGGCCAAATCGCGTCCGCTGCTCTGGACAAATGCGCTCAGCAGGCTCGACAGATCCATTGCCACCACCACCACGCCCGTGGTGATGCCGCCGCGCAGCACCGGCGCCATGCCGTAGAACAGGCAACGCCCGGCACAATACAGTCCGCTGGCGGGGCGCTCGGTGGCCAGTACGGACGTCAATTGGGAATCCATCAAGGCGTCGGGTGTGGGCATGTCGCCGAAGCCGGTCAACAAATGCTGCTTGGCGTCGTACAGACGCAGGCTTTCAAAGCCATGGTTGAGGCTCAGCTGTTCCCAATAAGCCTGCAGCACGAAGCCGGATTCCCTGTCGACCGGACTGTTGCGGCTGGCCACCAGAAAATCGGCCATCGCCGCGCCTGCGTCCACTAGCTGGCGCTCGTTCTGCCGGATCAGGAAGCGCAGCAGCGCCTCGTTGCGCGCCGCGCTGTCGAGCCGCGTCTGCTGCACCTCGCGGCGCAGGTTGGTGTCGTTGGTCCAGGTGAGCGCCATCGTGCCGATCGCCATGGCCAGGGTGAGTGGCAGCAGCAGTTTCCACTTCAGGCTGAGAAAAGCGGGGAGGCACATGGCTAGAAACGGTAGGCCGCCTGCAACAGCCACATATTCCAGCGCTGTTCGCGGCTGAGGAAATCGGGATTATCCGGGCCCGGCAGCCAGCCGGTGCCGTCTACGCGGTGATATTCCGCGCGCAGCATCAGGCTGGGGGTGGCATCCCAGCGCAGCCCCAGCGTCCAGTCGCGGGCGAACATACCGTGCGCCGGCAGGCCGGTGGCGGCTTGAAACCGGCGGCCGCTTTTGTCGTATTTGTCACGATAGAAGAGGTCATGGCGCAGCATCAATTCCCACGCCGGATGGAAACGCCACTCGCCCTGGAGGTAGGCTGCCTGGATAACCCGATGGGTATCGGGCAGCGCGCCGAAGCCGCGCAAGTCGAGCCGCGGTTCGCCGTACTCGGCGGTCAGTGTCACGGTGTCGAACCGCTGCTGCACGGTTGCCAGCAGATTACGGAACCGCATGGTACCCGCCGCCAGGGGGTCGATGCTGCCCGGGCTGTAATCGGCCTTGGCGTCGGCGTAGGTCAGCATCAGGGTGGTGTCGGTCGGGGTGTCCCAGCGCAGCCGGGCACCGAGGGTGCCTTTGCCTTTCAGCTTGCCGGGCCGCACGTTGCCGAGGAAGCTGTAATCCACGGATTCGCTGTCGAAATCGGGACGTACCCAGCCCAGCATAAAGTCGGTCGCGCCGTATTTCTGCGCGCTGGCACCGTGTAGAAACACGCCGGGCGCGGCGAGCAGCAGATCGCGGCTGTTGTCGACGTAGACCGACTGCGGCAGCAGGATTCCGGGGCGGGTGAAAGGCACGTCGCGCGTCTCGTTATACAGGCCGTAAGGGAGCTTGACCTTGCCGAGCTTGAGGCCGAGCCGGGTGACTTCGGTTTGATAAAACTGCCAGTCGGCCTGGGCGTAATCCAGGCGCACGCCATCCCGGTCACTTTCGCCCGCCCGGCGATACAGCATCTGGCCCGACAGGCGCAGGGCATCGAGCGGCTGCCAGGATCCGTGGAGGCCTGCTTCGGTGAAATCGGTGCTGACCGCATCCCGGCTCTCGCCAAAGAATTGGTTGTTGGTGCTGCCGATCAGGCCTTGCGCTGCAAATCCCTGGATGTGGTAGCGGGGATCGGCCAGGTGGTCCGCCGAGACAGACGATGCCGTCAGCAATCCGCTCAGCAGCAGCTTATTCCAGCCGGAGAATCTTGATGCCGTCATGGCCTGTGTCCTTGCTTGTGTATCCGATTGCGCCGGGCGTGGCACGCACGCGTGCCTGCATTTCGTTTTCGTCTTTTACTTCGATAGGGGCGCTGGCCATGCCGCTGAAGCTCAGGCGGTCCCAGGTCTGGCGCAGTCGATAGGGATAGAGGCCGAGCTTTTCCTTGGCAAAGGCCTCGTGCACCGGATGGTCATCCGGCAAGACGAAAATCACGATGGGCTGGCGATTGGGCCATAGCGTCTGGCGCAGGGTGTAGATGTTGCGCAGGCTGGCGGTGCTGATGCTACGGCCTTCGACGCCGGGATGGACGATGATTCCGGCCGCTGCGGCAAGCGGGCTGAGCAGAATAGTCAATGCCAAAAGCCGCCAGAAGAGAAAATGCGTGTGTATCACTGAGCATAAAGGCTCGTACCAGGTTGCCGGTTTATAGCATGACGAATGCAAAGCGCACAGCAGGCACACGATTCAACTGCCATCGAGTTGCGCCACCAGTTTGCGCACCGGTGCGGGGAGGGCTGCATCGAGCGCGTCGGCCAGCGGCAACCATGCCTGGCCGGGCGAGTCGGTGTGACGCGGCATGAGCTGGAGCCGCACCGGCCGGATGTGCAGCTTGAAATGAGTGAAGCTGTGGCTGAGTTGCGGCAGCGCCTGCTGGGCGAGTGCGGTGAAACCGAAGCGGTTGCGGCAGTGCAGGGCCGGATCGGCATCGAAGGCGAGTTCGGGCAGGCTCCATAATCCGCCCCAGATGCCGCGCGACGGGCGCTTTTCCAGCATCAGCTCGCCGCGATCGAACAGCAGCAGCATCTGCACCTGCCGTTCAGGCAGCGTCTTTTTAGGACGCGGCGCCGGCAGTTCGGCGGTGCGGTGCTGCGTGTGCGCGATGCAGTCGGCGTTGACCGGACAGTCTGCGCAGGCCGGCTGGCTGCGGGTGCAGACGAGCGCGCCGAGATCCATCATGCCCTGGGTGTAGGCTTCGATGGCGGTGTGCGGCAGGTACGATTCGGCCAGTTGCCACAACGCCGTTGCGGTTTTTTTGTCACCTGGCCAGCCGGCAATGCCGGCGTGGCGTGCCAGTACACGTTTGACGTTGCCGTCGAGGATGGCGCAAGGCTGGCCGAAAGCCAATGCCGCGATCGCCGCCGCGGTCGAGCGTCCGACGCCTGGCAACTGCGCGATGGCGTCGGGACTGGCCGGAAAATTGCCGCCATGGGCGACGATGGCGCGCGCAGCCGCATGCAGGTTGCGCGCACGGCTGTAGTAGCCGAGTCCGCTCCATAGCGCGAGCACCTCGTCCTCGTGTGCCGCAGCCAGGGAGGGCAGATCGGGGAAGCGCGCCACAAAGCGCCCGAAATAGGGAATGACCGTGGTGACCTGGGTCTGCTGCAGCATGATTTCAGACAGCCAGATGCGGTAGGGATCGCGGCTGGCCTGCCAGGGCAGGGCATGGCGGCCGTGGTGCCGCTGCCAGCGGACGATGCGGGAAGCAAACGATTTCACCTCGGCAGGGTAGCCGGGGTGAAAGGGCGAATCAATGGGTGAAACTACACTCAGACGTGGCTGAGTTTCTGTCGGAACAGGTTCATCAACTTGCCAAATGCCGATTCGGTGATGGATTTGCGTTCGACCAGCACTGCTTCGCCGCGCCGCAGCTTGTCGGCGAGACGGTGCAGGCTGATGGAGAAGCTGTTCATGCCGTCCTGATCCGAGAACAGATAGGTGTTGCGGATACCGCTGACCCAGCCCAGCCGCGCCCAGCGGAAAGTGCCGTCGTCGTAGTGGAACTCCACCCAGTCGCCTTTGTTCAAGGCGCGGGCGCGCAAGCTGAACTCGTCTTCCACTTCGGGGACCGTGGGTTCGGCTTCGGGAACGAGTGCTGCGACGGGATCGGCCACAGGGGCGGGCGTCAGCGCTTCGATTTCTTCGGGCGTGATATCGGGCAGCGGCACCGGCTGGGCGTTGGGGCGCACTGCATTGGCGTGCAGAATGACCAGGGTGGCGAAAAAGCGGTCGGACAGCTTTTGCGGCAGGGCGATTTCTGCCGTGCCTTCGCGCAGGCGTTTCAGCAAGCCGGGCAGAATGCGCACCAGCATCAGGCGCGCATCCATGTCGGCCTTGGGCTGCACGCTCCACACCAGTTCACGCATGGTTTCGACGTGGCTGTTGAAATGCGCGCCCTGCTCGCCTGCGTCGACATAATCCATGGTCAGCAGCTGCGCCCAGTCGCGCCGCAGGAATTCACGCACGGCATCCGCCACCGGTTGATCCCTGAGTGCGCGGTTGATGAAATCGTGGACGATGACGGGTGCAAGTTCGGCACGCTCGGATTGCCTGATCTGGGCGATGTCCTGCTGCAGGCTGGCGTTCACGGTTTCTTCCAGTGTGTCGTCCAGGGTGATGCTTATCGCCTCCAGTTCCGTGGCGGCGGAATCGAATACGGCGATGTCCTGCTCGAAGCTGTCGAGTACCCGGCTGACCACCTGTGAAATGGTCTCCAGTCGGGCATTGCCTGCCTCGTTGTCGGGCAGGTGGACGGCGAGTTTGGCGATCGCATCCAGCATGCGGCGCACCGGATGATTCGGCTGCGAGAAGAAGTTTCGGTCCAGCATGGCCGCCTTCAGCACCGGAATCTGCAGCCGCGCGATTTGTGCCTTGAGGCGGTCGGGGATGGAGGCTTCGTCGAATACCGCATCGAACAGCATGGCGACCGCATCCACCAGCACCGCATCGAGCGGGCTTGCAGCCTGCATCACCGGACTTTGCTGCAGGCTGCGCAGCACGTTCTGGATGGTGCTGGCTTCCAGCAGCGGCAGTTCGAAACGGCCGCCGCCGGGCAGCATCATGGCGCCGGACTGCAGCTGGTTGAGCGAATCGAGCAGGTTGAACCCGGCGAAACCCGCCGGCGCGCCACCGTGTCCGCCCGCCCCTCCCAGTACGTGTCCGCCGCCCCCGGCCAGTTGCTCGAACAGCCTGAACATGTCGCCGCCGGTCTGGCCCGGTGTGGCCGGGGAGGAGGAGCTGGCCGAGGCGGCGCCGCTTGGGGCGGCGGCAGCATTCTGCGTGCGGGTTTTCGCGCCAACCTTGAGATCCGGCAGGATGCCGTGGTCGATCAGAAAACGGTTGATGGACTGGTAGATGTGGGCAAGTTCTGTGGTCAGCACCAGATCGAACTGGTTCAACAGCACGACCCGCACCTCCTGTTCCGGCTGCATGCGGGTTGCGCCGCCCAGCAGCGCTTCGCACAATGCGCGCGGGCCGAGCGGATTGTCGTTCTCGGACAGGTCCGAGCGGCCCAGCAGGTGGGCGATGCGGGCGTCCAGGGCGACCAGTTCCTCGGCGCAGTTGTAACGCAGGCGCGAGGTCGCTTTGTCGATTGCCAGGGTGATTTCGAAATCATGGTCGTCCACCAGCGACAATTCCTGCAGTTCGGCGCCGGCAGGTTTCTCGCGGTTGTGGGCAAAGTCGTTGAAGGCCTGGCAAAACGCTTCCTTGCACGCGCTCAACAATTCATTGGCCTGTTTGTCGAGGATGCCCTGGGCGGCATAGTAGATGTTGCGTGTGTCCAGCAGCGGCGTACGGTCGGCCATCGCCAGCAGGGTATTTGCCATCGCTTCGGTTTGCCGCGTCAGCACGCGGGTCGCGCCCTCGATCAACAGGTCGCGGCTGCCGTGCAGGATCGACAGGATCTCGGCTGAGACCTGCGCGCGGCGCGTACGCTCGAATTGATTGAGGTTGACTACGACTGAATTGTCCGGCATCTCGCGCTCCATGGGGTCACCTCGCGGTATCGGCGGCTGGCCGGCCAGGAACGGGGTGGAATGTGCATGACCGGATGGTTGCCGGCGGTCCCGCTGTCTCGACCGCCAGTGGGGAGCACCCTGAAGGGCTTGGGTATCGAGACCGGAAACTTTGCGTCCCCGTCTCGCGGCGGGTTTGCCCTGTTCGTGGTCGGCGACTGCGCCTGTGCTTAGGCGAACAACCGCATAACTGATTTATCGGCTGGCCAGGGGGTAACTTGAGCGTCCGGATTGTAAATTTCAGCCGGCATCGGCCGATAGGTGCGTTTTGAGTCGCAGCATGGCTTTGCGCGTGAGCGACTGCTCCGGAATCTGCGCGCGGCCGGCACGGATTTCCGCGGCGAGCCGGTCGCAGTCGAGCGAAAAACGCTGTTCGCCCGCGCTGTCGCAAAACAGCAGATAGCCGTGTACGCCGACCCAGGCCACGCGCGCGGTCGCCAGACCCTCGAATGGGGGATCGAAATCCACCCAGTCGCCTTCCAGCAGTTGCTGGGCCTGCTGCAGGATGGGGTCATTCGGAGGGGCGGCCGAGAGCTGACGGGTAAGCGATTCGATTTCTTCCCGTGAGGCATCCCGGGGCGCAAACGAGCTGACCACGGCTTCCTGCTGTCCTCCGGCGGGACGGATCCAGTATTCCTGAGTCATGGTGATGGCGCTGAAAAAGTCTTTCAGCTGCGCGGGCGTGGCTCCTTGCGCCAGCAGGCCGCGGCGCAATTCGGCGTTGATGCGGGGAATCGATTGCAGGCGGTCTTCGCGCTCGGCATCGCTGCCCGGCGCCTGCAGACTGAGAAACAGCTGCAGCAAGGTCGCGCAGGCTGCCCGCCAGCCGGGGCCTTCGCCCGCTTCGGCTACATACAACGACGCCATGTGCGGTACCCAGGCGTTTTCCAGCCGCCGCAACACCGATTCCGGGGCGGGATAGCGCTCGGTCAGGTCATGCAGGTTTTCCAGCGCCAGCAGGGTGCCCAGTTCCTGGCGTTCGATTTGCTCCAGATGCATGACGTCCGAAGCCAGGCCCGCTTCGATGTCGGCGTCGGCGTCGGCAAGCCAGGCGGCCAGCCTGCCGTGCGCATGCGCAAATGCCTCGGCGGCGTGGCCGGGATCGTCGAGGATGGCGGCGCAGGCGGCCTGGATCTGTTCGAGCGCGGGCAGGTGCGTGGGATTGTGTTCGGGAAAACGGCGCGAGAACAATCCCAGCAGGTCGATCAACTGGCGTGCCGGATGCCGGTCGTCGCTGAAAAAATCGGGCGAGGCAAGCGCGACCCTGAGCGCCGGGATCTGCAGATGGGCAATTTCGGCCTTGTAACGCGACGATATGCCGGGGTCGTCAAGGATGTATTCGAACAGCCCCGCCAGGGCATCCAGTACTGCGAGGTCGAATGCGCCCGTTCCGGTATGGCGCGACTGCTGCTGCAATTGCCGCAGTGCCAGCGTGGCAGCTTCGCCGGTCTGCGGGGCGCACGGGAGAGGCGATAGAGGAGCCTGCCAGTCCGCCAGGTGGTCAAGCAAACGGCGCGGCATGTCGGGCAACGGCGTGCCGCCTGCGGGAGGGAGCGTGCCGGAAGGGGCGGGTTCGCTTGCGCGCGCGGCAACCGACTGAATGTGCGCCAGGACGTCCTGCCCGGCATCGGTCGTGGCTGCCCGGGGCGAGGCGGCGGCAGGGGCCGCGGGGGGGGCGAACAGTTCCCGAATGCCCTGCGCGTCCAGAAACTGATTCAGTGCCGCGTAAGTGTGCTTCAGCGTGTCAAGCAGCGGAGTGGTCGCACACTGGAGCAGGAAAGTGCCGCACGCAGAGTCGATTCCCTGCGCATCGAGCGCGCGCGACAAGGCGCGAACGACCTGATGTGGGCCGTAGCCATCGGCACGGTCCATATCTTCCGATGCCGCCCGCCGCATAGCCTGCACGCGGCCGAACAGCAGCAGCATCTCGGCGCGCAGGGTTTCGGTCAGCAGAGCCGCGGTTTTTGCTTCCACCAACTGCCGTTTGAGCGTGTCGTCGTCCAGCAGTTGCAGTTCGGTCGGGCGGCCGTCATGGGGCCGGGCAAACGTCTCGGGCCGAGCGAGATGCTGGCGGAATTGCTCGGCAAACGCGGTGGATAGCACGTCAGGGTGCGCGTTGAGCCAATCCAGGCAGGTCTGTCCGATCGCCGTGGTCGACGGCGCCGGTTGCGCCGCCATGGCGCGCAAAATGGCATCCTGGATTGGAATGCGGCTGCGCTGAAAAAAGTTGTCCAGCGCCTGCGTCATGCGCGCATCGGCTTCGCGTAGCAGGGCGGCAGGGGAGGAGGAGGCGGATTGGGTATTCATGGCCTTGCTGCAATTAACGGCCAAGGAAGGCAAGTTATTGAATTGCGGCCGACCCGACATCGGGTCCGGATACTGCGTTTTGGAGCGGGCGAAGGGAATCGAACCCTCCTCATGAGCTTGGGAAGCTCAGGTAATGCCACTATACGACGCCCGCGCGGTACTTGTGCCTTCATGCCCTGTAGGGTGCTTCAGGGTAGAATTCGGCATGATACTGAAACTCGCGTCCCCCGGATAGAAGAAGTGATTCGTGATTGAACTGCTCATCAACGGCGAACCCCGTGCTTTCCCTGCCCCGCTCACCCTGAGCGAACTGATCGCGTCGCTGGATCTGCTCGGGAAACGCATCGCCATCGAAAAAAACGGCGAAATCGTCCCGCGCAGCCAGCATGCCGACACCCGGCTCGCCGACGGCGACCGCCTGGAAATCGTCGTCGCGGTCGGCGGCGGCTGATCCGTCCCCTAGCCCCTAGATCCCCGCTCCCCTGAATATGGAACCTCTCGTCATCGCCGGAAAGTCCTATGCCTCCCGCCTGCTGGTGGGCACCGGCAAGTACAAGGATTTCGAACAAACGCGCCTCGCGGTCGAGGCCTCGGGGGCGGAAATCGTCACCGTCGCCATCCGCCGCACCAACATTGGCCAGGACGCCGGCCAGCCCAGCCTGCTCGATGCGCTGCCGCCGTCGCAATACACCTATCTGCCCAACACCGCCGGCTGCTATACGGCGGACGACGCGATCCGCACGCTGCGCCTGGCGCGCGAACTGCTCGACGGCCACAGCCTCGTCAAGCTGGAGGTGCTGGGCGACGCCGAGTCGCTGTATCCCAACGTGGCGGAAACGGTGAAAGCGGCCGAGGTGCTGGTGAAGGACGGCTTCCAGGTGATGGTCTACACCTCGGACGACCCGATCGCCGCCAAGCAGCTGGAGGACATCGGCTGCGTCGCGGTGATGCCGCTGGCGAGCCTGATCGGTTCCGGCATGGGCATCCTCAATCCGTGGAACCTGCAGATCATCATCGACCGCCTGTCGGTGCC
>NCIH01000055.1:0-17274 GCA_002281975.1 Hydrogenophilales bacterium 17-64-11 | reverse complement strand
GTTTGCATCGCAAAATCACCCGTGACAAGGACAAATGAATTCTGACAGACATCGCTCAAATTTAGGCTCGACGAGGGGAATAAATCAGTGTTTCCCTAGGGAAGAAGTCAGGCAATCGATCAATCCGGAGTGATGCGAAGCCACACATATTGCGAGGATTTCACCGGCCACATGAGCCAGTGCGTCTTTTCCAGCCAGATGTTGCCAGATGAACTGCGCGCCGCCTGTTGAGTGATCAATTTTCCCTTTCAAACCGGCTGCATCAACAAATTCCTCGTCCTCATCCTGATTCAATAGCCCAGTTGCGGACTGGATATAGGCTTGGAATGCCGAACTGTACTTGCCCAGATCATGCAGCAGGCCTATCAGTTCTCCGTGCGGGGCGAGGCGGAATTTGGCGGCGATTTCCGCAGCGAGTTGGCTAACACTGCGCAAATGCGCTTCCAGCGATTGTATTTTGCTGTCACCACGGACATGCGCGACAAACGCGGGCTTGTCGTTAACGGGCAGTGAATCAGCAAGCCTATTCATATCCGTCCAGTCAGTCAGTTTTGAGTGTTTTCATACTATCTACCCCTAGGCCCAAAACCTGAGCCTCCCCCTTCTCATCGCCGATACTGGCTCGCAGCCGCCCCCAGCAGTTTTTTGACGACCTCGCGCAGATCTTCCGGTCCCATAACTTCGATGTCAGGACCGTATTTCAGGATGTCCATAAGCAACTCACGCTCATCCGAATAGGGCAGGCGCAATTCGTAGCGGCCGTCTTCCAGCCAGCGACTTTGCTGTTGTGGATGCCAGATTTCGTCGGCGACCCAGCGGGCGCGTTTGGGGGTGAATCGCAGGACAGCGGTGGCGACGGGCAGGCCGGCGAAGATGCCGTAGGCGCTGGCGAGTTCGCGGTTGAGAGTGGATTCGGCGAGGGTTTTGGCGGCTTTGCCGAGCGGTGCGGCGGTGCGGATGCATTCGACGGCAAAGATGCGCAGGCTTTTTTTGTCGTGGCACCAGGCGTCCAGATACCAGTTGTCGCGGTAGTGGGCGAGGCGTTGCGGGGAGATTTCGCGGGTGCCGATTTGGTCGCGCTCGCGGTTGTAGTAGTCGATCTTGAGGCGGCTGCGCTGCAGGACGGCGCCGGCGATGGTTTGAAAGTGGCGGAGGTTTTTCTGGCGCGCGGCGGCGGCCAGGATGCGGATGCGTTGGGCGGCCTCGCCGGCGCCCAGGTGGTTGCTGCCCAGCAGCTTGTCGATGCGGGTTTGCAGCGGCCGCAGGTGGCCGTCGAGCAGCCCGGGCTCCAGGTTGGCGAGCAGGTGTTTCAGCGTGACGAGGGCGTGCAGTTCCGCGGGGGTAAACCACAGGCCGGGGAGCGCGTGGCTGCCGTCGGCGGTGTCGTAGCGATAGCCGCCGCGTTCGCTGTCGTGGATGAGCGGGGCGCCGAGGCGGTCGCGCAGGTCGGCGATCAGGCGGGCGAGGGTGGAACGCGAAAAGCCGTGCTCACCAATGAGCACGCTGCGCGGCAGGCCTGTCCGCCGCCCGTCCAGCAGGCGGTGAAGGCGATAGAGTTCGTCGAATTTGCTCACGGGTGCCGGGGGCGTTTGTTGGTTTTTTCTCCGCGTGTCCGGTGTTGCTTGCGTTAGGACGTTAGTGTCGTGCAATGAGGCATACCCGGCAAGTCGGGCGCATGGAAGCAAGCCGCTGAGCCAGCAGCCGGCTTGGGTTTTCTTTGCGCCTGAATGAGCGGCATGGCGGCGCGTTGCAGGGCATCAGCGCGCGCGATTTTCCCCGCAGGCGAGAGGCGGTCCGCTTTAGCCGATCCCCAGATCCTGTGCCAGCCCGGCGTGGGTGATTTTGCCTGCGTGGACCTGCAGTCCCGCTTGCAGTCCGGCGTCCGCGTCCAGTGCGGCCAGGCCCCGGGCCGCCAGCGCCCGCACATAGGGCAGGGTGGCATGGGTGAGTGCGTCGGTGGCGGTGCGGGCGACGGCGCCGGGCATGTTGGTGACGCAGTAGTGGACGATGCCTTCGACGATGAAGAACGGGGCGCTGTGGGTGGTGGGGCGGGAGGTTTCGGCGATGCCGCCCTGGTCGATGGCCACGTCCACCAGCACCGAACCCTGCGGCATCCGCTGCAGCAACGCGCGGCTGATCAGGCGTGGCGTGTGGCGGCCGGAAACCTGTACCGCGCCGATGACGATGTCGGCCTGCGCGAGGCCGTCGGCAATCGCCCGCGGCGAGGAAAACCGCGTTGCCACCCGCGGGCCGAACAGCGCTTCGGCGTGGGCGAGCTTGTCGGCCTGCTGGTCGAGCAGGGTGACCTGCGCGCCGAGGCCGGTGGCCGTGCGTGCGGCGCTCATGCCGACAACGCCGGCGCCGATGATGAGCACATGCGCAGGCGGCACGCCGGGCATGCCGCTGATCAGCTTGCCGTTGCCGCCGTGGGAGGTGTGCAGCCCGAGTGCGCCCATCTGCGGCGCCAGCCGCCCGGCAATGTCGGACATCGGCTGCAGCAGCGGCAGGCCGCCGCCCGGGCGGGCCACGGTTTCGTAGGCGATCGCCGTCACCCCGCGCGCCATCAGTTCGTGCGCCAGCAGAGGCGCGGCGGCCAGGTGCAGGTAGCAGAACAGCAGTTGCCCGGCACGCAAGGCGGTCAACTCGTCCGGCTGCGGCTCCTTCACCTTGACCACCAGGTCGGCGGCGTAAGCCTCGGCGGGGGTGGCGACGACGTCGGCGCCGCTGGCGCGATAGGCGGCGTCGTCAAACCCCACGGTGGCGCCGGCGCCGGTTTCGACGCTGATCCGGTGTCCCGCCTGGACCAGTTCGCGCGCGCCGTCGGGCGTGAGGGCGACGCGGTATTCGTGGTTCTTGATTTCCTTGGGAATGCCGATGTGCATGGCGGGTCTCGCGCAGGATGGATACCCGCGCAGCATAACCAATGCGGCCCTGCGCTGGCGAGCGCTAGCGGGCCGGGCGGACGTCGGCGCGGCGCTCGAAGCGGTAGTAGGCCGGCGGGATCCGGCTGAGCTTGAGTTCGCCGGCGCCCCATCCGATGCGGATGCGGCCGACGCTGCGGTAGGGCCCCATCATCGACGGCGCGGCCTGCACCTCGTAATCGCCGGGGGCGAGCAGGCGCGCCGAGAGGGTCAGGCCGCCGTCGTGCGCATGGTGGGCGACGCCGGCGAACGGGCGTGCCAGCGGCTCGCCGATGAAGAGGCCCTGTCCCGGCATCTGCACGCTTTTCCAGTAGGCCTCGATCAGGGTTTCGCCCTGCAGGTAGTGCGCCATGACGATGCCGGGAAGCGGGAACTTGGAGGGGAAATTGCAGGGCTCGACCACCGCGCCGTAGCTGCCGGTGGCGCCCGCTTCCAGCCAGGCGAGGCTGCTCATCTGCGAGCCGCCGAACAGTTCGCCGCCGGCCGAGGTGAGGTGGTCGGCGATGGCGCCGGGCAGGAAGCGGTTGCTGTCGAGCGACGGCACATGGGTCAGCCCGGTGAAATAGAACATCACGTCGGACCTGTTTTCGAGCGCGTCGGCCGCGACGATTTCGGTGGGCAGGATGCGCTGCATCCGGGTGCGCAGTGCCGCGTAGCCGGCGGCGCGCACGTTGCGCGCCTTGTCGTTCGTGCTGACCAGATACGCGGTGCCCGCCGGGTTGCTGCCGTCGGCGGCGACGCCGCGATCGATGAGTTGTTTCGCCTCGACCACGCTGGCGGCGGCCAGGCTCATGGTCGGGCGCATCCTGTAGGCGTCGAAAGGGCGTGCCGCGCTGCTGTCGAAATACGGGCTGGGCTGCGTCGGCTTGCAGCCGCTGGCGCACCAGGCGGGATCGAAGCCGAAGGCGAAGGCGGAGGTGATCGACATGCAGTCGACCCGGTACGGCTGCGCCCAGGTCAGGGCGTAGGCCTGGATATTCCCGGCGGCGCTGCGGTCGACGCGGCGCTTGAGAGCAGCGAATTCCTCGCGGGAAAGCGTGCTGCGCCCGGGCTTGAAGCGCACGTGGATCAGGTTGGCGGCGGGGATGCCGCGCCTTTCGAGGTAATACGCGGCAATCGCCACGCTGTCTGGATCGTCGTCGTTGACGATCACGCCCAGTTGCCCGGCCGCGAGTCCCGGCTGGGCAAAGCGGGTGACGACGGCGTGCTCGGGCGGCGCGGCATGTGCGGCGGTGGCCAGCATCAGCAGGCCAAGGACAGATACGCGCGCCCGCTTCATTCCCATCAGGCGAGGCGCTGCACGCACTCGCGCACCAGTCCCGGGCCGCGGTAGATCAAGCCGGAGTAGAGCTGCACCAGCGAGGCGCCGGCGGTGATTTTTTCCTGCGCGTCGTCGCCCGACAGGATGCCGCCGACGCCGACGATCGGCACCTCGTTCTTCAGGTGG
Source organism: Hydrogenophilales bacterium 17-64-11 (assembly GCA_002281975.1). Taxonomy (GTDB): domain Bacteria; phylum Pseudomonadota; class Gammaproteobacteria; order Burkholderiales; family Thiobacillaceae; genus Thiobacillus. The sequence continues at coordinate 12,906 of NCIH01000055.1, read as the reverse complement.
CGCGCCAGTTCGCGGATCACGCGGGTCGACGCCGCGCGCACCGGTCTGCCCGACAGCCCGCCGGCCTCGTCGGCGTTGGGCAGACCGGCCACGGCGTCGCGGGCGATGGTGGTGTTGGTGGCGATCACCGCGTCGATGCGGTGCATCATCAGCAGCGCGGCGATGGCGGCGATCTGCGCGTCGTCGAGATCGGGCGCGATCTTCAGCGCGACCGGCACGTATTTGCCGTGCCGTTGCGCGAGTTCGGACTGCCTCAGCTTGATCGCGGAGAGCAGCGCATCGAGCGCTTCGTCCTTCTGCAGTTCGCGCAGGTTCTGCGTGTTGGGCGAGGAGATGTTCACCGTCACGTAGCTGGCGTGCGCGTAGACCTTGTCGAGGCAGGCGAGATAGTCGTCCACCGCATGCTCGTTCGGCGTGTCCTTGTTCTTGCCGATGTTGATGCCGAGCACGCCGGTGAAGCCGCTGGCCGCGACGTTCTGCACCAGATTGTCGACGCCGCGGTTGTTGAAGCCCATGCGATTGATGATGGCGTCGGCCACGGGCAGGCGGAACATGCGCGGCTGCGGATTGCCGGGCTGCGGGCGCGGCGTCACCGTGCCGATTTCGATGAAGCCGAAGCCCAGCGCCGCCAGCGCGCCGATGTGCGCGCCGTCCTTGTCGAGGCCGGCGGCGAGGCCCACCGCGTTGGGAAAGTCGATGCCCATCACGTGCACGGGTTTGCCCGTTGCGCGCGGCAGCAGGCCCAGCAGGCCGGCCCGGTGCGCGAGATCGAGGCCGGCGAGGGTGAAGCGGTGGGCATCCTCGGGGTCGAGCGAGAACAGGGCGGGGCGGATCAGCGTATAGAGCATGGTTCAGGCAGCCGGGTGCGGCGGGAAGGGGACGCGGGTTTCAGGGGCGGCCATGCGGGTGCGGTACGGTCGTCGACATGACGCGAGTTTAACAGGCCGCCGCCGCCGGGCTGCCGCCGGGCGGCGTGCGATGTTATCCTGAACGCGTGCGCGTTTGCGCGCATCCGCCTGTTTCAATGCCCATCCTGTTCCTACTCATCGATAAGCCCATGACTACCCCGTATTTCCTGCAACGACTCGTATTGCTCTTCGGTTTTCTGATCGCGCCGGCCGCGTGGAGCGCCACCGCCGCCGTCCCGCCACCCCCGCAACTGGCGGCCAAATCCTGGGTGCTGATGGACGCCGCCAGCGGCAACGTGCTGGTCGACCATCAGGGCAATCAGCGCCTGCCGCCCGCCAGCCTGACCAAGCTGATGACTTCGCACGTCGCGGCGCTGGAACTTCAGCGCGGCCGCATCAAGGAGGGCGACCTCGTCGTCATCAGCGAAAAAGCCTGGCGCATGGGCGGCTCGAAAATGTTCGTCAAGGTCGGCAATCAGGTTGCGGTGCACGACCTGCTGCGCGGCATCATCGTGCAATCGGGCAACGACGCCAGCATCGCGCTGGCCGAGCATCTCGCGGGCGGCGAGGATACCTTCGCCGCGCTGATGAACCAGGAAGCGAAACGGCTGGGCCTTGCCGACACCCATTTCGTCAACGCCACCGGCTGGCCGGCCGAAGGCCATTATTCGAGCGCGCTCGACATGGCCAAGCTGGCGCGGGCCATCGTGATCGAGGACCCCGAGCACTACGCGCTGTACAAGGAGAAGGAGTTCGTCTGGAACGACATCAAGCAGCCGAACCGCAATCTGCTGCTGTGGCGCGACCCTGGCGTCGACGGCCTCAAAACCGGCCACACCGAGGAAGCCGGCTACTGCCTGGTGGCCTCCAGCCAGCGCGACGGTCAGCGCATGATCGCGGCGGTATTCGGTACCAACAGCGAATCCGAACGGGCGACCGAGACCGCCAAACTGCTCGCCTACGGTTTCAACTTCTTCGACAGCAAGACCTTCTTCAAGAAGGGCGACGCGGTGCAGAGCGTCGACGTCTGGAAAGGCGCCGCGCGCACGGTCAAGGCCGGGGTTGCGGCCGACTTCGCCGCCGCGCTGCCCAAGCGCGCCAGCGGCGAATACCAGACGCGCGTCGTGCTGAAGGAAGGCGACATCGTCGCCCCCGTCGCTGCCGGCGCGCCGCTGGGCCGCGTCGAACTGGTGAGCGGCGACGGCAAGGTCGTCATGCAGACGCCGCTGGTCGCGCTCGAAGCGGTCGAGGAGGGCGGCTTCTTCCGCCGCATGTGGGATGGCATCCGGCTGTTCTTCAGGGGGCTGTTCGGCTGAGGTTCAGGCGCACACGTTAAAGGCGACCCCTGGAATGAGCGGTCGCCTTTTTGTTTTCCAGCACAGGCTGCTGCCGGGGCGCATTCATCCTCCCGGCATGGGCAGCGTGAACTGGAACCGCGTGGCGCCATTGGTTGAGATAACGGACAGGCCCCCGCCGTGTGCTTCGATGATCGACTTGACGATGGCGAGCCCCAGCCCGGTGCCGTCGCTTTTGCGTTCGCGTGAAGGATCGACCCGGTAGAAGCGGTCAAAGAGTCTGGAGATATGCCCGGCCGGAATTTCCGGCCCCGGGTTCTCGATGGTAACGACGGCCTTGTCAGCTGGCGTTTCCAGCGTAACGCGCACCGTGTGGCCTGGCGGGGTATGCCGGATGGCGTTGGACAGGAGGTTGCTCAGTGCGCGCCGCAGCATCAGCCGGTCGCCCGGAACCGAGGCCGAACCCGTCTGCACCAGAGAAACACCACGCTCCTCCGCCCACGCCTCGAAATAGTCGAACAGGCTGGTGGTTTCGCTGCTCAGGTCGACCGTCTCCAGACCAGGCCTCAGCAATCCATTGTCTGCCTGTGCGAGATACAGCATGTCTCCGACCATCTGGGCCATGCGCTCGTATTCTTCCAGGCTGGAGTACAGAATTTCCTTGTATTCATCGCTGTTGCGCGCAGTGGAGAGCGCCACCTGGGTCTGAGTCATGAGGTTGGAGATGGGCGTGCGTAATTCGTGCGCGATGTTGGAGGAAAACTCCGAAAGCCGGCGAAAGGCGTCATCGAGGCGGACCAGCATGGCGTTGAAGGCGGCGGCAAGCGGCATGAGTTCGGCCGGCAGGCCCGCAGACGGGAGGCGCGCGCCCAGACGTTCGGCGGAAATGCCCGCCACCGTGTCGGTGATCTTGCGCAGCGGTGAGAGCCCCCATCGGGTCACGGCCCAGCCGAGGCTGGCGGTGGCCAGGGCTGCCAGCGCGATGGCTATACCCAGGACCGAGCGGAATGTGTCCATGAAAAGCTCATGGTGCTGGATGTCCTGTACCAGCGCCACGATGTATGGCGTGCCGTCGCCCGCCGTGATCGATGCGGCGATTCCCCGGTTGCTCACGCCGTTTTTCTGCCATTGGTGCAAGCTTCCTTCGGCACATGCTGCCGGCCGGGTCTGGCAGGTTTGCAGCAGTCGGTGCGGGAAATCCGCCCCCGAAGTCGCGAACCAGATGTTTCCTGCCTGATCCGTTACGACGACGGCGAGTCCATGATGCCCGACCAGGGCGTCGTCCAGTTGCTGCGGCAGGCGATCCAGTTCCCCCTGGCTGGAGGCATGCCGGAACAGGTTCTGGATGAGATCAAGCTTGCCATTCAGCTCGTGGCGGTCCTCCTCCTCGAAGTGCGCTTCCACCGCCTGCGTCAGGACACAGGCCGTTGCGAGCAGGACCAGCGACGCGGCGACTGCGAAGAGCAGGCTGATCCGGGTGGTCAGCGACAGGGCCTTCATCAGGCCCGATCCTCCAGGCCGTTTTCCAGCACATAGCCCATGCCTCGCACGGTGTGGATGAGTTTGGACTCGAAGCCGTCGTCGATCTTGATCCGCAGCCGGCGTACCGCCACGTCGATCACATTGGTATCCGAGTCGAAGTTCATGTCCCAGACCTGGGAGGCGATCAGGCTGCGCGGTAGCACTTCGCCCTGGCGGCGGAGAAACAGCTCCAGCAGGGAAAATTCCTTGGCGGTCAGGTCGATCCGGCGGCCGGAGCGCGTGGCGCGGCGCCGCAACAGATCGAGTTCGAGGTCGGCCACTCGGAGGACGGCGGCGTCCAGACCGGCATGTCCGCGGCGCACCAGAGTCCGCACCCTGGCCAGCAGTTCCGCGAAGGCGAAGGGCTTCACCAGATAGTCGTCGGCCCCCAGTTCCAGCCCCTTGACCCGGTCTTCGACCTGGTCGCGTGCGGTCAGGAACAGCACCGGAACTTCGACGCCGGCGCGGCGCAGGCCTTCGAGCACCTGCCAGCCATTGAGCACGGGAAGCATCACGTCGAGGATGATCAGGTCGTAGTGCGCTTCCTTGGCGAGCGCAAGGCCTTCCCAGCCCTCGCGGGCGAGGTCCGCGATGAATCCGGCCTCGGTCAGGCCCTGTTTCAGGTAAGCGCCCGTCTTGGGCTCGTCTTCGACGATCAGGATCTTCATGGGTATGGCGGCAGATCGAGCGGCTCATCCTGCCACACAAATCGCCACGGATGGCGCGGATTACGGGTTTGTAATGTGCGAGTCAGCTTCATGTCTGCCCAGGGCGCGCAGGATGCCAATGGCGCCACCGCGTGCAAATCGCTGCGCTGCCGTGCCCCCACTTAACCATCATTCGAGGAATCCAGAATGAAACCCGGCATGCTGCTCGTGACATTCGCATTGGCTGTGACAAGCAGCGCTACCCAGGCCCATGGTGACGCAAAGCATCAGGGGACCGCCACGTCGCCGCAGGAACAAACACCGTGGGGCATCGCCGGACATGCCGGCCCCACGGTGCGCACTGTGTCCATCGTCATGAGCGACAGCATGCGTTTCGCGCCGGATGACATCCCGGTCAAGCAGGGTGAGACCGTCCGGTTTGTGCTGCGGAACGAAGGCAGGATGCTGCATGAAATGGTCATCGGGACAAAGGCATCGCTGGAAGAACACGCAGCGCTGATGCGCAGGTTTCCCGACATGGAGCATGCTGAGCCCTACATGGCGCATGTCGCAAAGAGCGAGAGCACAGAGATCGTCTGGCATTTCAACCGGGCCGGGGAGTTCAGCTTTGCCTGCCTGATACCGGGCCACTATGAGGCAGGGATGGTGGGACGGATTACCGTGCGGCCCTGATGTCCTGGGCGCCTGCGCGAACATGCCGCCGGGTGTCGCAGACTGCCGGCCTCGACAGCTTCAATTCATGCCGCGCTTCATGGCGGCGAGGTCAACCACGCTGCAGCTGGTTTTTCGCGTGGCCAGACACGCGTCGTCGCCGGGGTGATGCTCAAACGAACAGGACCGTGCCTGCAGCATCGCCCAGTCGTCCTGCGCGTAGGCCTGGGGCGGCAGATTCGGCGGAAAGTAGACGCAACCGAAGCAGAGCTCGGCGGGGCCGGTGCGGTTTTCGTTCATGCGGGTGTCCTGTCTCCAATAACGGGCAAAAGCATCGGCCTCGTCCCGCCAGCGCTGCAAGCGGTGCCGGGCGCCAGCCAAGATGACACGAATGTAACCCATCCGTCAGCTTGCCGTGATGAAGCGCCTTCCATACTGGCGTCATTCATCAGCAGGATTTCCCTGCGACACCGCCGCTGGGCCCTGAATCCGATGCCGAAAGGAGTATGCATGAGAAAGAACCTCACCCTGACCACCTTGCTCATGGGCCTTGGCCTGGGCCTGCCGGCCTGGGCCGATACCCAGCATGCGACGTACGTGAAGACGGCAGCGCAGACGGTTGCCCTGTCCGAGGGGGTGGTGAAGAAAGTCGACAAGGCGCAGAGCAAGCTCACGATCAAACACGGCCCGCTGGAAAACCTCGACATGCCGGGCATGACCATGGTTTTCCGCGTGCAGGATGCCGGCTGGCTCGATCAGGTCAAGCCCGGCGACACCATACGGTTCCAGGCTGAAAGGGTGAACGGCGTGCTCGCCGTGACCCGGCTCGAGATCGTTCAATAACCCAACTTCGAGGAGCGATTCATGCAGGCAATGCAACGTACCACCCTGATGTTTTCCCTGGCCGCCGCCATGGTGCTGTCCTCCGCCGCGCGCGCCGAGAGTAGCCATCATCCGGAGCAGGCCCCGGCGGCGGCGTCTGCAGCGGCCCAGGCCAAGCCAGCGACAGCCGCTGACATGCGGGCGCTGCGCGAGCGCATGCAGGAAATGCGCCGTACGCGCGACCCCGCCCAGCGCATGCGGATGATGGAAACGCAGATGAACCAGATGGATGCCGTGATGAAGAACATGGAGGCTGGCTGCCCGATGGCCGGTCAGGCGCCGGGCAGCATGGGCATGATGGGTGGCGGCATGGGCATGATGGGCGGTCAGGGCATGTCCGGCAACGGCGACATGATGAACCGGCGCATGGAGATGATGGAAAAGCGCATGGACATGATGCAGATGATGATGCAGAAGGGCATGCCGCCGCCCCCCGCCGCAACGCCGGCCAAATGAGGAATGGCGCAGCGGCTGGCCGCCCATTCCGCCGCTGAAATTCAACAGGCAGGGATCCACCGGAGCGGATGGACACGCCGGTCGCGTAGTTGCGGGAGGCACATGAGAAGAACATCTGGCGCGCGGCGGCGCCTGTGGGCCATTGCGGCCTCAATCCTGGCTTTGCCGACTTGGGCACAGGAACTCCCGCTGCCGGGGGGAAGCGTCGATTCGCTCCTTGCGTACGCCCGGGAACACAATCCTGAATACGCAGCAATACGCCTGGAAGCGGACGCCGCGGGCGAACGCGTGGCATCGTCATCGGCCTTGCCCGATCCGAAATTCCGCATCGAGCTGCGGGACATCACCCGATTCGGCGAACAAAATCCGAGCCTGTCTCCGGGCAATGTGGGCAGTACCCGCTATCTGCTGACGCAGGATGTCCCCTGGTTCGGCAAGCGTGCGCTGAAACGGCAGGTGGCGGAACTCGATGCCGAGGGTGTCAGGGGGCAGGCCATGGGGAACTGGGCGGAACTCTCGGCCCGCATCAAGGCGGCCTATGCCCAGCTGTACTATGTGCACCACAACGAGCGGGTTACGCGTGAAGTCCTCGATCTCCTGTCGCGCCTGGAAAAGATCGCCCAGGTGCGCTACGCCGGCGGCCTGTCGGCCCAGCAGGACGCCATCCGGGCCCAGGTCGAGCAGACCGGCATGAAGACCGAACTGATCTCCCTCGAGAACGAACGCCGCCAGCTTCAGGTTCGCATGAATGCCTTGCTTGCCCGCCCTGCTGGCGCGCCGCTGGGCGAGCCGGGACAGTTGCGGCCTGTGCCCATCGCGGCGAAGCTCGATCATTCCACACTCGAGGCACGCGTCCGCGCCCGCAATCCGCAATTGTTTACCGAGGCGGCGCGCATCCGGTCGGCTGAAGCAAGCCGTGAACTCGCCTACCGGAACCGCTACCCGGATTTCAGCCTGGGCGTGTCTCCCATCCAGTACCAGAGCGCGGTGAGGGAATGGGAACTGATGCTCGAGCTCAACCTGCCCTTGCAGCAAACCTCACGCCGCGCCCGGGAGCGCGAATCGGAATCCCTGCTGCGCGCCGCCAGGGCGCGCGCGGAAGCTGCTTCCAATCAGATTCTCGCCGAGCTTGCCGGGCATCTCGCCGGTATCGAGGCGGCGCGCCGCACCGACACGCTGATCGCCAGCAGCCTGCTGCCGCAGGCCGAGCTTACCTTCCGGGCCGCGCTGGCAGGCTACGAAAACGGACGCCTCGATTTCGCCACGCTACTGGACGCGCAGCGCCAGACCCTGCAGGCAAGGCTGGGCCAGCTCAAGGTCCAGGTCGAGGTCCAGGTACGGCTGGCGGAAATCGAGCGACTGCTGGGGGACGATCTATGAAGCGGGGCGTGATTGGGGCGATGGGGCTGGCGCTTGCTGCGGGACTGGCGGGCGGCGGCTACTGGCTGGGGGCGCGAACCGGGGTTCCGGCCGCTGGTTCGGCTATCCATTCGCCAGCGCTGGAAGAGGCGCAGAAGCCACGCAAACTCCTCTACTACCGCAACCCGATGGGGCTCCCCGATACTTCGCCGGTTCCCAAGAAGGACCCGATGGGGATGGACTACATCCCGGTCTATGAAGGCGATGAGCAGGGCAACGGCAACGGCGATGCCGCGCAGGTCAGGATCAGCCCGGACAAGGTGCAGAAACTGGGCGTGAAGACCGAGACGGCCGCCCTGCGGGCGCTGGACCGGATCGTGCGCGCCGCCGGCCGCATCGAACCGGACGAACGGCGCATCGTCGCGGTCGCCCCCAAATTCGAAGGCTACATCGAGCGCCTGCACGTCAATGTCACTGGGCAACGGGTCGCCAGGGGGCAGCCGCTGTTCGAGGTCTACAGTCCCGAGCTGGTTTCGGCCCAGCGCGAATTCGCGCTCGCCGCCGAGGGGGTGCAGGCCATGAAGTATGCCGACAGCGAGACGCGGAACACCATGCAGCAACTCGCCGAATCGAGCCTGGCGCGGCTGAGGAACTGGGATATTCCCGATGCGCAGGTGAGGGCATTGACAAAGACGGGCGAGGCGAAACGGTCGCTCACCTTCCGCTCGCCGGTATCCGGCATCGTAACGGAGAAGAAAGCCGTTCAGGGCATGCGCTTCATGCCCGGCGAGACGCTGTATCAGGTGACCGACCTGTCTTCGGTCTGGGTCGTGGCGGACGTGTTCGAGCAGGACATCGGGCTCGTCAGGGCCGGCACCATGGCCCGTGTTTCGATCAACGCCTACCCGGGCAGGGTGTTCGAGGGCAGGGTCACTTACGTCTACCCGACGCTGACGTCCGAAACGCGCACGGTTCCGGTTCGGCTCGAACTCGCCAATCCCGGCATGCTGCTGAAGCCGGCGATGTTCGCCCAGGTGGAGTTGTCGGTCGGCGATGGAAAGCCGGTGCTGGCCATCCCCGATTCGGCCGTCATCGACAGCGGCACCCGCCGCATCGTACTGGTGCAGCTTGAGGCCGGCCGCTTCGAGCCACGCGAAGTCAGGCTCGGCGGGCGCGGCGGCCGCTACGTGGAGGTGCTGGACGGAATCGACGAAGGCGAGCAGATCGTGGTCGCGGCCAACTTCCTGATCGACGCCGAAAGCAACCTCAACACGGCGATCGGGAGCATGGGGGGCCAGGCCGCACCGGGCGGCGCGCCCGAGAGTGCGTCGCCAGGGGCGAGGCACCGGGCCGAAGGAACGGTGGACGGCGTGGATTCCAGGACCGGTGGGATAAGCATCAATCACGGCCCGGTGAAATCGCTGCAATGGCCCGCCATGACCATGGAATTCACGGTCGCGAATGAATCCCTGCTCAAGGGCATCCATCCCGGAACAGCGGTGGCGTTCGAGTTCGTCGAACGGCAGCCCGGGGAATGGGTGATCACCGGCATCAGGCCGATGGGCGCCCCGGCTGCGCGTTCCAGCCCTCGCGCCGGTCACTGACGGGGGACGCCATGCTGGCCAGCATCATCGAGTGGTCGGGCCGGAATCGCTTCCTCGTCCTGCTCGCCACCCTGTTCGCCGTCATCGGCGGCATCTACGCCATCGCGAAGATGCCGCTCGACGCGCTGCCCGATCTCTCGGACATGCAGGTCATCATCTACACCGAATATCCGGGCCAGGCGCCGCAGGTGGTGGAAGACCAGGTCACCTATCCGCTCACCACGTCCATGCTCGCGGTACCCCGGTCCAGGGTGGTGCGCGGGTTTTCCTTCTTCGGCGCATCTTTCGTCTATGTGATCTTCGAGGACGGCACTGACATCTACTGGGCCCGTTCGCGGGTGCTGGAGTACCTCAATTTCGCCTCCAGCCGCCTGCCGAAAGGGGTGACGCCGACGCTGGGGCCGGATGCCACAGGCGTGGGCTGGGTCTATCAGTACGTCGTGCTGGCGAAGGATCGGACGCTGGCCGAACTGCGTGCGATCCAGGACTGGTACGTGCGCTACCAGTTGACCAAGGCACAGGGTGTGGCCGAGGTCGCCTCCGTCGGCGGCTTCGTCCAGACCTACCAGGTGACCGTCGACCCGGTGAAGCTGCGCGCCTACGGGATTCCTCTGCGCACGGTTTCGCAGGTCATCCGCGATTCCAACCGCGATGTCGGCGGGCGCGTCGTCGAAATGGCCGAAACCGAGTACATGGTGCGCGGCAAGGGCTATCTGCGCGGCAAGGACGACCTTGAGATGCTGGTGGTGAAGAGCGAGGCGGGAACGCCGGTGCTGGTTCGCGACATTGCCCGGGTCGAGCTGGCGCCGGACGAGCGGCGCGGCCTCGCCGAGCTCAACGGCGAGGGCGAGGTGGTGTCCGGCATCGCGATGGCGCGTTACGGCGCCAACGCACTGGAGGTCATCGGCAATCTCAAGGCCAAGCTCGCCGAGATTTCCGCCGGCCTGCCGCAAGGGGTGACGATCGAGTCGGTCTACGACCGTTCCGACCTCATCCTGCGTGCGGTCGAGACCCTCAAGACCACGCTGATCGAGGAAAGCCTGATCGTCGCGCTGGTGTGCGTGATCTTCCTGCTGCATGTGCGCTCGGCACTGGTCGCCATCCTGATGCTGCCGGTGGGGGTGCTGATCGCATTCATCACCATGCGTCTGCTCGGCATGAATTCCAACCTGATGAGCCTGGGCGGCATCGCGATTGCCATCGGCGCGATGATAGACGCCACCATCGTGATGATCGAGAACGCCCACAAGCACCTGGAGCGGCTGAAAGAAGGCGAGTCGCGCGCCGAAGCGATGATCGTGGCGTGCAAGGAGGTGGGGCCGGCCCTATTCTTCTCGCTGCTCATCATCACCGTGTCCTTCCTGCCGGTGTTCACGCTGGAGGCGCAGGAGGGCCGGCTGTTCGCCCCGCTCGCCTACACCAAGACCTTCGCCATGGCCGGCGCAGCGCTGTTGTCGGTGACGCTGGTTCCGGTGCTGATGCTGCTGTTCATTCGTGGCCGGATCGTGCCGGAGGCGAAAAACCCGGTGAACCGCTTTCTCATCTGGATCTACCGCCCCGTCATCGCCTGGGTCATGCGCTGGAAGAAGACGACCATCCTCGCCGCGCTGGTGATACTGGCCGTTTCGGTTTATCCGGCGTCGCGGCTCGGCAGCGAATTCATGCCGACGCTCAACGAGGGCACGCTGCTTTACATGCCGTCTTCGCTGCCCGGCATGTCGATCACCAAGGCGGCCGAACTGCTGCAGACCCAGGACCGGATCATCAAGAGCTTTCCCGAAGTCGCCTCGGTCTACGGCAAGGCCGGGCGGGCCAACACCGCGACCGACCCGGCGCCGCTCGAGATGTTCGAGACGCTGATCAACCTGCGGCCCGAATCCGAATGGCGGCCTGGCATGACGACGGACAGGCTGATCGCCGAACTGGACAAGGCCCTGCAGTTTCCCGGGGTGTCGAACGCTTGGACCATGCCCATCCAGGCACGCATCGACATGCTTTCCACCGGCATCCGCACGCCCATCGGGATCAAGGTCTTCGGCCGCGATCTGGGCGGGATGGAAAAGCTGGCCCGGCAAATCGAGGCCGTGGTGAAGAGCGTTCCCGGCACGACTTCGGCCTACGCCGAACGCATCACCGGCGGCTACTACCTCAACATCGAGCCGGACCGCGAGCAACTGGCCCGCTACGGCCTCGCGGTCGGCGATCTGCAGGAGGTGATCGGTACCGCACTCGGGGGCGAGGTGGTGACGACCACGGTGGAGGGGCGGGAGCGCTTTGGCGTGCAGGTACGCTATCCGCGCGAGTTGCGGTCCAACCCGCAGCAGATCGCACGGGAGGTGCTGGTGCCCACCATGGACGGGGCGATGATTCCCCTCGGCCAGGTGGCGCAAATGAAAATCGCCAGGGGCACGCCGGGCATCCGCACCGAGAACGCGTTGCTGTCGGCGTATATCTTCGTCGACATCCGCGACCGCGACATCGGCTCCTACGTGGCCGAGGCACGCAAGGCGGTCAGCGAGCAGGTGAAGTTTCCGCCCGGCTATTACATCACCTGGAGCGGCCAGTTCGAATACATGGAGCGTGCCATCGACAAGATGAAGATCGTCATTCCGCTGACGCTGCTGCTCATTTTCGTTCTGCTCTATCTCAACTTCCGGCGGCTGACCGAAACGCTGATCGTCATGCTCTCGGTGCCCTTCGCTCTGGTGGGCGGCATCTGGCTGATGTGGGCCCTGGATTACAACCTGTCGGTCGCGGTCGCAGTGGGCTTTATCGCGCTGGCCGGCGTCGCTGCCGAGACCGGCGTGGTGATGCTGATCTACCTGGATCACGCCTGGGCATCGGTGCAGGCCCGGTGCCGCGTGGAAAACCGTCCCGCTGACGCGGCCGATCTGTACGCGGCGGTGATGGAAGGCGCGGTGGAACGCGTCCGTCCCAAGATGATGACGGTGGTCGCGATCATGGCCGGCCTGCTGCCCATTATGTGGGGAACCGGGACCGGATCGGAAGTCATGAGCCGTATCGCGGCGCCCATGATCGGCGGCATGGTGTCCTCGACCGTGCTGACGCTGGCCGTGATCCCGGCGATCTATGCGCTGGTCAAGCAATGGGAACTGGCGAGACGAATCCGGCTCGGCATGGCCATCGACCCAATGGAACCCCGATCATGAAGGCTGTAGCGATTTGAAGCGAGGGCCGCTCCAGTCGCTCTGCTGCGCTTCCAGCGGCTTTTTCCCGCTGCGTGCAGGATCGGCACCGCAAGCCTTTCGGGAAGCCCTGAACAAGCCCCCTCTTTAGCTTCCTGCTGGGACAAATTCCAGATCTTCTCTGGAATGCACCGTTCGGGGCGTCCGAAATGTCGGACTTGTTCAGGGCTTCCCTGATTAATGGGGGGGCGTGCATGACTGCTTCCTATAGGAAATACGCATTCTCACCAGCCTGCAGCGTCATGCCTTTGGATGTTCTAGGGAAACACTGATTTATTCCCCTCGTCGAGCCTAAATTTGAGCGATGTCTGTCAGAATTCATTTGTCCTTGTCACGGGTGATTTTGCGATGCAAAC
>NCIH01000054.1:0-17574 GCA_002281975.1 Hydrogenophilales bacterium 17-64-11 | reverse complement strand
GCCGAGGCGGTGCGCGTTCTGCGAGATCAGCGTGTTGGCGGCGGTGAGGATGTGGCCGTGGCTGCGGTAGTTCTGCTCCAGCTTGATCACGTTGCCGTGCGCGAACTCGCGCTCGAACTCGGCCATGTTGGCGGTGTTGGCGCCGCGGAAGGCGTAGATCGACTGGTCGTCGTCGCCCACCGCGAACAGCGCAGTGTGCGGCCCGGCGAACAGCTTCAGCCAGCGGTACTGCAGCGTGTTGGTGTCCTGGAATTCGTCGATCAGGATGTGCTTGAAGCGGTCCTGGTAATGCTGGCGTAGCGGCTCGTTGCGATACAGCAGCTCGTAGGAACGCAGCAGCAGCTCGGGGAAGTCCGCCACCCCCTCGCGCTGGCATTGCGCATCGTAGGCCTCGTACAGCTCGGCCATGCGCATCGAGTACTCGTCGAACGCCTCGGCATCGCGCGCGCGCCGGCCGGCTTCCTTGTGCCCGTTGATGAACCCCTGCACCTTCTTCGGCTCGTATTTCTCGGTGTCGACGTTCATCGCCTTCATCAGCCGCTTGATCGCCGACAGTTGATCCGAGCTGTCGAGGATCTGGAACGACTGCGGCAGGCCGGCTTCGCGGTAATGGATCCGCAACAGCCGGTTGGCCAGGCCATGAAAGGTGCCGACCCACATGCCGCGCGTATTGATCGGCAGCATCGCCGAAATCCGCGTCAGCATCTCCTTCGCTGCCTTGTTGGTGAAGGTCACCGCCAGCACGCCCAGCGGCGACACCTGGCCGGTCTGGATCAGCCACACCATGCGGGTGGTCAGCACCCGCGTCTTGCCCGAGCCGGCGCCCGCGAGGATCAGCGCGGATTCGTGCGGCAGCGTCACCGCGGCGCGCTGTTCGGGGTTGAGGTTTTCCAGCAGATGGGTGGGCATACGGGGGTAGAATCAGGCGATGGTTGAGGCGGCACAGCGATGCTGTTGACGGCAGTATGGGTGGTGTCTCGTTCGAGTCAATCCGTGCAGCGAGGCCGTCTCAATAACCCGCTGTTTTCAATGTCCATCGATTCGCCATGCGAAGCCCGGCCGGCCTCCGTTGGCCCACGCGAACGCTGCATGCGCCGAATCGATAATGGCGAATTATAAGGGGCTCTCCATGGTGAAAATCCTGTTTTTCGGCGATCTGGTCGACACCCTCGGCATGGCCGCCGACGAAATCCCGCTGCCGCCCGACATCGCCGATGTCGAACGCCTGCTGTTCCTGCTGTCGCGGCGCGGCGAGATGTGGAAAAAAATGCTGCTCGGCAATCCCAAGCTGAATGTCACGGTGAACAAGCAGTTCGCCGAGAAATCCGCTCCGCTCAAGGATGGCGACGAAATTGCGCTGGTGGGGTTCGCGGTGGCGTGAACCGGCTCCGTCCCCGCTCGGCGCCACGGCCGGCCGGGTAGGACATGAACGCAGCCGCGAGGCCGCGGTTGCGCCATGGCCGCAGCGAAGAATGCACCGCAAGGAGAGGTGAGCATGCTCGATGAATTCATCCACGAAGCGCGCGTCGCCTATTTCTCCATGGAGATCGCGCTGCGCAACGAGATCCCGACTTACTCCGGTGGCCTGGGCGTGCTGGCCGGCGACACCGTGCGCTCGGCCGCCGACCTCGCGTTGCCGCTGGTGGCGGTGAGTCTGGTGAGCCGCGCCGGCTATTTTCGCCAGCAGATCGATGCGCAGGGGCGGCAGGTCGAGCAGGCGGCCATGTGGGAACCGGGGACATGGGTGCAGCCGCTGGACGCCAAGATTGCCGTGTCGATCGAGGGCCGGGCTGTGTGGATCGGCGCGTGGCTGTATGTGCTCGAAGGCCACATGGGCGGCCGCCAGCCGGTGCTGCTGCTCGACACCGACCTGGACGAGAACCGGCATGACGACCGCGAGATCACCCATTTCCTGTATGGCGGCGACGACGTCTACCGGTTCAAGCAGGAGATCGTGCTCGGCATCGGCGGAGTGCGCCTGCTGCAGGCGCTCGGTTTCAGGATCCGCCAATACCATATGAACGAAGGGCACTCTGCGCTGCTCGGCCTCGAACTGCTGCGGCGCTATGTTTACCCGCCCGAGGACCTGCGCCCGGGCGAGCCGCCCTACGATCTGCCGCGGGTGCGCGCGCTATGCAACTTCACCACCCATACCCCGGTCGAGGCCGGTCACGACCGCTTTTCCTATGCGCTGGTGCAGCGCGTGCTCGACAATGCGGTCGATGCCGAGACCGTGCAGCGCCTGGCGAACGTCGCCGATGCGCGGCGCAGCCGCCCCGCGACCGGCGAAGGCTTTGTCGATCTGGCGACGCTCAAGCATCTTGCGGGCGAGGACGACCTCAACATGACGCGGCTTGCGCTCAACTTGAGCGAATACGTGAACGGCGTGGCCAAACGCCACGCCGAAATCTCGAACACGATGTTCCCCGGCTATCGGGTGCATGCCGTCACCAACGGGGTGCACCCCTTCACCTGGACCAGCGCGCCTTTCCGCACGCTTTACGACCATTATCTTCCGAGCTGGTGCCACGAGCCCGAACAGCTGATGCGCGCCGACTGCTGCATTCCCGATGCCGCCATCTGGGAGGCGCACACGCAGGCGAAGCAGATGCTCATCGAGCGGGTGTGTGCGCGCACTGGCGTCGCCCTGCATCCGGAGGTGCCGATCCTCGGGTTTGCCCGGCGCATGACCGCGTACAAGCGCCCCGATCTGCTGTTCGCCGACCTCGAGCGGCTGCGGGCGATCGCCCGGCAGCGTCCGTTTCAGATCGTGCTCGCCGGCAAGGCGCACCCGCGCGACGAAAGCGGCAAACGGCTGATCGAACAGCTGCACGTCCAGGCGCGCGCGCTCGAAGGCGTCGTGCCGGTTGTCTATCTGCCCGATTACGACATGGATATCGCCCAGGCGCTGGTGGCCGGCGTCGATATCTGGCTCAACACGCCGCTGCGCCCGTACGAGGCCTCCGGCACCAGTGGCATGAAGGCGGCGCTCAATGGCGTGCCGAGCCTGTCGGTGCTCGATGGTTGGTGGATCGAGGGCTGCATCGAAGGATTGACCGGCTGGGCGATCGGCGATGCCGCGGGCACGAACGGCGGCGACGCACGCGCACTGTACGACAAGCTCGAACAGACGGTGCTGCCGCTTTATTACGGATATGCGCAGGATCCGGGCAGCTGGATCAGGCTCATGAAGGGCGCGATCAGCAAGAATGCGTCGTACTTCAACAGCCACCGCATGATGCGCCGCTACGCGACGGAAGCGTATATCCGATGAATCCGGCGGGCGGCAAGCGCCGCGAAATGCCATAAAAAAACGGAGCCGGGCCGGCTCCGTTCTCCGTTCGAGCCGGCCCTGCCTACTTCTTCTTGCCGGCGATCATGTCCTGGATGATGGGGGCCAGGATCAGCTCCATGGCAAAACCCATCTTGGCGCCCGGCACCACGAGGGTGTTGCGGCGCGACATGAAGGAGTTCGGGATCATGTTCAGCAGGTAGGGGAAATCGACGCCCTTGGGTTCGCGGAAGCGGATCACGATGAAGCTTTCGTCCGGCGTCGGAATGTCGCGCGTGATGAAGGGGTTGGAGGTGTCGACGGTCGAGACGCGCTGGAAGTTGATGTCGGTGCGTGAGAACTGCGGGGTGATGTAGTTCACGTAGTCGGGCATGCGGCGCAGGATGGTGTCGACGATGACTTCGGCGGAATAGCCGCGCTCGGCGCCGTCGCGGTGGATTTTCTGGATCCATTCGAGGTTGACGATGGGCACCACGCCGATGCCGAGGTCGACATGCTGCGAGACGTCGATGTCGTCGGTTTTCACCAGGCCGTGCAGGCCTTCGTAGAACAGTACGTCGGAGCCGGCGGGCACGTCTTCCCACGGGGTGAATTCGCCGGGGTTGAGGCTGGTATTGAGGCGCTTGTTGTGCTCGGCGGCCTCTTCGTCGCTGTGGATGTAGTAGCGCTTCTTGCCGCCGCCGGTTTCGCCGTAGGTCTTGAACAGTTCGGCCAGCTTGGCAAAGTGGTTGGCTTGCGGGCCGAAATGGCTGAAGTGCATGTTGCCTTCACCTTCGGCCTTCTTCACGGCATCCTTGAATTCCATGCGCGACAGGCAGTGGAAGCTGTCGCCTTCGATCACGGCGGCATTGATCTTTTCACGGAAGAAAATATGCTCGAACGCGCGCTTGACCGTGGTGGTGCCGGCGCCGGATGAACCCGTGACCGCAATGACGGGATGCTTCTTGGACATGCTGGGACTCCCTGAAGAGGTAAGAATAAAAAGCGAAAACGCCGCATTTTACCCGCAAGGGGTAGGCCGTGGTAGTGGCGGCGCCAAAGCCACCAAGGGCCCCGATCCACGCCGCGCACAGGCGCGCGCGTGGAGCCGCATGCCCTCAAGGACTCCGATCCACGATGGGCTCTTGTACCCGAAGGGCGGAAGCCCATGTGGAGTCGTATGCCCCGGCAAGCGCGCGGCCCGCTTCAGGAGGGGGGCGCTTACATGGCGAATTCCAGCCGTTCCTCCACCTTCTTCAGCGCGGCTGCGGCACAGGCGGCATCCTTGTCGCCGCCGGGCGCGCCGGAGATCCCGACCGCGCCGATCAGGCTGCCGGCGGCGCGGATCGGCAGGGCGCCGTCCATCACGATAAGGCCGTCGATGTGGTTGAGCTCGGGGCGGATGTCGCCGCGCGCGGCGCGGAACTCGCCTGATTCGGTGCCCGACATGATGGTCATGCCGGCCTTGCGCTCGGCGATTTCCAGCGTGTGGCGCGCGGCCAGCGTGTCGCGCAGCGCGACCTGCACGTTGCCGGCCCGATCCAGCACGACGGCGGAGACGTTGTAGCCGTCCTGGCGGCAGGCCTCGACCGAAGCCATGGCGATATCGCGCGCCAGTTCCAGGCCGATTTGCTTGACCGGCAGCACGTCGGGCTGGGCGGCCATGGCGGGCAGGGAGGCGGCGGGCAGGGAAGCGACAAGCAGGGTGAGCGGAAGCAGCGTTTTCATGTAAGTCTCCTTCGGGGTAAAGGGTAAGCGACATCCGTGGACGGGCAGTGTTCCCGGCCAGGGCCACACAGCCCGGCCGGCCGCAATGGGAATGCGCCATGTCCGGGCGGCGCGGCGGGGCGGGCGGTATAATCGACCGCCTTGATTCTATGCGGTTGTTGCAATGCAAGAAAAATACCTTCCCTCGGACATCGAGCGCGCCGCGCAGGCGCGCTGGGCAGCCAGCCAGGCCTACCGCGCCCACGACGCGTCCGACCGTCCCAAATATTACTGCCTGTCGATGTTCCCCTACCCGTCGGGCAAGCTGCACATGGGGCACGTGCGCAATTACACCATCGGCGACGTGCTGGCGCGCTACCACGCCATGCGCGGCTTCAACGTGCTGCAGCCGATGGGCTGGGACGCCTTCGGCCTGCCGGCGGAGAACGCCGCGATCGCCAACGGCGTGCCGCCCGCCGCATGGACCTACGCCAACATCGACCACATGCGCGCGCAGCTGCAGGCGCTCGGCTTCGCCATCGACTGGTCGCGCGAGCTCGCCACCTGCCAGCCGGACTACTACCGCTGGGAACAGTGGCTGTTCGTTCGCCTGTTCGAGAAGGGCGTGATCTACAAGAAGATGGCCAGCGTCAACTGGGACCCGGTGGACCAGACGGTGCTCGCCAACGAGCAGGTGATCGACGGCCGCGGCTGGCGCTCCGGCGCGCTGGTCGAGAAGCGCGACATCCCGATGTACTTCTTCCGCATCACTCAGTACGCCGACGAACTCCTGAATGGCCTCGACACCCTGCCCGGCTGGCCGGAACGGGTGAAGACCATGCAGGCCAACTGGATCGGCAGGAGCGTCGGCGTGCGCTTCGCCTTCCCGTACACGCTCGATGGCCAGGATGAAAAACTGTGGGTGTTCACCACCCGCGCCGATACCATCATGGGCGTGACCTTCTGCGCGGTGGCCGCCGAGCACCCGCTCGCGACCCGCGCCGCGCAGGACAACCCCGAGCTCGCCGCCTTCATCGCCGAATGCAAGCAGGGCAGCGTCGCCGAAGCCGACATGGCGACGATGGAAAAGAAGGGCATGGACACCGGCTTCAAGGTGACCCATCCGCTCACCGGCGAAGCCATCCCGGTATGGGTCGGCAACTACGTGCTGATGAGCTACGGCGAAGGCGCGGTGATGGCGGTGCCGGCGCACGACGAGCGCGATTTCGGCTTCGCGCAGAAATACGGCCTGCCGATCAAGCAGGTGATCGGCGTTGAAGGCGAGGCTTTCTCGCTCGACGGCTGGCAGGAATGGTACGGTGACAAGGCGCGCGGCCGCTGTGTCAACTCCGGCAAGTACAATGGCCTCGATTACACGGTTGCGGTCGACGCGATCGCCGCCGACCTCGCTGCGCTGAACCTCGGCGAGAAGAAAACCCAGTTCCGCCTGCGCGACTGGGGCATTTCGCGCCAGCGCTACTGGGGCTGCCCGATCCCGATCGTCCATTGCGATTCCTGCGGCGACGTGCCGGTGCCGGCCGAGCAGCTGCCGGTGGTGCTGCCGGAGGACGTGGTGCCGGACGGCTCCGGCAACCCGCTCAACAAGCGCACCGACTTCGTCAACTGCAGCTGCCCCAAGTGCGGCGGCGCGGCGCGGCGCGAGACCGACACCATGGACACCTTCGTCGAGTCGTCGTGGTACTACGCGCGCTACGCCTGCCCCGACTTCGCAGACGGCATGCTCGACGCACGCGCCAACCAGTGGCTGCCGGTCGACCAGTACATCGGCGGCATCGAGCACGCCATCTTGCATCTGCTGTACGCGCGCTTCTTCCACAAGCTGATGCGCGACGAGGGGCTGGTGGCGAGCGACGAGCCGTTCGCCAATCTGCTGACGCAGGGCATGGTGGTCGCCGACACCTATTACCGCGAGGCGGCCGACGGCAAGAAGACCTGGTTCAACCCGGCCGATGTCGAACTGCGCGACGGCGTCGCGATCCTCAAGACCGACGGTGCGCCGGTGATCGTCGGCGGCACCGAGAAGATGTCGAAGTCGAAGAACAACGGCGTCGATCCGCAGGCGCTGATCGATGCGTACGGCGCCGACACCGCGCGCCTGTTCACCATGTTCGCCGCGCCGCCGGAGCAGAGCCTGGAATGGTCGGACGCCGGCGTCGAGGGCGCGCACCGCTTTCTGAAACGTCTGTGGAAGCTGGCCTACGAGCACGTGCAGGGCGGCGCAACCACAGCGTTTGCCGGCGGCGAGCTGCCGGAAGCGGCCAAAACCCTGCGCCGCCAGCTGCACCAGACCATCCAGAAAGTCAGCGACGATATCGAACGCCGCAAGCAGTTCAACACCGCGATTGCTGCAGTGATGGAGCTGATGAACGCGCTGGCGAAGCTGGAAGGCGACGGTGTCACGACCCGCAGCGTGCGGCAGGAGGTGATGGAAGCCGCGGTCGCCATGCTCGCGCCCATCGTGCCGCACATCAGCGAGGCGCTGTACGCCGAGCTCAGGCCGGGCGCGGCGATGGCCTGGCCGACGGTGGACGAAACCGCGCTGGTGCAGGACGAGATCGAACTCATGCTGCAGGTCAACGGCAAGCTGCGCGGGCAGATCCGCGTGGCGGCGGCGGCGGCGCGCGAAGCCATTGAAGCGATTGCGCTGGCAAGCGAGGCGGCGCAGAAATATCTGCAAGGGCAGCCGCCGAAGAAAGTCGTGGTGGTGCCCGGACGTTTGGTTAATATCGTCGTATGAAGCGCCGACTGTTCCTTGCCGTCCTGCCTGCCGCGCTCGCCGCGGGCTGCGGCTTCCAGCTGCGCCGGGTGGCCGACCTGCCGTTTGCCAGCCTGTATATCGAGGCTGCCCCGGGTAGCGCGGTGGCGCAGCGCATTCGTGCCCTGTTGACGGCGAACAAGCAGACGCGGCTGGTCGCGGCTGCCGGCGAGGCCGAGGCCGTGCTGAAGCTCCGGGATGACGTCCGCAGCAAAACCATTCTTTCGCTGTCGGGCGCAGGGCGCGTTACCGAGTATCGGCTCGGCTTGCGGCTGACCTACGCGGTCAGCGGCAGGGACGGGCGAGAATGGGCAGCGCCAGAAACCATCGAGTTGAACCGCGACATGACCTACGACGATGCGCAGCTGCTGGCCAAGGGCGCCGAAGAAAAGCTGCTGTATCGCGATATGGAAGACAACGCGGCCTTGCGGATTCTGCGTCGCCTGCAAAACCTGAAACCCGGAAACGGCACTTCTTGAACATTCCGGCCGATCGCCTGTCCGACCACCTTGCGCGTGGCCTCGCCGCACTTTACGTGGTGGTGGGCGACGAGCCGCTGGCGGCGCAGGAGGCGAGCGACGCCATCCGCGCGGCGGCGCGTGCGGCAGGTCACAGCGAGCGCACTGTCTACACCGTGCAGGGGCGCTACAACTGGCAGGGCATTTTCGCGGCCGGCGACAACTTCTCGTTGTTCGCCGAGCGCCGTCTGGCCGAAATCCGCATTCCCTCCGGCAAGCCCGGCGTCGACGGCGCCAAGGCGCTGGAAACCTATGCCGCCCGGCTGCCCGCCGACACGCTCACCCTCATCAGCCTGCCGGGACTGGACTGGAAAACCATGCAGAGCCGCTGGTTCGCCGCGCTCGCCAAAAGCGGCGTGGTGGTCGAGGCAAAACCAATCGAGCGCACCGCCTTGCCTGGCTGGATCGACCGCCGGCTGGCCAGGCAGGGCCTGCGCGCCGACCGCGCTGCGCTGGAATTCCTGGCCGACCAGGTCGAGGGGAATTTGCTGGCGGCGCAGCAGGAGATCGACAAGCTCGCGCTGCTGCTGCCGGCGGGAACAGTCGCGCTGGCCGACGTCGAGCATGCCGTGGTCGACGTCAGCCGGCTGGAGGCCGATGCCTTGCAGGATGCCTTGTATGCGGGCGATGGCGCGCGCTTTGCCCAGGTGGTGGCCGATTTGCGGGACAGCGGCGAAGCGGTGCCGGCCATCCTGTGGCAGGTGTCGTCGGCAGTGCAGCTGCTGCTCAGGCTAAAATCGGCAGTGGCGCAGGGCGACAGCCTGCCCGCCGCGATGCGGACGCTGTGGGGGCGCGACAAGCAGCGCGCGCCGCAGATCGAGCGCGCACTCAAGCGTCTGGGCCTGGCAAAAATTGAAAGTGCGCTGTCCGATCTGGCGCTGATCGATCGTCAGGCCAAGGGGCTGGAGCGGGTGGGCGATCCCTGGGATACGCTGCTGCGCGTGGGTATGACGCTGGCCACTGCCGATTCCGGGCGGCCGGACAACAGGACGAGATGATGGACGTGAAACAGTACATGCAGACGGTGGGCAAACAGGCGCGCGAAGCCTCGCGCGCGATTGCCCGCGCCGACACCAACCAGAAAAACCGCGCGCTGCTGGCGATGGCGGCGGCGATCCGGCGCGATGCCGCGAAGCTGCTGGAAGCCAACGCGCGCGACATGGAGCACGCGCGCGCCAGCGGGCTCGACGCCGCGCTGCTCGACCGCCTGCAGATCAACGACAAGGCGGTGGCCGGCATCGCCGAAGGCCTGGAGCAGATCGCCGCGCTGCCCGATCCGGTCGGCGAAATCACCGACCTCAAATACCGCCCCTCCGGCATCCAGGTCGGCAAGATGCGGGTGCCGCTCGGCGTCATCGGCATCATCTACGAGGCGCGCCCCAACGTGACGGCGGACGCCGCCGGGCTGTGCCTGAAATCCGGCAACGCGGCGATCCTGCGCGGCGGCTCCGAGGCGCTGCATTCGAATCAGGCGGTCGCCGCCTGCGTGCGCGAAGGGCTCGAAGTTGCCGGGTTGCCTGCGACGGTGGTGCAGGTGATCGAAACGACCGACCGCGCCGCGGTGGGCGAGCTCATCACCATGAAGGATTACGTCGACGTTATCGTGCCGCGCGGCGGCAAGGGGCTGATCGAGCGCATCACCGGCGAGGCGCGGGTGCCGGTGATCAAGCACCTGCACGGCAACTGCCACGTGTATGTGGACGACCGCGCCGACCTCGCCAAGGCGGTGAAGATCGTCGAAAACGCCAAGACCCAGCGCTACGGCACCTGCAACACCACCGAGTCGCTGCTGGTGGCGCGCGGCGTCGCCGCGGCGGTGCTGCCGGAGATCGGAAAAATGCTCGCTGCCAAAGATGTGGAAATGCGCGCCAACCCGGAAGCGCTGGCGATCCTGCAGGGGGCCGGCATCGCAGCGGACAAATTGAAAGCCGCGGTGGACGCCGACTGGGTCGAGGAATATCTCGGCCCCATCATCGCGGTCAAGGTGGTCGACGACATCGACGAAGCCATCGTCCACATCAACACCCACGGTTCGCAGCACACCGACGCCATCGTCACCGAGGACTACGGCCGCGCGCGCCGCTTTCTGCGCGAGGTCGATTCGGCGAGCGTGGTGGTCAACGCCTCGACGCGCTTTGCCGACGGCTTCGAGTATGGCCTTGGCGCCGAGATCGGCATTTCCACCGACAAGATCCACGCGCGCGGCCCGGTCGGCCTGGAGGGACTCACCAGCCAGAAGTGGGTGGTGCTGGGAGACGGGCACGTCCGCGGCTAAGGCCATGCCGCCCATCGGCATCTTCGGCGGCACCTTCGATCCCATCCACTTCGGCCATCTGCGGCTGGCCGAGGAAATGGCGGCGGCGATCGGCTTGAGCCGGGTGCTGTTCATTCCCGCCGGGCAGCCGCCGCACCGCGGCGCACCGCGCACCGCAGCGGCGCACCGGCTGGAAATGGTGCGCCGGGCGGTTGCCGGCAACCCGCGCTTCGAGGTGGATGCGCGCGAAGTGCTGAGCCCGCGTCCGAGCTACACCGTCGACACCCTGACCGAATTGCGCGCCGAACTGGGCACGGAACAGCCGCTGTGGCTGCTGCTGGGCGCGGACGCTTTTCTTGACCTGACCAGCTGGCACGAATGGCGGCGGCTGTTCGGTCTGGCGAATATTGCGGTCGCCGCGCGCGCCGGCGCGCTGCCGCGGCAGTCCGACGCGCTGCCGGATGAGCTGAAAAACGAAGTTTCGCAACGCCAGGCCGCAGGCGGTCCTTCCGGCTCGGTGCTGTTGCGGCAGATGACGCCGCTGGACATTTCGGCCACCGCCATCCGCGACACCCTGGCACGGCACGGCAGCGTGCGTTATCTGCTGCCCGATACCGTGCTCGACTATATTCACGAACACCAACTCTATTGCTATCCATGAACATCGAAAACAAAATCAAGCTGATCGTCGGCGCCCTCGAAGAAGTCAAGGCGCAGGACATCACCGTGCTCGACACCGGCAAGCTCACCTCGCTGTTCGAGCGCATGGTGATCGCCAGCGGCACCTCCAACCGCCAAACCCGCGCGCTTGCCGACAATGTGCGCGTCAAGATGAAGGAAGCCGGTGAATACGTGGGCAACACGGAAGGCGAGGACAGCGGCGACTGGGTGCTACTCGATCTCGGCGACGCCATCGTCCATGTGATGCTGCCTGCCGCACGCGCGCATTACAATCTGGAAGAACTGTGGGGAGCGGGCGAAGCGGCGCGGGCGCGGCACATTCAATCCGACCACTGAGTGAAGCTGCACCTGATCGCCGTCGGCCACAAGATGCCCGGCTGGATCAACGCGGGCTACGACGACTATGCGCGCCGCATGCCGCCCGACCTGCCGTTGCTGCTGACCGAAATCAAACCCGGTCATCGGGTGGCGGGGGAGGATGGCGTGCGGGCGCGGCAGCTTGAAGCCGAGCGCATCCTTGCGGCGCTGCCCGCCGGCTGCGTGCCGGTGGTGCTCGACGAACGCGGCGCGCAGGCGACGACACGCGAACTGGCTGCCTGGTTGCAGGGCTGGATGGCCGAAGGGGTTTCCCCGGCATTTGTCATCGGCGGGGCGGATGGCCTCGACGGCAGCGTCAAGGCGCGTGCCGGCAAGTTGCTGGGACTGTCGAAGCTGACACTGCCGCACGCGCTGGCGCGGGTGCTGCTGGCCGAGCAGGTGTATCGGGCGGTGTGCATCATCAGGGGACATCCCTATCATCGGGATTGAGGAGGAATAACGAAAATATGCTGGTCGACAAACGGATTTATCTGGCCTCGCAATCGCCGCGGCGTCGCGAACTCCTGAAACAAATCGGTGTTGCCTTCGATGTGCTGGCATTGCGTGCCGTTTCCGGCCGCATGGACGTGGTCGAAGTGCCGCGCGCCGACGAAGCCGCACTCGATTTCGTACAGCGCATGGCTGCCGAAAAAGCGGCCTGCGGCTGGCGCGCGGTGGATGCGCGCCACCTGCTGCGCTTTCCGGTTCTGGGCGCGGACACGGTGGTCGAACTGGACGGCGCCATCCTCGGCAAGCCGGCCGGCCGCGCCGAGGCCGAAGCCATGCTGGCCCGCCTGTCGGGGCGCCAGCACCAGGTACACACCGCGGTGGCGGTGCAGCATGAAGGCCGGCAGGAGCTGCGCCTGTCATCCAGCCAGGTCCGCTTTGCCGCGCTCGATGCCGCCGCCATCGCGCGCTATCTGGAAACCGGCGAATACCTCGGCAAGGCCGGCGCCTACGCCATCCAGGGACGCGCTGGCGCGTTCGTCGAACATATCGACGGCAGCTACAGCGGCATCATGGGTTTGCCGTTATATGACACAGCCGTTTTATTGAGAGCCTTCGGACTCGCCGTCTGAGCGAATCCGCCACCCCATGAGCGAAGAAATCCTCGTCAATGTCACCCCGCAGGAAACCCGGGTCGCCGTGCTGCACCTGGGCGTGGTACAGGAGCTGCATATCGAGCGTGCGCAATGCCGTGGGCTGGTCAGCAACATCTACATGGGACGCGTGGTACGCGTGCTGCCGGGGATGCAGTCGGCCTTCATCGACGTCGGCCTGGAGCGCGCGGCTTTCCTGCACGTGGCCGACATCTGGGAGGAGCGCCACGGCAGTGACTCCGAGCGCCAGATCGAGCAGATCCTGCACGAAGGCCAGAGCCTGATGGTGCAGGTGATCAAGGATCCGATCGGCACCAAGGGGGCGCGGCTTTCCACGCAGATCAGTTTCGCCGGACGCTACCTGGTGTATCTGCCGCAGGAAACCCACATCGGCATTTCGCAGAAGATCGAAGGCGAAGAAGAGCGCGAA
Source organism: Hydrogenophilales bacterium 17-64-11 (assembly GCA_002281975.1). Classification (GTDB taxonomy): domain Bacteria; phylum Pseudomonadota; class Gammaproteobacteria; order Burkholderiales; family Thiobacillaceae; genus Thiobacillus. The sequence goes on along the minus strand of NCIH01000054.1, from coordinate 4,480 downwards.
CAGCTGCGCCAGAAACTGCACCAATTGATGCCCAGCGACGCGACCGGCGGCTTCATCGTGCGTACCATGGCCGAAATGGCGGAAGATGCCGAAATGCAGGCCGACATCGACTATCTGCGGCGGCTGTGGGGCAGCATCCAGTCGCGCGGCAACTGTACGGTGCCGTGCCTGCTGTACCAGGATCTCGACCTGTCGCTGCGGGTGCTGCGCGACTTCGTCAATCGCGATACGTCCCGCATCCTCATCGATTCGCGCGAAACCTACCAGCGCATGGCCGAGTTCGCGCAGAACTACACCCAGGCCGTAGTCGAAAAACTGCAGCATTACGGTGCCGACCGTCCGTTGTTCGAACTGCACGCCATCGAGGACGAGATCGCCAAGGCACTGGGGCGGCGTGTCGATTTGAAGTCGGGCGGTTATCTCATCATCGACCAGACCGAGGCACTGACCACGGTTGACGTCAACACCGGCGGCTTTGTCGGCGCGCGCAATTTCGACGACACCATCTTCAAGACCAATCTCGAAGCGGCACAGGCCATCGCGCGCCAGCTGCGACTGCGCAACCTCGGCGGTATCGTCATCATCGACTTCATCGACATGGACAATACCGAGCACCAGGAAGCGGTGCTTACCGAACTGAAGAAAGTGCTGGCGCGCGACCCCACGCGCACCACCGTCAGCGGTTTTTCTGCGCTGGGCCTGGTGGAAATGACGCGCAAGCGGACCCGTGAATCGCTGGCGCACGTATTGTGCGAAGCCTGTCCAACCTGCGGAGGGCGCGGCGAAATCAAGACCGCGCAGACCGTATGCTACGAAATCCTGCGTGAAATCCTGCGCGAAGCACGCCAGTTCGACGCGCGCGAATTCCGCATCGTCGCGGCGCAGAGCGTGATCGATCTGTTCCTGGACGAGGAGTCCGGCAGTCTCGCCCAACTCATCGACTTCATCGGCAAACCGGTGTCGCTGCAGGTCGAGACGACGTATCCGCAGGAGCAGTACGACATCATTCTGCTGTGAGGCGTGAGGCGTGAGGCGTGAGGCGCTACTCCCCTCCCCCGCAAGCGGGGGAGGGGCCGGGGGTGAGGGACTTTGAATCGTGATTCGCGCAACCCGCATGCTTTGACATGAAATCCCGCCCCCCCGCCTACTGGCAGCAGGCCTGCACCGAACTTGCCGCCGCCGACCCGGTGATGGCCGCGCTCATCGCACGCTATCCCGATGCCGTGCTGGGCAATCGCGGCGATCCGTTTCAAACCCTTGCGCGTGCCATCGTCGGCCAGCAGATTTCAGTCAAGGCGGCCGACAGCGTGTGGGCACGCTTCGCCGGGTTCGCGCAGACCGTCAGCCCGGAACGCATCGTCACGCTTGAACTGGAGGCGCTCGCCGCCTGCGGCCTGTCGCGCCGCAAAGCCGAATACCTGCGCGACCTCGCCGGGCATTTCGTCGATGGCCGTATCGACCCGACACGCTGGAAGAAAATGGAAGACGAGGCCGTCATCGCCGAGCTCATCGACGTGCGCGGCATCGGCCGCTGGACCGCCGAGATGTTCCTCATCTTCAGCCTGCGCCGCCCCGACGTCTGGCCGGTCGACGACATCGGCCTGCAAAAGGCCGTCGCCCTGCATTATCTCGGCGGCGAGCGGCCCACCCCCAAGGCCCTGCGCCAGCACGGCGAACGCCACGCGCCCTGGCGTACCGTCGCCACCTGGTATCTGTGGCGCAGTCTCGATCCGGCGGTGGTGCAGTACTGATCCTGTTTTTTTGGTGGAGAGGAGGCGAGTATTGGCGTGGTGGGTTGTCTGCATTGGGTCAAAAAGAGAAACCCAGGTCAATTGTAGTGTTCGGCTCGTGTTCGGCCATTGCCGCCGTTGAAGTACTGCGCCACAGAGGTCTGCTATACACCGCAGACCGGCCAGACCAGAAATGCCGTTGAGGCCAGAAAGCCGCCGCACGAAAGGTACCTTGACGGCCTTCGTGCGGCCGACGCTTCCGCTGCTATACCTCAGTCTGCTCCAAGATCTCCAGTGCGTCATCGACCTCGATCCCAAGGTATCGAACGGCGCTCTCCAGCTTCGTATGACCGAGCAAGAGTTGGACGGCCCTTAGGTTCTTGGTTCGCTTGTAGATCAGTGTTGCCTTGGTCCGCCGCATGGTGTGCGTTCCATAGACCGTCGAATCGAGGCCAATGGCGGCAACCCATTGATGCACGTGCGGGCGTACTGGCGGGTAGAAACATGGGGCGATTTCGCCAGGCGACTGGGGAACAGACAGTGCTTCGGCCTCAAATTCGCCTTTTCGACCCATGCCGATTCGGATGGCCCAGATGTCCTTTGGCTTGAGTGGTGGCTTTGGCCGACCAGCTTGCCTTTGTTCCACGGTTGCCGAGATTGATTGGCTTCCATGTCGGACTCCTTTGGGTCGATGGGAATCTGATTGTGTTGCCGAGTTGAGGACGGCTCCTTTCAGAAGGACAGGTTGGATGCGTGCAACCGGCCAAAGATTCTGTCAGTCAGCGTAACCCGCACGACGGACCGATCATTGATCCAACGCAGACATCCAAGAATTTCGTGGACCGGGGATTCAATGCCCATGGCGGTGATGGATGTCCGGAAAGTGCGGATGTTTGTGGGTTAAGACCGCATGCCGGTGCTGATGGCTGTGCGGCTCTGCGCCATCCCAGTCGAAATCGTGCTCGTGCTGGTGATGCATGTCGTGAACGTGTGGATGGGTGTGTTCGAGCGGCTCATGCGAGTGCTCATGCTCGTGATGCTCGGTCAGATGCAGCCAAACCCCAACCCCCATCAGGGAGGCAGCGACCCAGAACGGCGCAGGCGTCGCTTCGCCCAACAGCAGGATGGCGATGGCGGCACCGACGAAGGGTGCCGTGGAAAAATAAGCACCGGTGCGGGCCGTGCCCAAATTCCGCAGTGCTCGCACAAAGAGAACCAGGCTCAGGCCATATCCCAGCAGGCCAACTGCCATAGCTGCGCTCGCGGTGGACCAGGCGGGCAAGGATGCACCCAATAACAAGGCGAGGCTGGTGTTGACGACGCCTGCCATCCACCCCTTTGCCCCGGCGATAAACAGGGCATCCGATCCGGAAACCCGGCGCGTCAGGTTGTTGTCGATGGCCCAGCACAAGCAGGAGGCAGCGATGGCCAGGGGACCGATCCAGTCCGGGGACTCGCTGCCGGAGGTGGGCCAGGCGAGCACCGCACCGCCCGCGACGATGAGCAGCATGCCGAGCACGATGCGGCGGTCGGCATTTTCCTTGAAAATCACCCAAGCCAGCACGGCCGTGAAGACCGCCTCCAGGTTGAGCATGAGGGAGGCGGCGCCCGCATCGGTATGGGTGAGGCCGAACACCAGCAGCACCGGCCCCAGCATGCCACCGAAGACGATGGCACCCGCGAGCCAGGGCCATTCGCCGGGCGCAAGCCCGCTCGGCTTCCAGCCGCGATCCCGTAGCAGGCGGATCGCAGCCAGTCCGAGCCCGCTGCCCAAATACAGCAGCCCGGCCAGCATCAAGGTCGGCAACTCGCCCACCAGCAGCTTGACCAGCGGCGTGCTGGCGCCGAACAGGGTGGCCGCAGCCAGAGCTGGCCAGATGGCGGAGCGTGGATTGTTCATGGGAAACGAGGCGGGCGCATCCGGTTTACTTCAAATTGAAAGTCGCCTTCGTCGGGGTCTTGCCGGGCAGGGTCGTCGTGATCAGAACCCGCACGCCGACGCCGACCTTGAAGTTGCCCTTGGCGACCATGAGGTTCTCGCCGGCCGGTTCCAGGGTGGCCGTGGTTTTCTGGTTGCCCGCGTAGATCACGGCCTCTGCCTTGCCGCCCTTGGTGGCGACGGGCTTGCCGTGATCACTGAGGTGGAGGGTCAGGCTGTCGGGCGTGGCGACCAGTTCATAGGACACGTTGTGCAGCTCGCGCACCACGCCGCCGTGCTGCGGCCCGTGGCCCGCGTCGGCGAATGCGGGAGGAACGGACAGCGCGACGGCAAGGCTGCTGGCGGCAGTGAGCGAGAGGATGAATGACTTCATGATGGTTTCCTTTCCGGGTGGATGAATTCAAGCGTGATCGATGCTTTCGGTCGTGCGCCGGTGCGGCGGGTTGCCCGCCTCCAGTATGCGGTGAATGGCGCCGAAACGCAGGTAGAGCGCGGGCACGACGATCATGTTCAGCAGCGTCGACGTGGCCAGGCCGCACAGGATGACGACCGCCATCGGCGCCTGGATCTCGCTGCCCGGTTGTCCGGCGGCAAGCGCCAGCGGCACCAGCGCGAGGCCGGCAGCGAGCGCGGTCATCAGGATCGGCACCAGCCGCTCCTCGGCGCCGCGCTTCACCGCTTCGGCCGCGTCCGCCACGCCTTCGTGCTCCACCAGATGGTGGATGTGCGAGATCATCATCACGCCGTTGCGGGTGGCGATGCCGAACAGGGTGATGAAGCCGATGATCGACGCCACCGACAGCACGCCGCC
>NCIH01000002.1:0-84846 GCA_002281975.1 Hydrogenophilales bacterium 17-64-11 | reverse complement strand
GGTGGTGGCAAAGGAGAAGGCCATGCCGGTGGCAGCACTGCCCACCTTGCCGAAGGTCTTGCCGGCGGCCTTGCCGAGCAGGCCGCCCAGCAACTTGCGACCAAACTGTTCGAGATATTGCGAGGTGAGCCCCACCCCGGCGGCGGCGATGAATTCCTTGATGTGGCCCTGGTCGAGCTGAACCCCATGAGCCTTGCCGATGCCGTACACCATCTTGATCTGCAGCGGAATGATGGCCATGGACGCCCACGACTGCGGCAGCAGTTCCAAGGCGCCGTTCATCAGCGCGTAGTTGAGGATGGACTTGTCCAGCTCCGCCTCGGTCACGTTCGGCTGCGCCGCCACCACCGCACCCGCAAGGGGCACGCCGGATTCGTAAGGCGGCCTGGCCGCCAACGACTCCGCTGGGCCGGGTGCAGCGGCGACAGCGGCGCCTGCCACGGCGGCGGGTGCCGCGGCCTCGGACAGTTCGACGATGACGTCGGCCTCGCGCTCGAAGGCGGCGGCCTGCGCTGCATCGAGCTTCAGCAGGGCTTTCAGCGCGTTCAGGAAGCGTTGCTCGGCCTCGCTCTGGCGACCGTCGGCGTCGCACACGCACACCGCCATTTCATACGCCAGCTGACGCTCGCCGGGGTCTTGCAACGCGGCGGCGGCGGCATCCAGGCTGATGCGCTTGAGCAGCACGTCCTGGTAGAGACGCGCGAGATCGGGGGTGTCTGAACCGCCCAGCGACTCGGCGATGCGGCGGATTTCCTCGCGCTCGCGGTCGTGCTTGGCGCCGTCGGCGAAGGCGGCGTAGAGGGCGATGGCGAGGATGGATTTCTGCTGTTCGGGGTTCATTGCGGGTTCTCCCATTTGATCTGAAACTCGATTTCCTCCGACGCGCCTTCGCGTTCATGCTCGATAGTGCATATCGCCCGCGCCGGCACCGAAATTCTTTCGCCTGCGATCTGAATTTCAAAGCGTTCGCCCTGTTCGAGCGCATCGGCAAGGCGCCGCAACTTCGCAATGAATTCCGGCAGGGGGTAGTTTTTTTCTACATCGCGTTCGGGTTTGCTGTTCATGCGGGTCCTTTCAGTGCTTCGGCGAGTTCGTGGATCGAGCGTGCCAGGTAGTTACAAGACGGCCATCATGATCATGAGGGAACACAATCAGGGGGCCGCGAGTTCGATCAGCCGGCTAGGCTTGGTGGTGCCCTGCATCCACGAAAGTCAGCGTGTGGCTACCCTCCACCACACCGGTCGATCGCCATTCCGCCTGCCGGCGGATGTCGTAGATCGGCACGTCTTGCGCCAGCAAGGCCTTCAACTGCTCGTTGTCCGCGTTACTGTAGGCGGCTCGGCGCATCCGCCGAGGGCGCCCGCGAGCAACACGACACCGAGCAAACGCGGAAGCATCACGCCGCTTTCTTGCGCGTGGCGATCAGGCTGGCAATCACGCTCGATCCGATCAAGATGGCCACGATGGCGAGCGAGGCCTGCACCGGCACGTGGTACCAGGGCATGATGAGCATCTTGGTACCAATGAAGGTAAGCACCATGGCCAGGCCGTATTTAAGCAGATGGAAGCGGTCCGCCACGTCGGCCAGCAGGAAATACAGCGCGCGCAGGCCCAGAATGGCGAAGATGTTGGAAGTGAAGACGATGAAGGGGTCGGTGGTGATGGCGAAGATGGCCGGGATGGAATCCACCGCGAACACCAGGTCGGTGACCTCGATCATGATCAGCACCAGGAACAGCGGCGTGAAATAGCGCACGCCGTCCTTCATCACGCTGAACTTCTCGCCGTGATACTCGGAGGTGATGCGCAGGTGCCGGCGGGCGAACTTCAGCACCGGGTTTTTCTCCAGGTCGGGCGTCTTTTCCGCCATCACCAGCATGCGGATGCCGGTGACGACCAGGAAGGCGCCGAAGATGTAGAGCACCCAGGAATATTCCCGCACCACCCAGGCGCCGGCCAGGATCATGATGGCGCGCATGGCGATGGCGCCCAGCACGCCGTAGAGGAGCACCCGGCGCTGGTATTCGGCGGGGACGTGGAAGGCGGTGAAGATCAGCAGGAAGACGAACACGTTGTCCACCGACAGCGATTTCTCGATCAGGTAGCCGGTGAAGAATTCCAGCGCCTTCTTGTCGGCGATCTCCGCCCCCACCGTGCCGTTCAGATGCCACCACAGGCCGGCGTTGAACACGAGCGCCAGCGAAAACCAGGCCAGCGACCAGAGCGCGGCTTCCTTGACGCTGACCTTGTGCGCCTTGTTGCCGCCGAACACGAACAGGTCGAGCGCCAGCATGACCAGCACGAAGGCGATGAAGGCACCCCACATCCAGGGTTCGCCGATGGAAATTGCGGAATTCATGTCCATATCAAGTTTCGGTTGTCATTCATTGCAGGGGCGTTTCGATGCGCGCGCTGACGGCGCCCTTGGGCAGTTTCGCGATTTTCAAGATAATGCGCTCGTCGCCTTTCGTATATTCGTGCGTCTCGGCATCAGGTTGCGCAGACAACACGGTTTGAGCGTAGCCCTGCGCGGCGAACCCCCTGGCATAGTGGTCGAGCACCGCAGCGTAGTCGGCCTCGCCTTCGTATTCAATCGTGACCTGCTTGCCTTCCCGCTGCCAGGAGGTGCGCGCAAGACCGGGATAGCGCGCCACCGGGCCCGCATCCGTGCCGGAGACGTCGCGCGGCGGCTGCGAAGGCTTGAGGCCGGGCACGAACTCGCCCAGCTTCTCGCGCACGCCGGGCACGACCTGCTCCACCTGTTCCATGGCCCCGCGCGCCGCGTCGGGCGCGGCGCCCATCCAGTTTTGCGCCTGTCCGAAGAACCAGCCGACCAGCGCCAGGGCGGCCCAGATCAGGAGTCCGAACAGCACCAGCAGCCCCACGCCGACGGCGATCCAGGTGCGGCGGCGCACTTGGAAGAGCCGGGGCGCGAACTGGGCGGCCGCGGCGAAAAGTCCGGGTTTGTTCATGGCGATTCCCTCAAAGGTTAAAAGTTCACACACGGACCACCCGCAAGGCTGTGCGGCCACACGCGTGCTTTCACTGCACCGCGCGCAGTGCAGCGATACGCTCTTCCAGCGGCGGGTGCGTCATGAACAGGCGCTTGATGCCGGATGCACCGCCGCCGCTGATGCCGAAGGCCGCCATTTTCTCCGGCAGGGGTGCCGGATGCAGGCTGTTCAGGCGCTCCAGCGCAGCGATCATCGCGCCGCGTCCGGCCAGGCTGGCGCCGCCGCGGTCGGCACGGAATTCGCGCTTGCGCGAGAACCACATGACAATGATCGATGCGAGCACGCCGAGCACCAGTTCGGCGATGATCATGGTGACGAAAAAGGCCGGGCCGGTACCCCGCTCGGTTTTGAACACCAGTTTATCCACCGCATAACCGATCACGCGCGAGAGGAACATCACGAAGGTGTTCACCACGCCCTGGATCAGCGCCAGCGTCACCATGTCGCCGTTGGCGATGTGGGCGATTTCATGCCCGAGCACGGCTTCGGCTTCTTCGCGCGTCATCTGCTGCAAGAGGCCGGAGGAAACGGCGACCAGGGAACTGTTCTTGCTCATGCCGGTGGCAAAGGCGTTCACCTGGGGCGAATCGAAAATGCCGACTTCCGGCATTTTGACGCCCGCATCCGCGGCGTATTTGCGCACGGTGTCGACCAGCCAGAATTCGGTCGAATTCGATGGCGCCTCGATCACCCGCACGCCCATCGATTTCTTCGCCGTCCATTTGGAAATCGCCAGCGAAATGAACGAGCCGCCAAAGCCCATCACCGCGGCAAAAATCAGCAGCGAAGTCAGGTTCAGCCCATTTGCCGTGAGATAGGGCTCGACGCCCAGGATGCGCATGGTGACGGACAACACCAGCACGATGGCCATGTTGGTGGCGAGGAACAGAACAATACGTTTCATGAGGGCTATGTCACTGTTAACTGTTGATCGTGGTTCATTCCCAGGGCGGCGAGCAGAACGGTGCGCGGCTGCGGGGCATTATGCGAGCGTTCGATAAGCCTTCGCCATCCGAGATAATTCGCCAGATAGCGCGTGGCGACCCCATGGAATCGGTGCATCCATTCCTTGAGCCGGCTGTCGTAGGCGTTGACGTTCTGGACATGGTAAACACCCGCGATCACGCGTATCCCCTGAGCCGGATTCACCGGTCGATGAACGATACCCATCTCACGCGCGACCGCGCCCAATGCGCGCCCGCCGTCCGTACACAGGATGGCGGCGGCGGCCAGGAGCGGTTTCAAGACGGCACTGATATGCTCTTTGTCCGCGCGCTCCAGTACGAAGTCAGCTGTACCTCCCGCGCGATCCCGGCAAATCAGCACCGGAATCTGTTCGTCCGACAGGCCGCGTTTGCTGGCCTTGCCGCCCCGCTTGCGGGGCGCGCGAGGAAGCCCGCGTTTCTTGCCTTTGAGCGATTCGAGGAAGACCGTTTCATCCGCCTCGGCTATCCCCGAAAGCAGCGTCGCCCGTTGGGTATTGGGCAGTTCGAGAAAGCGGTGACGCCAGCGGAAAGAGGTGTTGCGATGCACTTCGCAGGCAGCGGCGCTCTTGCGCACGCTTTGCCCTTCGGTCATCTGTTGCGCGTAGGTCAGCCACTTGTCTTTGAGCCGCAAACGCGCCAACGGCGTCCCGGTCAGCGCATTGAAGGTGGCGTGACACGCGCCGCAACGATAGCGTTGCAGCCCGGAGACCTTGCCCCAGCGCGAGACTTGACCGTGGCTGCAATGCGGACAGATCGGTGCCGTGCCCACCCGGCTTTCAATCAGCGCCTGCGCAACTTGAGCTTGACCCGTCGCACGCAGCCGATCCGTCAGTATCTGTTTCTGGTGCGGTGTCAGCTTCTCAAGCTCCGCCGTCAGCCGCCGAAATTCTTCCGCTTTCATGAATACCCTATCCCGTTGATTCGACAGAAGATAGACCAATATTTAACAATGACATAGCCTTCATGAGGTTCTCCTTGGAACGAAGGATAAAGCCTTTTTACAGCCAGGCCACAGGATACAGACAGGAAACAAACAATAAAATTCGATTTTTATACTGCTATTGTTCGATTTTATCGAACCGATTAACACCATGCTCAATTACAAGCACCTGCACTACTTCCGCACCGTCGCCAAGACCGGGGCGATCAACCGCGCCGCTGAAAAACTGCACCTGACGCCGCAGACCCTGTCCGGCCAGATCAGTTCATTCGAGGCGCGTATCGGGGTGGTGCTGTTCCGCCGCAGCGGGCGCCGGCTCGAATTGACCGACGCCGGCCGCACCGCGCTCACCTACGCCGACGAAATCTTCCACGTCGGCGCCGAGCCTTGAAGAGGCGTTGCAGAACCGACTCGCCGCGCGCGTCCATCCCTTCCGCGTCGGCATCGCCGACGCCGTGCAGAAGGCGATCGCCTACCAGTTGCTGGCGCCCGCGCTGACCCTGGCCGATCCGGTCAAGCTGGTGTGCCGGGAGGACCGACTGGAACAACTGGCCGCCGATCTCTCGATCCACCGCCTCGACATGGTGCTGGCGGACCGCCCGCCGCCTCCCAACATGGACATCAAGGGCTACAGCCACCCGCTGGGCGATTGCGGTATCAGCTTCCTGGCAGCCCGTTCGGTCCTCGATGCATTGGGAGCCGATTTCCCCCGCAACCTGCATGCGGCACCCATGCTGATCCCGGGCGAGGACAGTGCGCTGCGCGTGCCGCTGCTGCGCTGGCTCGAACGCCGCGGCTTCCAGCCCACTATCGCCGGCGCTTCCAGCCGCAAAATGCAGGCTGACGCGGCGCGTCAGGTCGGCGTGGCGTCCAGCCAGCGCACCGCTTCGGCCGGCGTCATGATCCGGAAGCGCGGGGCGCAGCGGCGGCGCAACTTGAGCACGGCGCGATCCTTGCTGAGCAGCCCCTGGGCGTGGGTAGCAGCAGCCAGTTCGATGAATTTCTGGTCGTCGGGATCGCTGCAGCGCGGCATACCGGTGTTTGCCTCGATGGGCACAGCGGGCAGGGACAGCGATGCATAGCGCGCAAACAGTTCGGCTTGCCGCACCGCATCCAAAGCAAATTCCGGATAGGTCAGCACACGTCGCCACTCGTCCAGCGTGGCGTCCGTCACCGCGCAGCGCGCGCGCCCGTTTTCCAGCGCCTGCCGCAAGGGGCGCGCAGCCGGATCGTCGAAATGCAGCAGGTCGAGCACCACGTTGGTGTCGAACACCCACAGTGCCTTATTCAATGCCGGCGTGCCCGACGATGAATTCGCGCACCCAGTGCTCGGGCCTGGCGCTGGCGAAGCGGCCGACGATCTCGCCCTTGACGAATAGCAGCACGGTGGGAAAGCCACGCAGGCCATAGCGGCCGGCGAGTTTCATGTTGTCGCCCTCGTCGACCTCGACCTTGGCCAGGCGCACCCGGCCGCCGAAATGTGCGACAACCCGCTCCAGCACGGGGGTCAGCGCCTTGCAGGGTGGACACCAGTCGGCCCAGAAGTCGACCAGGATGGGCTGCGTATGCGAGGCCGCGATGACGTCGCGGTCGAAGTGCTGGAGGTGGGTGTCGAAGATCATGGCAGTGGCGGCGTACGGGGTCATGTGGAAACGGGGATAACCGGCGAGCAGCGCGCATTATCCGCATTCCCTCGTCATGCGCGGGCCTTCGAGCGCCCGGCGGCAGAACGGCGAGGGCGGGTGGTCGTCGCCGCGCCCTGCCCCGGCACATCGTGCGCGAACTGGCGAATAAACTCGCGGAAGCACTTCACCACCGGCAGCTCGGCCTTCGACTTCAGGTAGACCAGGTACCAGTGTCCGCGCAACGGCAGGCCCTCGACGTCGAGCACGCGAATCTCGTCGCCCAGATGCAGGCCGTCGAGCATGGTGCGCGACACGATCGACACGCCGACGCCGGTCGCGACGACCTGCTCGATGGCGAAGTTGCTGCCGAGTTCCATGCGCGGCTGGACGGTGATGCCCTGCTCGGCGAAGAAGCGCTCGATCAGGGTGCGGGTGCCTGATCCCGACTCTCTTTGCAGGATGGGATAGCTGCAGCGTTCGGCCGCGCTGACCGCGCCGCGGCGCTGCGCGAGCGGATGATCGTGCGCCGCGATGGCGACGAGCTCGTTCGCCATGAAGGGCTCGACTGCCAGATCCGGCGCGCTCGGCGGCACGCTGAAGACGTAGAGATCGTCGAGGTTGTCCCGCATGCGGCGCAGCAGCACGTCGCGCTGCGTCACGGTCAGCGCGGGTTCGATCGCGGGGTGCTGCTGCAGAAAATGCCCGAGCAGACGCGGAACGAAGAACTTCGCTGAGGTCGCGACGGCGAGACGCAGGCGCCCCGCCTCGAGTCCCTTCAGGGCGAGCAGGCGCGCGCGCATCGCCTCGATGCTGTCGAGCACGCTGCGCGCCGTCGTCAGCACGACTTCGCCGGCTTCGGTGAGGTGCATTTTCTTGCCCACCGGATAGAACAGCGGCGTGCCGACGACCGCCTGCAACTGCGCCATCTGCATCGAAACCGTCGGCTGGGCGAGATGCAGTTCGCGCGCGGCCTGGCTGAAGGTCTGGCTGCGCGCGATGCGCTCGAAAACCTGCAGTTGGCGTAGGGTGGGCTGGGCCATGGGCACCTATTTTACATAGATAAATATCTATGATCTATATATCGATAATTCATTTTTCATATATCAACCCGAATCGCATAATGCATCTCACCGCGGCAGACGCCGCCCCTTCAAGGAAATGCGCATGTCGCCTCCGCTGCACACCTGGCTTCCCTTCCTGCGATGGTTTCCGATGTCCGGGGCGACGCTGCGTGCCGACCTCGTCGCCGGCATCACCGTCGCCCTGGTGCTGGTCCCGCAAAGCATGGCCTACGCGCTGCTCGCGGGCCTGCCCGTCGTCTATGGCCTCTATGCGGCCCTGCTGCCGGTCGTCATCGGCGCGCTGTTCGGCAACTTCAACCTGTTGCACACCGGGCCGGTGGTGATGCTGTCGCTGATGTCGGCCGCGGCGATCGCGCCCTTCGCGATCACCGGATCGGACGACTTCATCGCCCTGTCCATCCTGCTTGCGCTGATGGTGGGCGTGCTGCGTCTGCTGATGGGCGCCTTCAAGCTGGGGGGCATCGTCAACCTGGTGTCGCACCCGGTCCTGGTCGGATTCACCAATGCCGCCGCGCTCATCATCGGGCTGTCGCAACTGCGCTTCATCATGAACATGCCCAACCCCGGCACCGGCAGCTTCGCGGGCGACGTCGCCGCTCTGCTCGAGCGCGCCGACCAGGCATACCTGCCGGCAATCGCCTTCGCGGTCGGCGCAGGCCTCCTGATGTGGTTGCTGGCACGCTGGCTGCCGAAGGTTCCCGCGGTCCTGCTCGCGGTCGTGTTCGGCACGGCCGTGAGCGCGGCGATCGGCTACGAACGGGTTTCCATCGCCAGCATGGAGCGCATCGCGGACCCCGAGGTGCGCGGCATGATCGCGGCTTTCGCCGGCGCGAACAACGAAGTGAAGCACCTCTCCGCCGAGGCGACGGGCAGGCGTGCCGCCCTGCGCGAGGCCGAAGCGGCCGACGCGACCGCTACCGCGCTGGCGGCGCTGCGGGCGGAGATTCAGGTGCTGGAAGTGCGCGTCGATTACCTGAAGAAGGAAAACAACGCGCGACGCCTGGAAATCCATGCCCAGCCGCTGGTCGCGGTGGCCGGCGCAGACGGCATGCGGTTCTACCGGGCCGACCGGCTGCCCGCAGGCGCCGCGCCGCTCGAGGGCAAATGGCGCTTCCAGAATCTCAAGGACGGCAAGGCGACGCTCGCTGCCGGCGGCGACGTGGTGGGCAGGATCCCCGAGGGCCTGCCGGCCTTCCAGGTCCCCACGCTCGACTGGAACATCATGCTGGCGCTGCTCCCGGCCGCCTTCGTCATGGCGCTGATCGGCTTCATGGAGGCGACCGCCGTGTCCAGGGCGCTGGCGGCGAAGAGCCATGCGCGCATCGACGCCAACAAGGAACTGGTCGGACAGGGCCTGGCGAACATCGTCGGCGCCTTCTTCCAGAGCTACGCCGTGAGCGGATCCTTCTCGCGCTCCGCGGTGGCCGCCCGTGCCGGTGCCAAGACCGGTCTCTACGCGGTGGTGAGCGCCCTGATCGTCGTCGTGGTGCTGCTGTTCCTCACGCCGCACCTCTATCACCTGCCGCAGGCGGTGCTGGCGACGATCGTGATGATGGCCGTGTTCGGGCTGATCCGCGTGACGCCGTTGATCCACGCCTGGAAGGTGCAGCGCAGCGATGCGGTCGCCGGTCTCGTCACCTTTGCCGCCACGCTCGCCTTCGCGCCGGACATCGCCAACGGCATCCTGGTGGGCATGGCCCTGACGGCCGCCCTGTTCCTGCTTCGCACCATGAAGCCGCGCGCGACCGTGGTCGGTCGCAAGTCCAACGGCAGCGTGGGCGGCATGGACGGCGCCGAGCTGGAACCGCTCGGGCGCAACTTCGTCGCCATGCGCTTCGACCGCTCGCTCAACTACCTGAACGTCGCCGCGTTCGAGGATACGGTCCTTGAAGTGCTGGCGCATTTTCCGCAGACGCGCGGCCTGCTGGTGATCGCGTCCGGCATCAACGAGCTCGATGCGTCGGGCGAGGACAAGGTGCGCGAACTCGCGTTGCGGCTGCGCCAGCAGGGCGTCACGCTCATGTTCAGCAGCCTCAAGACGCCGGTGGCGCAGGCGTTTGCCCGAACCGGCCTGCTCGACCTGCTGCAGCCGGAGAACGTGTTCCCCGGCAAGGAAGTCGCGATCGCGGCGGCGCGGCGGCGCTACGACCTGGCAGCGGACTAACCGACGCGGCAGGATCCAACCACCGGGGGCGGCGTCGATGCCCCTATTTATGGGCACTTCTATAAATTGTCATCGCGAGAAGCGAAGCGACGTGGCGATCCAGAAAGATCGTTGCTATATCAACGATTCTGGATTGCTTCGCTGCGCTCGCAATGACAGAAATCGAATTTATAGAAGTGCCCTTATGTTCGATCGCCGCGTTCCGCTGTGGGGCCATCGGCCGCCGCGAAGGTGCGCGCGGCGCGTCCGAGACGGTCACGCACGGCCATCCAGGCAGGGCGGTCGGGCGGCATCTCGACGAGCAGGACGTCGTGGCCGAAGACGTCGGCGGCGCGCAGCGTCGCGTAGAGCGCACGCGCATAGGCGTCAGCCTCGCCCGGCATCGGCATCCATTGCACGCCCGGCGGCAGGGCGGGCGGGGGATCGCCGGGACGCAGCACGGCGAGCCGCACGCCACGCTCGGCGAGACGGGCGACGCGCGCATCGAGATCCTTGCGCTCGACCAGTTCGAGCGGGGTGGCTGGCGCATAGTGGGCCGACAGCGCGCCCGGGACGCGCACCCCGCCGTCGCCCAACCCGAGCGTCTCGCCGAGCGTTGTCTCAATCTGCGCCGGCGCGATGGCGCCGGGACGCAACAGCACCGGTTTCGCGCCGAGCAGGCTGACGATCGTCGACTCGACACCGACCGCACAGGGGCCGCCGTCGATGACGAGGTCGACGGCGTCGCCCAGTTCGTCCCGCACGTGCGCCGCGGTGGTCGGCGAGACGCGCCCGAAGCGGTTGGCCGAGGGCGCGACCAGGGCGCCCGCGGCGGCGATGAGCGGCAAGGCCAGCGGATGCGCCGGCACGCGCAGGGCGACACTATCCTGCCCGCCGGTGACGGCATCCGGCACGTGCGGACGACGCGGCAGCACGAGGGTCAGCGGCCCCGGCCAGTAGGTGCGCGCCAGCTCGCGGGCGGCGTCGGGAACCTGGCGCGCCCAGTCGTCCAGCGCATCGGCCGCGGCGAGATGGACGATGAGCGGATGATCGGCCGGCCGTCCCTTAACGGTGAACACCCGCCGCACCGCGGCGACGCTGAGGGCATCGGCGCCGAGGCCGTAGACGGTCTCGGTCGGGAAGACGACGA
Source organism: Hydrogenophilales bacterium 17-64-11 (assembly GCA_002281975.1). Classification (GTDB taxonomy): domain Bacteria; phylum Pseudomonadota; class Gammaproteobacteria; order Burkholderiales; family Thiobacillaceae; genus Thiobacillus. The sequence continues at coordinate 73,906 of NCIH01000002.1, read as the reverse complement.
CGCCACCACGGCGCAGGATCGATACGGCCTCGGCGATCACTGCCGGGGTCGCGCCGGGATTCGGATTGGGCGGCATCACTTCTCGTTCACTCCGTACTTCTTCAGTTTGCGCCACAACGACACGCGGTCGATGCCGAGCATGCGCGCCGCCTCGCTGCGGTTGCCCCCGGCCAGCTTGAGCGCCTGCAGAATGTGGGCCTTTTCCTGTGCTTCCAGCGTGGCGGGCGCCGCCGCCAGTTCGGGGGCGAACACGCGCACGGTCAGCCGGCCCAGGTGCTGCGGCAGATGCTCGACGCCGAGCGCCCTGCCCTGCGCCAGCGCGACGCCGCGCTCGACGAAATTGGACAGTTCGCGCACGTTGCCCGGATAGTCGTACTCGACCAGGCGCTGCAGCGCTTCCGGGGTGATTTCCTCGACCGGGCGGTCCATCGTCACCGCAAACTTGCGCAGCAGAAAGTAGGCGAGCAGCGGGATGTCGTCGCGCCGTTCGCGCAGCGGCGGCAGCGAGAGCGTCACCACGTTGAGACGGAAATAGAGGTCGTTGCGCAGGTGGCCGGCCTCGACCGCTTCCCGGAGGTCGCGGTTGCTCGCCGCCAGCACGCGCACGTCGATCTTCGTCGGCTCGACCGCGCCGACGCGCAACACTTCGCGCTCCTGCAGCACGCGCAGCAGCTTGACCTGCACCGACGGCGGCAGCTCGGCCACTTCGTCGAGGAACAGCGTGCCGCCGTTGGCCGCTTCGAACAGGCCGAGCTTGCGTGCCTGCGCGCCGGTGAAGGCGCCTTTTTCGTGGCCGAACAGCTCGCTCGCCGCCAGATCCTCCGACAGCGCGCCGCAGTTGAATGCGACGAAGGGGCCTTCCGTGCGTCGGCTGCTCCGGTGGATATAGCGCGCGAGCAGCTCCTTGCCGGTGCCCGACTCGCCATGGATGACGACGCTGCTGTCGCTGGTGGCGATCTGGCGCGCGGTTTCCAGCAGCCGCTGCATCCCGAGATCCTGGGTGATGAGCGTGTGCGGATTCTGCAGCTGCTCAATGCGCAGTTTCAGGTCCTGGTTCTCACGCTTGACCCGGCGTAACTCGAGCGCGGCGCGTACCACCTCGCGCGCCTCGGCCAGCCGGAAGGGCTTGGCCAGGTAATGGTAGGCGCCGGCCTTCATCGCTTCGACCGCCGAGTCGAGCGAGGCGTGGCCGGTGATCATGATGACCGGCACACCGGGATAGCGGGTGTGCACCTCGCGCAACACTTCCATGCCATCGATGCCGGGCATCTTGAGGTCGGTGAGCACCAGGTCGAAGTCGGTCGTGCGCAGCGCGGCCAGACCCGATTCGCCATCCTTGCACGCGGTGACTGCATAGCCTTCGCGCTGCAGGACATGCGTGAGATTCGTCAGCGCGATCGTCTCGTCGTCGATCAGGAGAATGCGGGTTTGGCTCATGCGTTGATGTCCTTGGGGCCGGGCAGCCAGATCGAGAAACACGTACCGCCGCTCGCGGGCGCGTCGAGCACGATGCAGCCCTGATGCTCGCTGACGATTTCCTCGACGAGGTAGAGGCCGAGACCGGTGCCCTCGCCGCTGACCCGCGTGGTGAATAAGGGATCGAAGATGTGTTCGCGCAGCTCGAGGGGGATGCCGGGACCGTCGTCCTCCACCGTGATCCGCACCACCGCCTCGGACTCCGCGATCATCGCGGGGTCGCCGATCAGCAGTGCGGTGTCTACGGATTCGACATCCCAGACTTCCGCGCGTGCACTCACCGTGACGTGCTTGGCGCCGGCGTCTGCAGCGTTCTTGATCAGGTTGATGAAGACCTGGTGCAGGCGCTCGCGATCGACCTCGATTTCGATTTCGGCCATCGTGCCCACGCACACCTGCACCCCCGCCGGCAGCTGGCGGTTCACCAGCGCCAGCGAGGACTGGACAAGATCGGCGAGCGACAGGCGCTGCCGGTGCAGCTTGGGTTGTCGCACGCTGTCGAGCAGTCGCCGAACGATGCGCCGCGCACGCTCGGTCTCGCTGTCGATCTGCGTCAGCCACAGATGCTTCATTTCGGGGTCGCCCGCCGCGTCTTCTTCCAACAGCAATTGCGCCGACGTGGAAATGTTCGACAGGGGATTGTTGAGCTCATGCGCCACGCCGGACACCAGCACGCCGAGCGCGGCCGCCTTTTCGTTGCGGCGGGCCTGATCCTGCTGCTGGCGCATGTGCTTCAGCATGGCGTTGAACGCCGTGACGAAGGACTGGATTTCCTGATCGCCTGCAGACATCGGCAACGCGCGCGCGCGGCCTTCGTCGATCGCGCGCAGGCCGGTTTCGAGTTCACGCAGCGGCCGCACCACCCGTCGCACCAGAAAGAGTCCGCCGGCCAGGCCCAGCGCGACCACGCCGGCAAACGCCAGCAACAACAGCAGCGCCGCCCGCTGCGTGGCCTCGACGAGCAGCTGGCGCTCGCCGCGGGACAATTCGTCCGACGCCTCGCCGAGGTCGTGGCCAAGGTCGCGAATCACGCCGCGCGCCACGGCCTGCTCCGCCTGGCCGAGATTTGGATAGCGCGCGAGTTCGGCACGGTAGCGCTGCATGAGCGCTTCGAGGCGTCGCTGCATCGCCATGCCGCCGATCGCCGCGAAGATTTCCCGGTTGTCGACGAGCGCCTTGCGGCTGGCGTCGATCTGCATCAGCAACTGGTCGAGACCGGCGTAATCGCGATAAAGAAACAGGTTTTTTTCGTCGCGGCGCATTTCCAGCGTGGCCTCGCGGAAATCGGTGATCACCTGTCCGGCCTCGATCTGACGATTGAGGTAGTGGAGGTCGACGAAGACGACGACGGCGAAGCCCAGCATGACGAGCTTGGAAAACCCGTAGGTGCGCAGGATTTTGTTGCGGAGGCTGGGCATGGGCAAAGCCGGCTGACAGGATGTTGCATATTACAACACTTGCAACAGGTGTCGCTACATCATGCAACAGTCCGGTGCCAGGGAAAAATCGCTGAATATCGCTATCCATTTGATATTTAAGAGTTTAACTCGCTGGCACGGCCCGTGCATAGGGTAGGCTAGAACCCGATCTGAACAGGAGCCCCCCATGAAACTGACTCAGGACATCCAGCGCATGCTGAACGCCCTCGCCCACGCCAACGCCGGCGAATACCTCACCCGACAGCAAAAGGACCGGGCGCTCTCGGGCAGCGCGGTGCCCGTTGCCGAGCAGGCGCCGCGCGCGTCCGCGGCCACCGGCCCCCAGGTCGGCCTGTATCTGGGCAGCGAGTTGCCCGACGACGTCATGCAATATGTCATCCAGACCTGCGGCCGCCTGCGGCACGGCCTGCGCGTCCTGACGTTCCAGTCGGCGAACGAAGCCGAGCGGCTGCTGGCCCCCCACCGGGAAGCGCTCGCGGCGGCCGGCATCCATACCGAACTGAGCCTGCTGGTCGGCGAGCCGCCCGCCGCGCTGGTCCATGCGCTGCGCAAACGCGCCGACGTGGCGTTCCTGATCTGCAATGAAACGGGCTATCTGGGCCGCAGCCTGCTGACAGGCAGCGTGCGGCGCGACACCATTCCCGTGCCGATCGTTCTGGTCGCCCCGGCCGAGGCGGCCACCCGCGCCCGCACAGCATCCGAGACGCCGGGTGCTGCCAGCCGCGCAGCCTGATCTTTCCCGCTAACGATCCCCTCTCATGCCTCTGCGCAGGCATGAGAGGATTGCTTTTTTTGACTGTTTTCCACCCATGTTGAATCGTCTTTTTCCCTTTCTGCGCTGGTTTCCGCTGCAAGGCGAGTCCCTGCGCAGCGATCTCATCGCCGGCATCACGGTCTCGCTGATCCTGATCCCGCAATCGATGGCCTATGCGACGCTGGCCGGCCTGCCAGTGGTCTACGGCCTGTACGCCGCCTTCCTGCCGGTGATGATCGCCTCGATGTGGGGCGCCTCGCGTTTCCTGCACACCGGCCCCGTCGCGCTGCTCTCGCTGATGTCGGCCGCCGCGATCGAACCGCTGGCGAGCCGCGGCACCGACGAGTTCATCGCGCTGTCGATGACGCTCGCGCTGATGGTCGGCGTGCTGCGCCTCGCCCTCGGCGGGTTCCGCATGGGGGTCCTGATCAACCTCGCCTCGCACCCGGTGATCAACGGCTTCACCAATGCCGCGGCACTGATCATCGGCCTGTCGCTGCTCAACACCTTCATCAACGTGCCGATGCCGCGCTCGGACATGTTCCTGCGCGACCTCTGGCATGTGGTGATGCAGTTGCCGCTGGCGCACTGGCCGACCATCGTTTTCGGCGTCGGCACACTGGTCGTGATGTCGCTCCTGAAGAAATGGCTGCCCAGGCTGCCGGGCGTGCTCGCGGTCGTCGTGCTCGGCACCGTGATCAGCGCAGCCGTCGGTTTCGAGAAGACGGCGCTGGTCGCGCCTGAGCAGATCGTCGATGCCGACGCGCGCGCGGCTTACGCGCAATTCGCCGAACTCGAAGCGGCGCTCACGCGCAACAAGACCGCCCAAGGCGAGGTGCGCAAGCGCATCGCCACGCTGGCCAAGACCGACGCGCACGACTACTCGCTGGAAGCGGAGGAACTGCGCCTGCTGGGCGAGGAGCAGAGCCTGAAAAAGCAGCTCTACGGCCAGCGGGTGGCCGTGTTCCGCTACGCGCTCGAACCCGTCACGGGCGCAGACGGCATGGTGCGCTATCAGGCCACGCGCGAATCCGGTTTGGGCGTGACGCCCTGGCGCTTCGTCGGCATCAAGGACGGTGAGTTCCGCCTCTCCGGCGGCGGCCAGGTGGTCGGCAACATCCCCGCCGGTCTGCCCAGCTTCACGATCCCCGCGATGGATCTCGGCGTGATGAGCGGCCTGCTCGGCACGGCCTTCATCATGGCGCTGATCGGGTTCATGGAAGCGACCTCGATCTCGCGCGCGCTGGCCGCCAAGAGCCGCGAAAAGCTCAACCCCAACCAGGAGCTGATCGGCCAGGGCCTGGCCAACATCGTCGGCAGCTTCTTCCAGTCCTATACGGTATCGGGTTCGTTCTCGCGCTCGGCGGTGGCGGCGAAATCCGGTGCGCGCACGGGTCTCTACGCGATCATCAGCGCGATCGGCGTCGTCATCGTGATGCTGTTCCTGACCGAGTATTTCTATCACCTGCCGCAGCCGGTACTGGCGGCGATCGTGATGAGCGCGGTATTCGGCCTGATCGACTTCAAGTCGCTGCGCCATTCGTGGCACGTGCGCCGCAGCGACGGCGTGGTCGGTCTACTCACCTTCGTCGCCACGCTCGTGATGGCGCCGCAGCTCGCAAGCGGCGTGCTGGTCGGTGTGGTGCTGACCATCCTGCTGTTCCTGCATGGCGTGATGCAGCCGCGCAGCGAAGTGCTGGGGCGGACCCGGGACGGCACGCTCGCCGGTGCCGCGAGCCACGACCTGCCGCCGATCAGCGAGCATTACGTGGCGCTGCGCTTCGACGCCTCGCTGGTGTTCATCAATTCGGCTTTTTTCGAGCAGGCGGTGATGAAGGCGATCAGCCAGTTTCCGCAGGCAAAGGCGGTGCTGGTGATCGGCAACGGCATCAACCAGATCGATGCCACCGGCGAGGAAAAGCTGCGTGCGCTCGCGACCGACCTCAAGCGGGCCGGTGTGACGCTGATGCTATCGGGTCTGAAGAAACCGGTCCGGGAGGCGCTGGCACGTTCCGGGCTGGACGAGGCGCTGGGCCGGGAGAACATTTTCCTCAGCAAGGCCATGGCCCTGGAGACGCTGGCCAACCGGTACGATCGCGCGCCCGCCTGACCCGGCGAGCGCCTTACTCGTCGTCGCCGAGCTCGGGGTTCCAGCCGCGCGCTTTGGCGCGCTCGGTCGCCTTTTCATAGAGCTCGGCATGGCGCTGACGCAGCTCGGGCGGCAGGAAACTCGGCAAGCTGCCGTACTTGTCCCATTCCTGTTCGACCTCGCCCATCAGTTTCTGCATGCGCTGCAGGTCCCATCCGGCACAGTCTTCCGTTTCCGGAAGGATGCCGAAGAGCCACGCATCGAGGACGACCCGCGACAGCGTGGTCATGCCGTGGGAATCCTGATGGAATCCCGGATAGGTCATCTTGTTTTGCATGGCGTTCTCAGTCGGTCAGGATTGGGGGGCGAGATCACTCTGCCCATTTGCCGAGATAGGCGTTGATGACTTCAAGCACGGCTTCGGCCTTGATGACGAGGCCAAGGTCGATCATTTCCGAGCCCATCACCAGGCCGTGGTTGTTGGCCGGCACCGGTGCCGGCACCAGGTGGTTGGCTTCCTCGCGGAAAAACACCGCGGCGACCACACCGGCAAACAGGAATTTCTTGCTGCTGCCCTGTACTGGGCGCATCACGTCCGTTTGGTAGACGAACACCGGACTGCCGCTCGAACCGGGATACACCGCCGCGTCGATCAGGAATTCCTTGCGGCCTTCGAAGTCGAGCGCCATCGGCGTCGCGGTGGTGCCACGGCGCAGGATGGGCATCAGGTTGGTCTGGTCCCACACGCCGCTGGGGTAACCAACGAACAGCACATCCTCCAGTGCGTCGAACCCACGCTGGGTCGCGGCGTCGGGTGCGAGACGGCTGTCGATCGCATGGTAATAAAGCTCGACGCCCTGGTCGTTCGCCGCCTGCTCCAGCGGCCGCATCGGGATGATCGCGAGGTCGACCTCGGGATCGGGATGCAGGAACCAGGCGTGCGGGAAGTCGTCGATATTGAGCTGGAAGCGCTGGCCGAACACCGGCTGGCCGTTGCGCTTCTGCGTGAACACCAGACCGCCGCGACGCACGCCGTCGACCAGATGGCGGTTGGTGACGATGAAGGTGTTGGTGCCGCGCGGATGCGTGTGGCTGACCACGAAGGCGGTGCCGGACCCCTCGCTGCCATCTTCCAGCACGGTATCGACGCGCACGGTGTTGAACAGCAGCTTCTTGGTGATGGAGTTGATTTCCATGTTCGCCTTCCTCGACGCGCCTAGGCAGCGGCCGGCTTCACTGCGCAGAAGAGATCGTCGCGGGCCGCGTCGCCGAGGCGCTCATAGATCGAGGCGATCGCCTGATCCACGGTGGCGAAGATGTTGTTCTCGCCGACCGCCTCGATCAGGCGGGTATGCCGCATGCAGTCCAGCACCTGTTTCTTGAGTCCGGAGAACACCAGGGTGATGCCGTTCTCGTGCAGGCGTTCGACCAGATGGTGGACGACCTCCTCACCGGAGGCATCCATCTGGTTGATGCCATCGCCGACGATCAGCACGTACTTGACGTTGGGCCGTTCGGCCAGCGCTTCGAGCACGGTGTCCTCGAAGAAGGACACGTTGGCGAAATACAGCGAGCCGTCGTAGCGCATCGCCATGATGTGCTCGCTGGTCGGCAGGTCGGGGTTGACCTTGATGTCGCGCAGCGTGCCGTCGCTGTAGCGGCCGAGCAGCGCGACGCGCGGCTTCATGGTGCGCAGCAGGAACAGCACGATCGCGAGGCCGGCGCCGACCAGGATGCCGCTGTCGAGATGCGGCGCAAAGAAGATGGTCGCAAAGAAGGTGACGATGGCGGCGGCGCCGTCGTGCTTGTGCGCCTTCCAGGCGTGCTTCACCGCCTCGATGTTGACCAGGCCGCCGACCGCCATGATGATGATCGCGGCGAGCACGGCCTGCGGCAGGTGATACAGCAGCGGCGTCAGGAACAGCAAGGTGACCAGTACCAGCAGCGCCGTGAACACTGCCGACAGGCCTGAAGTCGCCTTCATGTTCATGTTTACCGCCGAGCGCGAGAACGAACCGGAGGTCGGATAGGACATCGAGAAGCTGCCCGCGAGGTTGCCCAGGCCCTGGCCGATCAATTCCTGGTTCGGGTCGAGGCGCTGCTTGGTCTTGGCCGCCATCGCCTTGGCGATGGAAATCGCTTCCATGAAGCCGACCAGCGTGATCACCAGCGCGGCCGAGAACAGCGCGCCCAGCTTGCTCATGTCCAGCGTGGGCACGCTGATGCTGGGCAGGCCCTCAGGTATGCTGCCGACGACTTCACCGCCGCCGATGAGCTTGAAACCGTCTTCGCTCACCTTGCTGATGCGGTAGGTGGTGCGGTCGAGTTTCGCGCCGGCGGGCGCGAGACCAGCCGGGTAGACCGCCAGCGTCGCGCCCGCGTCATCGATCTGACGCACCACCGGAATCTGGCGCAGCGTCTTGCGCTCGGTGCCCGAGATTTCTTCGGCATTGCGCAGCGCGATCCGCGCGAGCGCGACGTCGGCTTCGAGATTGACGGCGTTGACGCTATCGCCGGCGTTGACCGCCGCATTTAGCGCCTCGTTCTTGGCGGCGATCTCGCGGTTGAGACGATCGACTTCGCCGACCGCCTGCACCACTCGCTCGACCTGGGTCCGAAGTTCGGGGGCAGCCACCTGCTCGAGCGTCGCGCTCGAATTGCGCTCGAAACCGACCGCCCACGAAATCAGCGTGGCCAGCACCACCGCGACCAGCACGCCCGGCAACTTGGGCGTGTATTTCTTCATCGACCACATCAGCAGCATCGCGCCCACACCCATCGCGAAGGTCGGCCAGTGGGTGTCGCCGACCTGGCGAAATACGCCGATGATGTCGTGCATGAAGGATTCGCTGCGCGGCATCGACACGCCGAGAATCTTCGACACCTGCGACAGGCCGATGATGAGTGCGGCGGCATTGGTGAAACCGACGATGACCGGATGCGACAGGAAGTTGACGACCACGCCCAGTTTGAACACGCCCAGCGCGAGCTGGATGAGCGCGACGAGGAAGGTCAGCATGATCGCGAGCGCGATGAATTCGTCGCTGCCGGGCGCGGCCAGCGTGGCGACCGAGGACGCTGTGAGCAGTGAGACCACGGCCACCGGACCCGTCGCCAGCTGGTTGGACGACCCCCACATCGACGCGATCGCCACCGGCAGGAAGGCCGCGTACAGGCCGAAATAAGCAGGGAGTCCCGCCAGCTGCGCATACGCCATCGACTGCGGGATCAGCACCAGCGCAACCGTCAGACCGGCGAGAAAGTTGATCTTGACGTCGTCGCCCTTGAGCGGAAACCAGCGCAAGAACGGCAGGAAACGGTAAAGCTTGGGATTCATTGTGTGACTGCCGCGGCGGCGCCGACGGCATCCAGTCAGGCGGTTGATTTAAAAAGCTTGCTATTATAGCAACAAGTCCATTTCTACTAAACGCAAACCCCATGTTTTCCCACCGCGCAAGCATCGCCAGCGCCCTCCACAGCTTTCGTCTCGACGGTCGGATGCTGTGCTATACCAACTTCGTTCCCAAGCTCTACAACTGGTGCCTCTCACTGGGGTTTACGCCCGGCAAGATCATGCCGTCGCGCGCATTCTGCTCGGACGAGAGCCAGGGGTTTCCGATCATCCTTATCGCCAAGCAATTCGGCGCGTTTCCGTTCAACCACGGCCGCGTCGGCGGCATCGTGTCGGTCGACCGCCACGGTCCGCACGCCGATCACGGCAAGGACCTGCTGCTGCTGCAGGCGAGCCATGTCGGCTACGACCCGGACAACGGCGAATTCGGCGTCTACCGTCGTCTGCAGTCGGAGAACGAGCATTTGAGCTGCAGCTGCGGCAAGATCGGACGCATCATCGAGTGGTACCAGACAGAATACGACTACGCCTGCGAAAACATCCGCCTGCTGCGCCACGAGGGCCAGCTCGCCGTGCTCGTCGACTATCAGTTGTTCGCGAGCCCGCGCCCGCAAGGCCTGTTCCTCATTTTCGAAAATCTGGTGCAGGACGCACTCGGCGAGGAACTGCCGCCGCCGCTGTCGACCCGCAGCACCGGGCACATCTTCGCCGCATCGAGCCATCTGGTCGCGCGCCTCGGTGTCGACACCTGGCCGCAGACCGGCAGCACCGCCATCGGGAAACATCTCGCGGCCGAGGATTTCTACTTCCGCCACAAGGGCGGCTATCTGGATCCGCTGCAGGACCAGCTCGAGAACAACCTGCTGGCGCCGATGCCGTGGATCCTGACCTCCAGGCACCCGCTGCTCAGCGCGGCGTGCGCCAATACGATGGTCGAGTTCGACCGCACCTTCCGCAGCCTGGTGCAGTCGTCAGCGATGAGCGGGCGCAACCTGGTGTTTCTCGCCGGCATCAACATCGACATCTCGCCCAGTGCCGGCGAAAATTTCCCGCTCACCAAGTTCGTGCCCTGGGCCGCCTATCTGCAGCATGCTGACGGCCGGCGCGAAATACTCGAGCAGGATGAATTGATCGAGCGTCTGGGCAACGTGCCCAACACCAATACGGCGCAGATCGACCTCGAGCGTTCGATCGAAGTCATGTCGAACAAGCCCGAAGTCGACGTGCGTCTGTAAACCCCGCCGCCGCGCAGCGCGCTGCGCGCGGCATTCCGTCCCGGCGGACTCAGCCCCTACCCCTTTGAGCGGACCTTGCGGCCCGCGGCCGGCTTGCGCGCGCCGCTCGGCTGCCATTCGACGCCGTGCGACTCCAGGTATTCGCGGATCAGCCGCCGCACCACCTGCGACGGCGTGACGTCCTGCTGCGCACACAGCTGCTCGAAGGCCGCTTTCTTGGCCGGGTCGAGCAATACGGTGAGGCGGGCGGTCTTGAGTTCCATAAGCGATTGCTAAATTACAATGAAATGATAATAATATGCTCGTCCTATGTGCATTGCGTGTCAACACGCCCGAAAGGAAAGCCCGCATGATCGCCCTCCTCGAAGCCCACCGCGCCGGGCTGTTTGCGCGCAGCCAGTGGCTATCGAACATCGCTGCCGGGGTCGTCGTCGGCGTGGTGGCGCTGCCGCTTGCGATGGCGTTTGCCATCGCCTCGGGCGCGCGGCCCGAACAGGGCATCTACACGGCGATCTTCGCCGGCGGGCTGGTCTCGCTGCTGGGTGGCAGCCGGGTGCAGATCGCGGGGCCCACCGGCGCCTTCATCGCCATCCTCTCGGTGATCACCGCGAAATACGGCATCGCCGGACTGCAGGTGGCCACGCTGATGGCCGGCATCATCCTCCTGCTGATGGGACTGGCGCGCATGGGCAGCGTCATCAAGTTCATTCCTGCGCCGGTGATCGTCGGCTTCACCGCCGGCATCGCCGTCATCATCTTCGTCGGCCAGTGGGACTATTTCCTCGGCCTGCCCAAGGTTGCCGGCGAGCATTTCCACGAAAAGGTCTGGCACACGCTGCAGGTGCTGCCTGAGGCACACTGGCCGACCGCCGCGCTGGCGGTGCTGAGCCTGCTGCTGGTGGTCTATTCGCCGCGCATCTGGGGCCTGTCGAAAATCCCCGGACCGCTGGTCGCGATGGTCGTGGCCACTCTGGTCCACGTCGCCTTTGACCCGCCGGGCGTGGCGACCATCGGCACCGCCTTCGGCGGCATTCCGGCCGGCCTGCCGCCGATCACCCTGCCCGATCTCTCGCTCACGCAGATGATCCTGCTGATCGGCCCGGCGTTCACCATCGCCATGCTCGGCGCGATCGAGTCGCTGCTCTCTGCGGTCGTCGCCGACGGCATGACCGGTCAGCGCCACGACTCCAACCAGGAACTGATCGGCCAGGGCATCGCCAACATCGTCGCGCCGCTGTTCGCCGGCTTCGCCGCCACCGGCGCGATCGCGCGCACCGCGACCAATATCCGCAACGGCGGCACCAGCCCCCTCGCCGGCCTGGTTCATGTGGCCACGCTGGTCGCCGTGGTGCTGTTCCTGGCGCCGCTAGCGGCGCACATACCGCTCGCCGCGCTGGCGGCGATCCTGTTCGTCGTCGCCTGGCACATGGGCGAGATGCGCCACTTCGCCGACATCCTGAAAAAGGCGCCGCGCGCTGATCGCGCGATCCTCGTCATCACCTTCCTGCTGACGGTATTCGCCGACCTCGTCGTTGCGGTGAACGTCGGCGTGATCCTGGCGATCCTGCACTTCCTGCGGCGCATGGCCGAGGTGGTGGAAACCAAGGAAATGGACACTCAGGCGCTGCAATCCGAACTCGCTCAGCATGGCATCGAGCGTCTGCCGGCGGGCATCATGGTTTACGAGATCGCAGGACCGATGTTCTTCGGCGCGGTGGAAAATTTCGAGCGCGCGCTGCTGCAGACGCACACCGACCCGAAGGCGCTGATCATCCGGCTGCAGCGCGTGCCTTTCATGGATATCACCGGCATCCAGACGCTGGACGCGGTGATCGGAAAACTGCGCAAGCGGGGCATCCAGGTGATGCTAAGCGAAGCCAATCCGCGGGTGCTGCGCAAGCTGCGCCGTGCGGGCGTGACCGGCAAACCCGGTACGCCGGATTACGCCGACCAGTTCATCGATGCCGTCGGCCTGCTCGTCACCGACACGTCGGCACCGTCGGCCTGAGGCCGCTTATTCTCGCGTTGCGCGCTGGTTGATTTGCTCGATGGCGTGCACGGCCGCGCGCTGGGCCTCTTCGGCCTCTGCCTCGCTACCCATCATGGTCAGGCGGCCGAAGTTGCCGAACGGCTTCACGTCGACCAGCGTGACATGGGCGGCCTTCTCCGCTTCGTTGGCGGCATAGACGGCATAACCCGCCGGCTCGACTTCGAGGATGAACATGCTCTTGCCGGGCAGGATCATCGAGCCCTTGCGCAACTGACGGTTGATCAGGGTGGTGTGATCCGGCGTCATGCCGCGGATGATCTCGTTCCAGGCGATGCGGCAGGCCATCCGCGTATCCATGGTGGTGTTGAGCTGGCGCAGGATGATGTTGCTCGCCTCCATCACCTCGCTCTGGTTGCGGTAGTGGATTTCCATCGAACCGAAGGAGCGTTCGACCACCTGCTCGCCGAGGTGGACGTTGGTTTCCTTGAGCGCGATGTCGGACAGGCGGTGCACCGCCATGCCCGGCGCGACCTCGATCCACACGCAGGCGTCGCCCGGGACCGGCAGGAAACCCTGCGAGGACGTGGCGAGATACGACGCCAGCTGCGGCTGCAGCGAGTCGATGAAAACGAAGGTACGTAGCGTGATATCCATGCAGTTATCGGGTCAGGCCCATGTAGAGCATCGGCAGCTTCTCGGGCAGACGCTCGACCTGGTCGAGTACGGTGAAATTCTTTGCGCCGAAGATGCGGGACACATACTGGTCGGCATGCGGGTCGAGTGACAGCGCATAAGTGGTGATGCCCTCGCGCTGCAGTTCCTCGACCGCGCGCTTTGTGTCGAAGCGCAGGTACTGCGGGTCGCGCACGTCGTTGTCTGCCGGTTCGCCATCGGTGATGACGAACAGCACCTTCTTGCTCTTCGGTTGCAGCTTGAGCTGCTCACCGGCATGGCGCAACGCGGCGCCCATGCGGGTGGAATAGGAGCCCTTCAGTCCCGCGAGGCGTGCTTTCACCAGGTCGTTGTAGGGCTTGTCGAAGTCCTTGAAACGATAGTAGTGGACATCGTGGCGACCATCCGAGCAAAAGCCGTGCAGCGCGAACGGGTCGCCGATGCGATCGAGCGCATCGGCCAGCAAGACCGTCGCGGAACGCGTCAGGTCCATGATGCTGTAGTCCTGGCCGCGCACCTTGTCGTTGGACGACTCCGACATATCGAGCAGCACCATCACCGCGAGATCGCGCACGTTGCGCTTGTAGCGCATCATGATGCGGGTATCGGGCTGGATGCCCATGCGGATGTCGATCATGGCGCTGACCGCGGCGTTGATGTCGAGCTCGTCACCGTCTTCCTGGCGGCGAATGCGCTGCATGGCCTGCGGAATCATCGACTCGATCAGATATTTCAGGCGCGAGATCACCGGCTTGTTGTCGGTGATGATCTTCTCGATCACTTCCAGTTCGCCCAGCGGCGGATGACGCTCCAGCACGGTGGCCCAGCTCGGCCGCTCGAGCTGGATCTGGTAGTCCCACTCGTGATAATGGTAGGGCTCCGAAATCGGAGGACGCCCTTCCAGTTCGTTGATGGTCACGCCCTCCTGGTCGAGGTAGAACGGCGTTTCCAGGACCCAGATTTCTTCCGCGTCGTCGCCTGCGTATTCGTTGTTGACCTCGTTGACCATCTCCATTAGCGAGACGGTCTTGCGCACCTGGTTGCCGCCCCAGGTCGCTTCCAGCGCCTCGGCCTCGTCGTACTCCTCCGACTCCCACACCGTGCGGTTGTCGTCGCGATAGATTGCGCGCAGCCCGTCGGTGCGGACGTTGAACTCCGGCAACGGGTACTGGGCCAGCGAATGGGCCAGTTCGACACCGATATTCCAGCTGACCTGATTGGATGACAGATCGGTCTCCGCACGGAACAGCCGCACCCCTTCCTGCACCCACGGATGCGGGTCGTTCGAATCCAGGTCCAGCAGCGCGCGTGCCAGACGGTTCAGCAGATCACCCACGGACTGCGGTTCGCTGGTGTCCAGCGGCGGATGCAGTGCCAGCCACGACGCGCGCATGTTGGGGAAATCCAGGCAGGCCAGCGCTTCCACGCGGGCATCTTCGATGGCCTCGATGATCGCCATCTGCGTGGTGTTCAGCATCTGCATCGACAGCGGTGCGCCGGTGTGCACCAGGTGCGCCGCACAATGGTTGGCCGTCGCCCGGTAGATCTCGAGGCCTGACACCCGGGCCTCGTCCGGCGTGTCGTCGCCAAACGGCTTGTAGTCGTCGAAGGCGTCGGCAATATAGATGACGAAGCGCTCGATGTAAGGCTTCAGGCCTTCACGGGTTTCATAGTCGCCGGAGGTCGGGCGCAGAAAGAAATCCCGTCCCCACATGGCGCGCAGGTAGATATTCAGGCGTCGCTGGACGTCGACGAACAGCGTGCCTTTGCGCTGCTGCTGAAGCACGCCCATCGAATCGGGCGTGCTCAGGGAAAAATAGCCCACCTGGCCGTCGAAATCGGTCTTGTACGCCTGCGCACCCCACTGCACCCAGCGCCGCAGGCCGCCCAGCGTCAATTGCGACAGCAGGCGTTCGAGATTTTCGAGCATCGGCCGGAGCCCGCGCGGCGCTTGCGCCAGCACGATTTCAAGCACGTTCAGATAGGCGCGAAACAGGTGTTCGTCGCCGAGGCGCTGGGCGGCGAGCGGCGCGGTGGCCACGATCAGCGTCAGCACCTGGCCCGAGGTTTTCGACGCCATGGCCATCAGGAAATTGACGATGTCGGGCAGCACGTCCTCGCCAATGGCGCGGCTGACTTCCGGCATTTCCTGGATATAGGTGACGACGATTTCCTCGCCGCGACCCAGATTATGAAGCGCGACCGCGCCTTTCAGATAGTTGTCCAGCCCGCGTGACGAGAACATCCGCGCCGCCTCGTTCCATGACGCGCGCAGAACGTCCTGCGCGTCGGTCGGCAGGTCATCGAGAACCTCTTGGTACTCTTCGAGATGGATGGCCATGGTCAGGAACTGGGGGCAGGATTCAGGGGGCAGGGAAGATGCGGCCGCCCGTGGCGACCACACCCAGCCCAGCGACCCGAGATCGCCGCTTAAAAATAGGTTGTGACGGCGGAATCGAGTGCGTCGCGCATGTCGGGGTCGTCCGTGATCGGACGCACCAGTGCGACGCGACACGCTGCCAGCGGGGCGACGCCCTTGGCGATCAGCGAACCTGCATAAATCAGCATCCGCGTCGACAAACCTTCATCGAGGCCGTGGCCCTTGAGGTTGCGTGCGCGTTCGCCGATGTGGACCAGATTCTTGGCCACGTCGATCGGCACCCCCGACTCGTGGGCCACGATCTCGGCCTCGACTTCGTGCTCGGGGTAATTGAAATCCAGACCGCCGAAGCGTTGCTTGGTCGACTGCTTCAGGTCCTTCATCAGCGACTGATAGCCGGGGTTGTACGAGATCACAATCTGGAAGTCGGGATGCGCTTCGATCAGTTCGCCCTTCTTTTCCAGCGGCAACTGACGGCGTGCGTCGGTCAGCGGGTGGATCACCACGGTGGTGTCCTGGCGCGCCTCGACCACTTCATCCAGGTAACAGATCGCGCCGTGACGCGCAGCCACCGCCAGCGGGCCATCCTGCCAACGGGTGCCGTTGGCATCCAGCAGGAAGCGGCCGACCAGATCGGACGCGGTCATGTCCTCGTTACAGGCGACGGTGATCAGCGGCTTTTGCAGCTTCCACGCCATGTATTCGACGAACCGGGTCTTGCCGCAGCCGGTCGGGCCTTTCAGCATCATCGGCATACGAACCGAATACGCGGCTTCATACAGCTCGACTTCGTCGGCGACCGTACGATAGTAGGGCTCCTCGCGCACCATGTACTGGTCCAGGAGATCGGACGCGGGTGCAGTCGAAGCCGGACGCGTCATGGCCTCCTGCTGGGACTGGGCAACGCGTGCCATGGCTTCCTGGCGCGGCGAGTAAGTGCGGAAAAAAGGGTCATTACGCATGACGGATTACCTGCAGAAAATGGACTCAGTCCGGCCACACACGGTCCGGGAACAACGCATTGCCGCTGTTCGGAACGCCCGCGCCAACCCCGCTTTGCTCGCGCGAGCCGCTGGAACGGGTGACCTTCGGCTTGGGCGGGGTCGGCTTCGCTTCCGGTTTGCTCGCGGCCGGCTTGGCGGCGGCCTTGCGCGGCGCAGGCTTCTTCGGTGCAGCCTTTTTTACGGGTGCCGACTTCGCGGCAGCGGGTTTGGCGGCAGCGGTCTTGGCGGCGGGCGACTGCGCAGCCTTGGCCTGGCGTACGCTGGCGGACAGTTTGTCTTTCAAGTTTGTCATGATGCGATCACCTCATTAATGATGGCTTCGATTTCAGCTGCCGCCGGTGCACCCCGGCTCCCAAGCTGATACACCGACACGCCTTCGAGTGCGGCACTGCGATAAATGGCGCGGCGGCGTATCCCGGTGTCGAGCACCGGAATGCCAAATTCTGCGATGGCATCATGCATCGCCGCGGATAAGGCGCTTTTCGGCTCAAGCTGGTTCAGCACCAGATAAGCTTTAAGACGCTTGTTGGTTTTTCTCGCTTCTTCGATCTCCTGCGGCAAACGCAGGCTGGCCCACAGATCGATCGGTGAAGGCAGTACCGGAATCAGCGCCACGTCGCAGGCCCGCAAGGCTTGCAGCGAGGCATGGCTTTCCAGCGACGGCGGACAATCGAGCACCAGGTGCCGGTAAGCCTTGTAATTCTGGTGCAGGCTTTTTGCATCCCACTTGCCATGGATCTGCTTCACGGTGGCCGGGAACGGCGCACTCCCCAGACTGGCCCACTGACGCGATGACGCCTGCGGATCCAGGTCCAGCACCAGCGTGTCATCGCGCTGGGCCAGTCCGGCCGCCAGGTTCATCGAGAGCGTGGTCTTACCCGCCCCGCCCTTCTGGTTGATGACAGCAATGATGTGGGTTGCCATGCTCAGCCTTCCGGTTGCAGATACAGTGCATTGATCTTTTCGGCGAGGTCGAGTTCGGCCGCGCCCAACTCACCTGTTTCACCCGCTTCCAATGTGATGTTCACATAGTTGCTGGCGAAATTGATGTTCTGCGGATGCTGCCCGGTCTGCTCGGAGAGTGCGGCGAGCGCGTCGAGAAACGCGCGCGTCGCCCCATAGCCGTCGAAGAGAAACCGCCGGGTCAGGATCGGCGGCTTGCCGCGCGCGTCCCAGCCCTGCGGCACCTCAGCCATGATGCGATCCCTGACTCATGTCGTCGAGCTCCCGTACATGCGCGATTTCCTCCGCAAGAATGCCCTTGAGCAAGGCGGCACTGTCGGCATCGCGCATCCGCTCGGCGTGCAACACCGCCTGCTCGTAGAGCCGGACGGCGTCGACCTCGAGCACCCGATCGGCCGCCACCATCTCCTCGACGGTACGGCCAAGCCGCGCCGGCGGCAAGTTGCCCGCCGACGGCGCAATGCCGAGAACAATCAACCGCTCCATCAAACGTTCTGCGTGCTGCAGCTCCTCGACGGCTTCGCGGCGCAACTGTGACGACAGCGCATAGTCGCCCCAGAGGCGCGCGAGCACGCTTTGCGCCAGATACTGCTGGACCGCGGCCATCTCATGCGTCAGTGCACGCGACAGCCAGCCCAGGGTGCGAGGATCCACGCTCATCCGTTGCAGGGATCAGCTACGGGTCGAGGTGATTTCACCGTCACGACCGCCGCCGTCGGCGTCGGGCGCAGACGGCAGGATGCTTTCGACTTCGCTGTGCACGCGAGCAATGATGTGGGCAGCCACCAGGCCATCACCCACGCGCTCGCAGGCATCGGCCCCGGCGCGAACGGCAGCGTTGACCGCGCCGGTCTCGCCGCGCACCAGCACGGTCACATAACCCCCACCCACGAACTGACGACCCACCAGACGGACTTCAGCCGCCTTGGTCATTGCGTCCGCCGCTTCAATCGCGGGAACCAGACCACGGGTTTCAATCATGCCAAGGGCAACACCGCTCACGTTAGCCATGAGAATTCTCCAATACTTTTATAGCTGAATAAGACGTCCGGCCTGACAAAAACTCAGGCGTCGGGCGCGGTCGGCAGGATGCCTTCCACTTCGCTGTGCACGCGGGCGATGATGTGGGCAGCCACCAGGCCATCACCCACGCGCTCGCATGCGTCGGCACCTGCGCGAACGGCAGCGTTGACCGCACCGGTCTCGCCGCGCACCAGCACGGTCACATAACCACCACCCACGAATTGACGACCGATCAGGCGCACTTCTGCGGCCTTGGTCATGGCGTCAGCCGCTTCAATCGCGGGAACCAGACCACGGGTTTCAATCATGCCAAGAGCAATACCAGTCACGCTAGCCATTCCATATCTCCTAAATTTAACGCTTGCTACGAATTAACTACGATCAGTTGCCCGGCGCGGTCGGCAGGATGCCTTCCACTTCGCTGTGCACGCGGGCGATGATGTGGGCAGCCACCAGGCCATCACCCACGCGCTCGCATGCATCGGCACCTGCGCGAACGGCAGCGTTGACCGCACCGGTCTCGCCGCGCACCAGCACGGTCACATAACCACCACCCACGAACTGACGACCGATCAGGCGCACTTCGGCAGCCTTGGTCATTGCGTCAGCCGCTTCGATTGCGGGAACCAGACCGCGGGTCTCGATCATGCCCAGTGCAATACCCATACGTTCAGCCATTTTGTTGCTCCTTTATCACAAAGTTGAAAAATGAAATCCTTACTTCCTAAATTCCAAGGGCAATCGCGTCATCGCGTCTTCCCTTGCCCCTACACCAAAACCTTAAGCGTCCCAGTTGTCGATGATTCCGCAGATCGTCAGATCCGTGGTCACGTCCGGGTCGGGCATTGCCCACCGCGCGGCGCTGCCACTTGCGGTAAACACCCACTTGCCGATGGGCACACCGACCGGGTCGGATGCCACCATCAAGCCGCCGGACTGGCTTTCCAGCACGCGCAGCGAGGCGGTCTTCAGACCCGGCACCCGGCGAGTGCATACCAGCTCATCCTTGACGCGCATGATTTCCATTCATCCGCTCCGTCAGGCGTTGTCCGCGGTCCAGTGATCGATGATGCCGACGATCGTCAGGTCGGACGGGAACTCCTTGCTGCCCGCGGCTTCGCGCGCTGCCGATGAACCCACGCAGATCACCCAGTCGCCGGGAATGCAGCCCACGGCGTCCACCGCGACACTCCGCGTGCCGCCCTCTTTTTCCTGCACCACCAGCAGCGGACGGTGACCGAATCCATTGATCCGGTTCGTCGATACCAGGGTCTTTTCGACCTTCATGATCCTCATGCGACCACCTTCATAATCCTGCCTAGATGATTCAACATCCTAGTGCCCCGCCTGCCCGGCAAGGTCCTCGATAAACGTGCAGCGTTCGCTTCCCTGACGGTCGCTGATCGCCATCTGGCAATACAGCAAACCCTGTTCATGGAGCTGCCGGTAGCGTCCCTGGATTGCGGCCTTGACGCGCCGGCACCGTGACACCGTACGTTCACGAGAGCCTGGCACGCGCGACGAATAATGGAAATGCACCAGCACCGGTACTGCCAGCCCACGACGGACATTCAGACCGCTAAAAATCTTGATGCCGACATCCATGTCGGGCGCACCTTCCTCGACCGTATCGAGATGGGCGTAGTAATACTTGTTGCGCAGCTGCACATAATTCGTGGCTTCGCCGGCGCAGATGAACGCCTCGTCATGACCGATGACCGAATAGCGGCCTTCGTGATGGTGGATCACATACTCAATCTGCGACAGATTCGATTCGAGCAGCCGCACGATCAGCTTGCGCATGCCCGGCTGCAGCCCGCAGCTATTCTCGGCGCGCACAACCGCCGCTTCTATGGCGTTGCGCGCGCTCTGCGCGTCCATTCCCAGCGTATCGCGGAAGAGCGACGCACTCTCGACAAAGCGCATCGGGCAATTGCCGCTCTCGCTGTCAGGCAGGTGCACGCGGATCGCATCGGTATCAGTATCCATGCCGATCAGCAGCGTGTCCGGCGCCGCGCCGTGACCGTAGGTGTTCTCGACGGCCGCGCGCAGTTCGGCGAGACGATCGGCGGCTTCCTGCGTGGCCAGCGCATCGTTGCTGCCGTGTGCCGCACAGCCCTCCTGGCAGGGATTGGATGTGCTGTAGTGATACACCGCGATCTTCAGGTAATTGCCGGACTCGCCGCCCGGCATGAAACCGGCAAGACGTTCCAGTTCGCGATGCGTCCAGTCGGCCACATCGCCCTCGACATCAAACAGCGCGCCGGCATACGCCTTGACATACACCGCATCGTTCGGCGCCATGCGGAACACGAAGGGCAGCAGACCCTGTAGACGGCCGTCGGCGCAGGGGCTGACATCAATCGTGTGATAACCGCACGAGCGGATGAATTCGGCGTCGATCAGCATCCGCTCACGCCACGGCTGCTGGTCGGATTCGGCCATATCGATGCACTCCTTGAAACTGCGGAAAATGCAGTAGGAATGCAGGGCCCGCAGATCGAGCCCGTTCACCCAGGCGTTCTCCAGCAGTTCCTTGGGCAGCCCATAGCCGAGTTTGTCTTCCGCCACGCGCTGGGCGCGCGACACAAAATCCATCTCATGCTGTAAGGCCGACAGCGTTTTCAGCGTGTCGACGATCGGCGCAAAGCGGCCGCGCACCTGCTTTTCATACGTATACAGGCGACGATTCAGTTCCGGATCGACCAGCGCATGCTCGCAGCGCTGGCCCGATGCGATGACGCACGCCTGATTCGCGGACGACTCCGCGCCCTGCCGGAGGTATCCGGCAGAATGCATCGCAGCAAGT
Source organism: Hydrogenophilales bacterium 17-64-11 (assembly GCA_002281975.1). Classification (GTDB taxonomy): domain Bacteria; phylum Pseudomonadota; class Gammaproteobacteria; order Burkholderiales; family Thiobacillaceae; genus Thiobacillus. The sequence goes on along the minus strand of NCIH01000002.1, from coordinate 52,720 downwards.
CGTTTACGCGTATTCATCGTTCAATCCTTAGCCGCGCGCGCCGCCCGAGAGCGTCACCAGCGATCCCTTGCCGGTGTTGCCCGACGAACCCGTAATGCGGCTGTCCGGCACGGGAGGATGCTCGACCACCTCGCGGAAGCGCATCGCGTTCATGCCCATGCCGCGCGGCTCGCCGCGTTCGGAAGGATTGCGCGACAGGCTTGAGGGGCCCTCGGTGCCGGTCACCTTGCTCATCGCATTCCAGGCGTCGCCTGTCACCGAACGACCGGCCTGGCTGCCTTCGCCGGTGAGGCGCTGCGCCGCCGACAAGGCGGTTTCAGTCGCCGCCAGCTGCACGGCGATCGCTGCCTGCGAGGCCGTGGCATCGCGATGACGGAACTCCGGCGTGCCGGTGATCAGGCCGTCCGCCTTGTTGACCGGGCCGGTGATCCGCTCGCTGCTGAATGCCGAACCGGTGACGTCATTGAACTGCCTCAGCTGCGCGGCGCGCGCAGGCGTGCTGATGCTGAAATCCTGCGGCGCAGGCGGACGCGACATTTCGATCTGCGTGCGGCCCCGCGCAACAAAGCGTCCGCTGGTCGCGCACTGCGACGTTGCGTTGTCGACACCGATGTAAGGCGTGCCGCTGATGACTTCGCAGGCACCGCGCGCGTCGCCGGTCATCACCGAACCGCCCGAACCGGGACGGTCACCGGTCACGGCCGTTGCCGGGATCAGTGCGCTGGTCCGAATGAGCGCTTCCTGCGCCTGCAGCGCGGGGGCCTCGCAAAAACCGTTGAACTGGCCGCGGCCGATATAAGGCGTGCCGCTGATCGGCGAACAGCCACCCGACTCATCGCCGGTTACCCGGCCCGAACGACCGACGTAGGAGCCGGTAACCGACTGGCCGCGCCAGGTCTGGTCGACCGCGACCTTGGCCACGGGCGCAACGGGGGTGCTCACGGCACAGACTGCTTGCTGCTGGTCTGCACCGATATATTCCGTACCGGTGACGGGCTTGCACCCCCCCATCTCGTCACCGGACACCTTTGGGCTGCGGCCAACCTCCGTGCCGGTCAAGGACCGGCCCGACAGCGTACGCATGGTCGCCACCTTTTGCGGCGAAGCGGTATCGCACAGCGCGCCGAAACTTTCCGACGTGTAGTACTGCGAGCCCGTAATGCTGCGGCAGGAACCCGGCTCGTCGCCGGTGACCTTGTTCGAGCGGCCAACTTCGCTGCCGGACACCGGCTGGTTGCCGCGCGACGACATCACGCTGACCTTGCGGGGCGATTCCGGTGCAGTCGTGTTGCAGACTGCCGAGAACTGCTCCTGGGCCAGGTATTCGGTGCCGGTCACGGCGCGGCAGCTGCCGCTCTCGTCACCCGTCAGCTTGTTGGTATGGCCGAGGGCGGTGCCAGTAACCGGCTTGCCCGCAGCAGTGTGGCTGACCGCGACTTTTTCCGGCGCGGTATCGCGCAGACGCGAGACAGCGTAATCCGTCCCCGTGATGGTGCGGTCCGAACCCGGTTCGTTGCCGGTGACGCCCTCAGCACGCAGCACCGAGGTACCGGTCACCACCTTGCCCTTGGGCGTCTCGGCAAAACCGATTTTCGCGGGCGCAGGCGCCGGGCGGGCCGGGCACATTTCGTCATAGCGCTCGGCGGCCAGGTACTCCGTACCGGTGATGCCGCGGCAATTGCCAGGCTCATTGCCGGTCATATTGGTGGCGCGGCCGACTTCGGTGCCGGTGACCTTGCGCTCACCCAGCGTGTGGCTGACGCCAACCTTGGTCGGCGCCGGGGCAGGACGCGTGTTGCACAGAATCTCGTACTGCTCCTTGCCGACGTACTCGGTCCCGGTCACGGCGCGGCACGAACCCGGTTCGTTGCCCGTCACCTTTTTGCTGCGCTCGACCATGGTGCCGGTCACTTCGTGGCCGGCCAGGGTATGACCTTCCTCGACCTTGGGCGGAACGGCCCCTGCAGGCGTCGCCAGGAAGGCGCGCATGCGGCCCGCAGGACGGCTGCTTTCCTTGGCGGACTTGGTGCTGCCCGCGAGCGACTGCACCAGGCGACGCTGCATGGCCTTCTGACGGCCGGTCGCGCCCTTGGTGATCGCGGCCTGCCAATCCTGGCCGGGCATCGACGACGCAATCTTGGTGGCCTGGGCCACGCGCTTGAGGCCGGCCTTGCCGTCCTGCGACAGCGCGGCGCGACGCGCCTGCGCCAGGGCACGCCCGGTCGGCAGGCTCGATTTTTTCGGCACGTTCGAGGCGGACGACACCACCGCGGCCGGCATCACCGATGCGGCGGCCTGGGTATCGCCACAGCCGCCTTTGGCGCCGTTGCAACCACACCCGCAGCCCTTGGCTGCCGGTTCGGCCGCCGGGCTGGCAGCGTAGGACATGCCCGCCTCCGCTTGCGTCTTGGGACGCACGCGGCCGCTGGGTCGCGATGCCGTCGGCTTGAGCGCGGCCTTGCCCGCCGTGCTCAACGCCTCACGCCGCGCACGGCTGGCACTGCGGCCGCTGCTGGTAGCGGCGACGCGCGCCTGGGCCATGATGGCGGCTTCGGACGCCGAACTCGGTCGGCTCGCGCTTTGACTGCTTGCCGCTTGCGGCGCCTGGCGCGCTGCAGCAGGGCGACTGGACATCACAGACGCGGTTTTGGCCACGCCGGCTTTGCCATGCAGGGCCATGGCCTTGCGACGCTTCAATGCCAATTCGCGGCCGGAAAGGTTCGCTGTGGCGGTGCTGTCGGTGGTTAGTGTCATCACTTACCTCGAATCTAACGGGTTTGTTGAGGTCGCGGCTTCGCACTCATCGGAGTGGCAACCGCGACCTCAGCAAACAAAACTTGAGATGCTGCTGCTTAAGAGCGGCGGTATCGAAATACCGCCGCCGAGCCGTTTTTAGCGGTATACAACGAAGGACATGCCCTGGCTCTGCGCGTAGTTGTCATACGCGACGAAACGCACCAGATGGTCCGGGAACTCGCGATGGCAGGCATCCAGCTCGGCCAGCACGGCATCGACCGACTGCTCGCCGAAGAAGGGCAGCTTCCACATGTACCAGTAGTTGCTGGTGGCAGCCGTGCCTTTTTCGGTGTGCTCAACCGACGGGTTCCAACCCTGGCTAATGCAGTAAGCGATCTGGCGACGGACCTGATCAGCCGTCATCACCGGCAGATAGGAGAAGGTCTCGTATTTGGTCGCGGCTTTGTAAACTTGAACAGCCATGATGTATTTCCTTTCAAATGTTAGGGGTTAGGGGTCGGGGGATCAGGGGCCAGGAAGAGGCTGCGGCTTGGCCGCGCCTTTTTCCCTGAATCCTGAATCCCGATCCCTGAATCCTGCTTACTTGTTCGCGATGTCCAGCTTGTCGACGGTATCGAATTCGAACTTGATCTCTTTCCACGTTTCCATGGCGATCTTGAGCTCGGGGCTGTTGGCGGCAGCGGCAATAAGGATTTCCTTGCCTTCGCGCTCAACGTCACGGCCTTCGTTACGCGCCTGCACACAGGCCTCGAGCGCCACGCGGTTGGCGCACGCGCCAGCAGCGTTGCCCCAGGGGTGGCCCAGCGTACCGCCGCCGAACTGCAGCACGGAGTCGTCGCCGAAAATGTTGACCAGTGCGGGCATGTGCCAGACGTGGATACCGCCGGACGCCACAGCGAACGCGCCGGGCATGGAACCCCAGTCCTGATCGAAGAAGATGCCGCGGCTGCGGTCTTCCGGAATGAAGGACTCACGCAGCAGGTCGATCCAGCCGAGGGTGGACGCGCGGTCGCCTTCCAGCTTGCCGACGACGGTACCGGTGTGCAGGTGGTCACCACCGGACAGACGCAGAATCTTGGTCAGCACGCGGAAGTGAATACCGTGGTGCGGGTTGCGGTCGACCACAGCGTGCATTGCACGGTGGATGTGCAGCAGCATGCCGTTGTCACGACACCAGTTGGCCAGGCCCGTGTTGGCACAGAAGCCGCCGGTGATGTAGTCGTGCATGATGATCGGCGCGCCAATTTCTTTGGCGTACTCGGCACGCTTGTACATCTCTTCCGGTGTCGGCGCGGTCACGTTCAGGTAGTGGCCCTTGCGCTCGCCGGTTTCCTTCTCGGCCTTGAGGGTGGCTTCCTGCACGAAGTCGAAACGCTGACGCCAGCGCATGAAGGGCTGCGAGTTGATGTTCTCGTCGTCCTTGGTGAAGTCCAGACCGCCGCGCAGGCACTCATACACCGCACGGCCGTAGTTCTTGGCGGACAGACCCAGCTTCGGCTTGATGGTACAGCCCAGCAGCGGACGGCCGTACTTGTTCATCACGTCGCGCTCGACCTGAATGCCCAGCGGAGGACCGCCACAGGTCTTGACGTAGGCGATCGGGAAGCGCACGTCTTCCAGACGCAGGGCGCGCACGGCCTTGAAGCCGAACACGTTACCCACCAGCGAGGTGAACACGTTGACCACCGAACCCTCTTCGAACAGGTCGATCGGGTACGCGATGAAGGCATAGAAACAGGTGTCGTCGCCGGGCACATCTTCGATGCGGTAGGCGCGGCCCTTGTAGTAGTCCATGTCGGTCAACAGGTCGGTCCACACGGTGGTCCAGGTACCGGTCGACGATTCTGCAGCAACAGCAGCAGCAGCTTCCTCGCGGTCCACGCCCGCCTGCGGGGTGATCTTGAAACACGCCAGGATATCGGTATCGAGCGGGGTGTATTCCGGCATCCAGTAGGTCTGCCGGTATTCTTTTACCCCGGCCTGATAGGTCTTCACTGCCATTATTTGCTCCTTAGCTTGCTGATTCAGACAAAAATTCCAAACCCTTAATACCCGGCTGCCGCGCTGCGCATTGCCAGGCCCTCAGGAAACCCTGAACAAAACCCCCGGTATCAGAGGACTTGTTCAAAGCTTCCCGTCTATTCAGTCCACGGCCCATAATGGCCATGACGGACCGTAACCATATCCGCCCAGTAGCATAATTAACAATTCATATTGATGATGCAATCCATAACCATAGGTTATGATTATTGGATGCACATCACCCTCAGGCAATTGCAGGTATTCGAAGCAGCGGCGCGGCTGGGCGGATACACCCGCGCCGCCGAAGCGCTTCACCTGTCGCAGCCGGCCGTCTCGATGCAGATCCGCCAGCTCGAGGGGCAGGCCGGCATGCCGTTGTTTGACCAGATCGGCAAAAAACTCCACCTGACCGACGCCGGCCGCACGCTCTACAGCCACGCCCAGAGCATCCTCGCCCAGGTTCACGAGGCGCAGCTGGAGCTTGAGGAAATGCGCGGGGTGCGGCGTGGCCAGCTCAACATCACCATCGCCAGCACCGCCAACTATTTCGCTCCGCGCCTGTTGGCGGCATTCTGCCAGCGCCACCCCGAGGTCAAGGTCAGTCTCGACGTCAGCAACCGCGAGCACATCCTCGAACTGCTCCACGAGACCGACAAGGACCTGGCCATCATGGGCCGTCCGCCCGAACCCTCGGATCTCGTGGCCCACCCCTTCATGGAGAACCCGCTGGTGGTGATCGCCGCGCCCAGCCACCCGCTGGCGCAAGCGTCCGGCATTCCGCTGGCGCGTCTCAATCAGGAAACCTTCATCAGCCGCGAGATCGGCTCGGGCACGCGGATCGCCGTCGAACGCTTCTTCGAGGAAGCCGGCACACGGCTGACCACGGCGATGGAAATGAGCAGCAACGAAGCGATCAAGCAGGCGGTACAGGCCGGGCTCGGGCTCGGCGTGGTCTCGGTCCACACCCTCGAGATGGAACTGGCGCTCGAGCGCCTGGTGATCCTCGACGTGCAGGGATTCCCGATCCTGCGCCACTGGTATGTGGTGCACCGCCAGGGCAAGCGTTTCTCATCGGTGGCGCAGGCCTTCCTCAATTTCGTGATGGACGAGGCGGAACAGCTGTTCGCGCCGCAGGCCGTCAAGCGCTGAATTTGTCCGGTCGCAGGACCTCGGTGTCGGTGACAAAGGCGGCGAGGTGGTGGCCGCGCTTCATCAGGCGCTCGACATCGGCCAGAACCTCGTCGAGCTTGGACTCCGGCACCGCCAGCATGAACAAGATGTTGCTCTCACCCTCGAGCATCCCGGTCTGCAGACCTGCACTCCCCGCCCCCCGCGCCTCCAACACGGTATAACCCGACGCCCCATGCCTGTCGGCGATCCCCACCAGGCGGTCCTCGAGGGCGACGTTGGCCACGATGTTGATGAGTTTCATGGGGTAGCGCTGAATCATGGCAATCAGGCGGCGAGTCGGGCAATGGCGTAATGGTAAAGCGGAATGCCGACAAGCACGTTGAAGGGAAAGGTCACGCCCAGCGAAAGCGTCAGATAAAAGGATGGGTTGGCCTCGGGGATGGCGAGCCGCATCGCCGGAGGCACGGCGATGTACGAAGCGGACGCGCCCAGGACCGCCACCAGGAGCACCCCGCCCTCGCTGAAGTCGAGCCAGTAATGGCCGACCAGAATCCCGGCGGTTGCACCGATCAGCGGCATCACCACACCAAACGACACCAGGAACAGGCCGGCGCGGCGGAATTCGTAAATGCGCTTGCCCGCTTCCATGCCCATTTCCAGCAGGAACAGCGAGAGCACGCCCATGAACAGGGTGCTGAAAAACGGCGTAATCGTCGCCAGCGAATCGGGCTTCACTACCAGGCCAATGACCATGGCGCCGAACAGCAGCATGACGCTGCCGTTGGTGAAGGCATCGCGCATCAGTTCACCCATGTGGTTCTCGCGCGCATCGTCCTCACCAGCCTCGGAACTGCGCGAAAAGCGCGCCAGCAGCAGGCCGACGATGATCGCGGGCGATTCCATGATCGCCAGCATGATGACCGGGTAGGACTCGTACGCGATCTCCTGCGCGTTCAGGTAGGCGATCGCGGTGAGGAAGGTACCGGCGCTCACCGAACCGTAGTGCGCGGCGATCGCCGAGGCATTGAGCTTGTCGAGGCGGCCGGCGAGCAGAATGAGGTAGGCGACAATCGGCAGGCTGAAGCCCAGCACCAGCGCCGCCGTCACCGCGTTGAGCGCGTCGCCGAAGTCGGCGTGCGAGAGCTCGATGCCGCCCTTGAGGCCGATGCCGACGAGGAGATAAATCGACAGCGCCTTGGCAAGCTCCGGCGGAAACTTGAGGTCGGATCTGACCGCCTGGGCGACGAAGCCCAAGGCAAAGAACAGCACAGCCGGAATCAGCAGATTCGACAAGTCCACCTTGTACGCTCCTCACTTTTGCACGCGTGGTTTCTTTTCATGTTGCACCACAAGGCGGGCTAGTCGAAGGGGAAGAGAAATAATTTCTCATGGTGAAAAGCGTGTCCGGACGCACGCGGCCGGGCCGCTCAAAACCGCGGGCGCCGCGTTCAGGGTTTGGGGATATGCAATGTGCGGCTGATCATCAGCGAGCCGGATACCGCAAACATCAGCACCAGCGGATGGAATTGCCCCGGACCGATCTGGATCACGCCGAACCAGAGTGCATCGCCAATCGCGCCATTGAGCGCGGCAATGGCGATGACGATGACCAGCAGCAGTGAGCTGGGAATCGGCGTGCCCTCGAAATAACGGACCTTGTCGCCGCCCTGCGCCAGCGTCTCGGCGGTGATGTTGTAGCGGGCCAGGCGGCTCACGCCGCATGCAACGAAGTAGATCAGGATCACGCGGTCCCACAGGCCGTCCATGCCGGCGCCATAGGCGATGATCGCCGGCGCAACGCCAAAGGAAATCACATCGGCCAGCGAATCCAGTTCGCGCCCGAGCAGCGAGGTTTGCTGGCGCCAGCGCGCAACGCGGCCATCGAACACATCGAAGACAAACGCCACTCCGATCAGCGCGCAGGCAAACACCAGCGGCAGTACCGACTGGCTTTGCACGTGGCTGATCACGGCAAACAGTGCGGCCACGCCACAGGCGGCATTCCCCAGCGTGAACCAGTCCGCGAGGTGAAAACCGCGGATCATCGATAGATGCGTGTTGTGCTTCATGGCGTGCAGTCCTCCGGCAGGTCGGCCGACCCAGGTACTCTAGGTGGGGCCCGGAGCACGCAAGGTTCCGCACGCATTTCACCTGCCTGACGATCGCCGGCGCACAGGCGCCTTGCCGGACTGCGAAGGCGCGCCCGCCGGTTCAATCATGGAAGTGCCGAAACGGATGCCAATGTCACCGGTTGATGGCGCGCTGGGCGCCGCTGCCTCGGGAAATGCCGATCCACGCAGCAGATCCCAGCGACAATCGGCTAGGCGCTCGTCTCGACCCGGTTGCGGCCTTTTTCCTTGGCCCGGTACAGCGCCGCATCGGCCTCCGCCAGCAGATCGTCGAACTCGCCCTCGTGCGCATTCATCGCGGCGACGCCGAGGCTGATGGTGATCTGGCTGGCGCGTGGAGACGCGAGGTGGAACAGCGGGTGCGACGCCACCGCCTGGCGCAGGCGTTCCGCGATGTCCTGTGCGGCGGCAAGGTCGCTTTCCGGCAACAGGACAATGAATTCCTCCCCGCCGTAGCGCACCAGCGTATCGGCAGGCCGGTGCAGGGCGTCCTTCAGGGTCCGCGTCACCTGCCGCAGGCATTCATCGCCCTGGGCGTGACCATAATGGTCGTTGTAATCCTTGAAGTGATCGATATCGATCATGATCGCGGCAATCGGCAACTGCTTGCGCGCCTCGCGCAGCCATTCGCTGCCAACGAAGCGCTCCAGGTAGCGCCGGTTGGCAATGCCGGTCAGCGGGTCCACCAGCGCCAGTTCTTCCAGCACCGCCTGCGCCCGTTTCAGATCGTCGATGTCACGCGCCACCATCAGCACCCGCTCCACGGTGCCGTCGGCGCCGAATTCCGGCACCAGCCGGGTCTGGTAATAGCGGTCCCCGGTGAGCGTCGGGTTCTTGTGCTCGAGCACCCGCTCCTCGCCGCTGTCGAACACCTGTCGCAAGGCCTGCACGCGCAGGTCGATTTCTTCCTGCGGCAACTCGCACTCGGCCGGCGTCCTGCCGATGAAGGATTCGCGGGACTGGCCGCTGATGCGCTCGATCGCCGGGTTGATGTAGAGCACACGCAGCGAAGGGTCCACCCGCACGATGATGTCGGGCGAACGTTCGGCCAGCGCGGCAAATTCCTGTTCGCGCCGATGCAGCGCGTCCTCGGCCAGCTTGCGCTCAGTCAGGTCGCGGGTAATGGTCAGCACCGTGTTGACTTCGCCATCGAGGCCGAATTCCGGCACCAGCCGCGCATCGAGATAGCGCTCGCCTTTCGGCGTCGGCACGACGGCGTCCACCGTACGCGCCTCGCCCGTCTCGAACACCTCTTTGAGCATGTGATCGAAGGTATGGGCAAGCGCGTCGGGCAGACCGAGCTCGAGATGGGTCTTGCCCAGCAGTTCGTCGCGCGGGCGGCCAAACATCGTTTCGATCGCCGGGTTCACGTAGATGCGCCGCAGCTCCCGGTCGAAGCGGGAAATGATGTCCATCGAGTTTTCCGCCAGGCTGCGAAACTCCTGCTCGCGCCGGCGCGCCTCTTCCAGCCGGCGGCGTTCGGTGATCTCCTGCGTGACCGTATTGATCCCGAATACCGTGCCATCGCTGGACTTCAGCGGCCAGTACTGGCTCACCCACTGGCGCATCACGCCCGCGCTGTCTGCGGCGCTGGCCTCGAAGTCGAGCACCGGCAGGCCGGTTTCCAGCACCCGGCGCAGCAGCGGCTCGACGTGATCGGCCACCTGCGGCAGCAGCTCGCGCACCGTCTTGCCCAGGTGCGCCTCGGCCGGTATGCGGTTGTACTCGGCCAGACGGGCGTTGATGTGGACGTAGCGCAACTCCGTGTCCAGCACGCACAGGCCGATGGGAAGGGTGCGGTAAATCAGCCCGAGTTCCGCGGCCTGTCGGCGGTAGCGCGTCTCGCTCTGGCGCAATGCATCGGCCGCCACCTCGCGCTCGGTCACGTCCAGCAAGGATAAAAAGAGATGTTCAACTTCGCCGTCGCGGTCCAGGATCGGCACCAGCGTCCAATCCCAATAGGTCACGCCGCGCTCCGGCTGGTCCGGGAAGATGAATGCCTGGACAAAGGTCCGGTTGGGCTGTTTGGTCCGCACCACCTCGTCGAAGATCAGCTTGGCGTCGGACGGGTACATCTCGAAATGGTTGCGCCCCGCAAAGTCGCTAATGTTCAGCTGGCAGGTGCGGGCGTAGGCTTCGTTCACCCGCAGAAAGTTGTAGTCGCGGTCCAGCACGACCAGGGGGGCGATGCTGTTGGCGAAGACGGCGTCCGCCAGCTTGAACTGCGCGACCGCAGCCTCCTCGGCCCGCTTGCGCTCGCTGATGTCGATGAACAGCAAGGCAAACTGGTCCTGCCCGGTCCGGTGGGCGAAAACCTCGAACCATTTGCCGAGCCCGGCGACATAGCCCTCGACCCGAACAGGCTCGCCGCTCTCCACCACCTGGACAAACGCCTCGAGCCAGTGCGACTCCAGGTCGGGGATCAGTTCCAAACCGCGCCTGCCGTTGGCCTGTTCGGGGTAGAAGCCGGTCAGGAACCCGCACGCCTCGTTGACCTCCAGCACCCGGAAATCGCACGCCTGACCCGCGTCGTCCCGGATGATTTCGGCCAGCGCAAAGCCCTGGATCATCAGATCGAACAGGGGCGCGTAACGCTGTTCGCGCGCCTGGCTGGAAACGCGGTCATGGTAGGACGTCTCGCCTTTCAGACCTGATGGGGGCTCAAGCGGCATCTTGTTCATGGTTCCCTTGTAAAGCGTGCGCGACTTTCCATCTTAGACTGTGTTTAACATCAAGAATGAAATTAATTCGCAAGCCCGAAGGCATCCCGCCGCCCTGCGGGCACCCCGCTCGCCTGTCCGCCGTACCGGTGGGATTCCGCTATAAAGATGACTGCACGATCGAACCCCGGCAGGCTTCTGGCGTCCGAGAAGCAGGCCGTCCCGGCACGGTCTGTTCGTTGCCCCCCATACGCCAGAGGAGACCCCGATGAATGCTGAAACCGACGCACTGACCGCAGAACTCAACAGCCTTGTTCCCCCTGCCCTGCCGATGAACCGGCGCGGCTTTCTGGTCACCGCGCTGGGCGCGGGCTTTGCGCTGGCGGTGCAGCCGGTGGCCGCCCAGACGACCATCACCACCGACAGCGCGGGCCTCACGGCCGGCGAAATCCAGGTGCCGACCGCCGACGGCAACATGCCGGCCTACCGGGCTCAGCCGGCGCAGGGGTCGAACTTCCCGGTGATCCTGGTGGTGCAGGAAATCTTCGGCGTGCACGAATACATCAAGGACACCTGTCGCCGCCTCGCCAGGCTGGGTTACCAGGCCATCGCGCCCGAGCTGTATGCACGCCAGGGCGACCCGCGGCAGTACAGCGAAATCCCGGAAATCCTTTCCAAGGTGGTGTCGAAAGTGCCGGACAGCCAGGTCATGGCCGACCTCGACGCCACCGTGGCCTGGGCCCAGGCCCACGGCGGCGACACCCAGCGGCTCGGCATCACCGGCTTTTGCTGGGGGGGTCGCATCACCTGGCTGTATGCCGCGCACAACCCCAGGGTGAAGGCCGGCGTGGCATGGTACGGCCGCCTGACCAGCCCGGTGAGCGACATGACGCCGCGGCATCCGCTCGACGTCGCAGACAAGCTGAACGGGCCGGTGCTGGGACTGTACGGCGGGCAGGACGCCGGCATCCCGAACGACACAGTGGAAAAAATGAAGGCAGCGCTGGCGCAATCCGACAACCCGGCCAGCAAGGCGTCGGCCATCCACCTCTATCCCGATGCCCCCCACGCTTTCCATGCCGACTATCGGCCCAGCTACCGCAAGGAAACCGCAGAAGACGGCTGGAAGCGGATGCAGGACTGGTTCAGGAAGCACGGGGTCAGCTGACGCGGGTTTGCAGGCGGCGGTGTCGGCGCAGTAAGCTGCGCCGACACCGCCGCCTGCTTGCCTGAACGAACCGATGGGACGCCGCAACCACTATCACGTCTATGTGATCGAACTGTCGAAAGACGTGCTCTACGAAAAGCGGTTCATGAAGGCCAACCCCGGCTACGTCGCCGGCAAGCCGTGCCTGTATGTCGGCATGACAGGACTGGATCCCGACGTGCGCTTCGACAAGCACAAGGCCGGCATCCAGTCCAACCGCTATGTCCAGGCCTTCGGCCTGCGCCTGCTGCCCGAGCTCTACGAACTGTACAACCCGACCTCGTATGACGACGCCTGCGCGCTCGAAGTAGAGCTGGCGATCGATTTCCGCGAAGCGGGCTACGGGGTCTGGCAGGCGTAAGCCAGGCGCATTTGCCCGGCCTTCAGCGCGCCCGCGCCCGGGCCAGCCGGGCCTTCAGCTCCGGCATGATGGCAGCGGCAGCTTTTTCGCCTTCCAGGATCGCCAGGTGGCGGCCTTCGAAATCGGTGCGGCTGACCGCGGCCGTCTGCGGGCGCACGACGACGTCGGCCTCCTTCAGTTCGTGGCTGCTCAGGGTATGGCCCATGATGGCAAAGGTCTGCAGCAGCACGTCGAGCGTGCCGCTGAGCCGCTCGCGGCGGCTGACGTTGGAAATGTCCACCGCGATGACGAAATCCGCCCCCATGCCGCGCGCAGCCTGCGCCGGGACCGGCGACGTGAGACCGCCGTCCACAAAATCGCGGCCGTTGATCTCGACCGGCTGGAACACGCCCGGCACCGCGCTCGACGCGCGCACTGCCATGCCGGCGTTGCCGCTGCGAAACAGCACGCGCTCGCCGCTTTGCAGATCGGTGGCCACCACGCCCAGCGGCTTGGGAAACTTCTGGATCAGCTGGTTCTTCACGTGCTGGTTGATGAAGTCCTGCAGCGCCGCGCCTTTCAGCACGCCCCGGTTGGGCAGGGTCCAGTCCGCCAGCAGGTCTTCCTTCATCTGCAGCGCCAGATTCTGCAGCTCGAAGCCGTTCATGCCCGAGGCATAGAGCGCTCCGACCACCGCGCCCGCGCTGGTGCCCACGACGATGTCGGGCACGATGCCCTGCGCCTCCAGCGACTTGATCACGCCGATATGCGCAAACCCGCGCGCGGCGCCGCCGCCCAGCACCAGCGCGATCTTGAGCGGCGGTTTTTGCACCGCGACAGGCGCCGGCACGGGCGGCTTGGGCGCGGGAGCGGGCGCCGCGCAGGCAGTCAACAGCGCGGCGATCAGGAGCATGGGCAGGTGACGCATGAAATAAACCGGTAGAAATTCGAATACCGGATTATGCGGGGAGGACGCTCGAAGCGGTGCGTCCTCTGCGGTCGCCTAGCAGCGCATGCTCAGCCAGCGTTTCGATTTCTCGTCCACGTAGCTGAGCGTCGCCTTCTTGAAGTTGAGGTCGACGAACAGCTCGCAGCGCAGTTCGCCGTGGCGCCAGCACATGGCGACGCTGCTTTCGTTCGAATACATCAGGTGGAACACGCCGTCGAACGCGGGGTAGCTGCTGCGGAACTCCATCAGCTTGAGCAGGCGCCGCACCACCGGGCTTTTCACGGCCTCGGCGACTTCGTCCGCGCTGTAGGCGTGGCGGTTGATGTCGCGCAGTTCGCCGGTGGCTTCCATCAGTTCCAGGTCGTTGCTGCCGGCGAGCAGGCCGACATAATAGACCTGCGGAATGCCGGGTGCGAAGAACTGGATGGCGCGAGCGGCGATGTAGGCGTCGTCGTTGCGCTTCAAGGCATCGTAGTAGGTGCAGGTGAGCTGGTAGATCGCGCCGACGCTGTGCACGTTGGCGGCGGAACGGCGCAGGATGGGGTCGGCCGAGCGCTGGCTGACGTTGTCGATCACCGCCTGGATTTTGTCCTTGGGCAGCACGCCTTCGACGTCGGGGATGCAAATGCCGTCGTGGGTGTCGAGCACGGTGAGCTGGTTGCGCGGACACATGCGCAGCCACTGCTTGAGGTAGGTGCTGTTGGCGTCGAGCAGCGAAAACAGCAGCAGCGGCGCCAGCGCGAAGCCGTAGGGGTGCATGCCGTGCAGCGCGATGGCGTACTGGAAGCTGGCGTGGTCGTGCACTTCGGGCAGCGTGTCGGCGCCGTTTTCCCGGGCGACACCGTCGATCCACTTGAGGATGTCATAGACGTCCGGTTCGACCAGGAAGCAGCTGGTGCCGATTTTCTTGGTGGTGTAGCCGAACGCATCGAGGCGGAACAGCTTGACTCCGCGCGCGGTGAGGAACTTGATGTAGTCCTCCATCAGCGCATAGGTCTTGGGCGAGCTGAAGTTGAGGTCGATCTGGTGTTCGGTGAAGGTGCACCAGACGCGGCCGCGACTGCCGTCGGCGAAGACCACTTCGCGGAAGGGTTCCTTCTCCTTGCGGATGTGGATGCGCGCGAGGTCGTCGGCCGAAATCGGGCCGAGCTGGTCGACGTGCACGAAGAGGTCGGCGTATTCGGAATCGTAGCCCTTGGCGACGAAGTCCTTGAACTCCTCGGATTCGTCAGAGATGTGGTTGAGCGTCAGGTCGAGACAGAGATCGAAGCGCGCCGAGATTTTCTCGACGTCGGCCCAGGTGCCGTATTTGGGGTCGATTTCCTTGTGGGTCAGCGGCGAAAAGCCGCCGTCGGCATTCGACGGGTACGGCGGCAGGATGTGAACGCCGCCGATGGCCCTGGAAAAATGCCGGTCGATGATGTCGTACAGCTCGGCCAGGTTGGTGCCCATCCGGTCGGGATAGGCGATCAGCTGGACCTGGTTGCGCAGAGTCATAAGGGGAACCTCGGGGTCATGCCGGTGCCAGCCCGCCGGTCATCCGGTGGGCGTTGGCTGGGCGGTGGATCAAAAAGAGAAAGGGGCGCGCGGCGGAGACGTCAGGCCGCCTGCCGGTTTTCGACGGGCTGCGCACGCAGCCGGGCGAAGATCTCCAGTACGTGGCGGGTCCAGTGGCCGATGTCGTAGCGGTCGATCAGCGCATCCATGCGCTGCATGCGTGCACGCTGTTCGTCGCGCGGCATGTCGAGCGCGCGGTCGATCGCCGCGTCCATCTGCACCAGGCTGTAGGGATTGACCAGCACCGCATCCTGCAGCTCGACTGCGGCGCCGGCAAATTCCGACAGCACCAGCACACCGCTTTCGTTGACGTGGGCGGCGATGAATTCCTTGGCGACCAGATTCAGGCCGTCGCGCAGTGGCGTAATCCAGCAGATGTCGGCGGCGCGGAAGTAGCACAGCGTGTCGGCGAACGGCATCGGCGTGGTCGACAGCAGGATGGGCTGCCACGACAGGGTGCCGATATGGCCGTTGATGCGGCCCACCAGCTGCTCGATGTACTGCTGCGCCTTCTTGTAGGCGCGCATGCCGTCGGCCGCTGCCACCGCGGTGACCAGCAGCTTGACCTTGCCGTGCAGCTCGGGACGGCGCTGCAGCAGGCGCTCGTAGGCCAGCAGCATTTCGCGCGTGCCCTTGGCGTAGTCGACGCGGCCGACCGAGACGATGATTTTTTCCTGTGGGATGTCGCGCCGGATCTGCGCCACCTGCGCCGCCTTGTCGGGCTGCTGCACGGTGCTGCGGATCATGCCGGCGTGGGTGCCGATGGGGAAGGCATCGATCTGGATGGTGCGCCCCTTGCAGGTCATCGACACCGGCGTCAGCGGTTCGGACAATGCGGTGCCGGTGGCACGCAATTCGTCGGGCACCTCGCGCTCGACCACGTCGTCGACCGGACGCAGCGACTGCACGGTGGCGACGAAATTGCGCGCATAGCGCGGGATGTGGAAGCCGACCACATCGCAGTCCAGCAGGCTGTCGATGATTTCGTCGCGCCACGGAAAGATGTTGAAGACATCCGCCGGCGGGAACGGCGTGTGGTGGAAGAAGGCGATGCGCACGTCGGGCCGCATTTCGCGCACGAAGCGCGGCACCAGCCACAGGTTGTAATCGTGCACCCACACCACGGCGCCCGGCGCGGCTTCTTCGCAGGCCGCTTCGGCGAACAGGCGGTTGACCTCGCGGAAGGTGGCCCAGTCGCAGTTCTCGGTGGAATACAGCGAAGGGAAGCTGTTGAGGATGGGCCACAGCGCCTCTTTCGAGGTGACGTGGTAGAACTGGCTGATCTGCTCGCTGGTGAGCGGCAGGCGCACCACTTCGTAGCTGCCGTAGCTGTCTTCCACCGTGATGCGGCGTTCGAATCTGGGCGGCTTGCCGGCGGCGGCCTTTTTCCAGGCGACCCAGCTGGCGCGTTCGGTCTGTCCGATGAAGCCCTTCAGCGCGGGCACGATGCCGTTGGGGCTGGCGTTTTCCCTGAGAACGGTTTTGCCGTCTACGACATGTTCCTCATAAGGCTGCCGGTGATAGACGATGACCAGCGATGAAGCCATGGGAGTCCTCCGTTCGGTGAAAGCGTTGCAGGGCGTCGAGTACGCCGGCCGCCCCCGGATGAGGGCTGCGATACACGTTGTCGTGCTGCTGGATGGCCGCGTCGAGCGCGGCCTCGCGGTTGCCCACGGCGACACCGGCCAGGCCGGTGTCGAACATGGACAGGTCGTTGAGGGTGTCGCCGGCCACCAGGGTGCGGCGTGCGGGCAGGTCGAGCGCCTGCAAGGTGCGCAACAGGGTGGGGCCTTTCTGCACGCCGCGCGGCAGCACGTCGAAATACAGGTTGTCCGAGATCAGGGCGTCGAAACCCAGTTGCTGGATGTCTTGTTGCGCAGCCAGCGCATGGGTGGGGTCCTTGAAGTAGTAGGACCGGCGCCGGCCACCGGCGATGGGCTGCTCGCTCAACCCCGGATGCTGCTGCATAGTCTGCTCGATGCGCAGCGATGCATCGGCCGGCCAGCGAGCGTCCAGCCACTGCTCGAGATGCGGCAAGGGCAAGTACCACGGGCCGCACGCGACACTGGTGCCGACATCGCCGACCATGTGGTCGGGCTGCACCGGCAGCTCTTTGGCCAGGCCACGCATGAAGTCGATGCCGCGGCCGCTGACGAAAATGAGCACGATTTCGTCGCGGCGCTGCGCGATCCAGTCATACAGCGCCGCACGTTCGTCGGCACTGCCGCCGAGAAAAGTGCCGTCGAGGTCGGTGGCGAGGATGGTCTGCGGCATGTCGCCGCCTGCCTTACGCATAGATCGGGCCCCGTGCCGGAGGCGCGTCCCTGTCGCGACCGATGTAGGGCCGCACGGCTATGCAGGGCCGCACGGCGACGGCCTGACGGGCAATGTGCCGGGTGGCCGCCGAAGGCACGGCAAGGATGACCCGCTGTGCGCCGTGCAGCGCGTGCGGCATGTCGGTGGTGGCGCCGAGTCCGGACGGCAGGGTGATCCCGGACAGACAGTGTGGGTGATGGTTGCGACGGTGGATCGCTTCCCCAACCTCTCGACGCCGTGTCCACAGCCAGGTCGGCGCGCCGCCGTGCGGCGGCGCAGGGGCAGTCGGATGAAAGCCTTCAGTCATGTCGAACAATGTCATCTCCAAAGTCGGGGCGGCGAGAGTCGCGCGCGCGTTGGAAAAACAGCCAGGATGCGGCTGGCGGGGCAGCCTGACAGGATGCCTGGACTCAGCAGCCCAGGCCCCGGGTATCGAGGGGATAGCCGGGCATGGGGGCAATACCTCCTTCAGGAGGCGTCATCGCCGGGAAAGGCGGATGGAAAAATCACGGGCGCGGAAGGCACCGGGCAATGATTGGTTTTATGGTGTGTTGGGGCTGCCCGCGTAGGGGCGAACCGGCACAACAAGCGCGCAATCAATATTGTTTTGCGCAAAATTATTTTAACCGATAGGCCCCCGCGAGGCAATCCGGACCGCGTCCGCGGCAACAAGGCACGCGCAAAAAGCCTGCTGCCGGAGGCCATTTCAAGGCCGAACGTTCCCGCTTCATGGCACTCACCCGGTGAGTGCCATGAAAAGTACAGGCAACGTGTCGTTGCGGCCGTCGCTCCGCGACCTGGCGTTTACTTCGTTAACGCCATAAAGAGCTCTGGCAGTTTTTCGGGCAGGCGCTCGATGCGATCGATGACGGTGACCTGACGGCCGAAGATATCGCCGACGTATTCGTCGGCCCTGGGGTCGAGGCTAATGCAATAGGTGAAAATATTGTCCCGGTCGAGTTCCTTCACCGCTTGCCGCGCGTCTTCGATCAACAGGCGTTCATCGTGGACATCGACGTCGGACGGCATGCCGTCGGTGAGGATGAGCATCAGTTTCTTGTCGGCCGGACGCGCGCCGAGAGTGCGCGCGGCGTGGCGCATCGCCGCGCCCATGCGGGTCGACCAGCCCGCCTGCATCGCGGCCAGGCGCGCCTTGACGTCGTCGTTGAAGTGCTCGCCGTAGCCCTTGATGTGCAGATAACGCACGTCGTGGCGGGTGTTGGAATGGAAGCCGGCGATGGCGAACGGGTCGCCCAGCTTCTCGATCGCCCAGGCCAAGAGCGAAACCGCCTCCTGGGAGAGTTCGAGTATGGTCTGATTGCTGCCCGCCGCCTTCTCGTTGAGCGATTCCGACAGGTCGAGCAGCAGCATGACGGCGATGTCGCGGCCGGAGGTCTTGTGGCTCATGTTGATGCGCGGGTCGGGGGTGGCGCCGCCCTTGAAGTCGATGAGCGAGCGGATGGCAACGTCGAGATCGAGTTCGCTGCCTTCTTCCTGATAGCGGATACGCACCTTGTCCTGCGGCTTCAGGAGGTCGAGCATCTTCTTCAGCCGCTTGGCGAGCGCGCCGTGCTTGGCGAGCAGGCGGTCGATGTCGCTGGCGTTGCCGTGGGGATGCAGCGCTTCGTACACGCAGGCCCAGTCCGGGCGGTAGGTCTGGCTGCCGTAGTCCCACTCGGGGTAGTGGCGCGGCGGCAGGCCGTGGATTTCCTCGCCCGGCTCGATCTTGCGCTGCTCGTCGAAGGCTTCTTCCTCGTCACCCGCCTCGATGAATTTCCACAGCTGGCGGTTGTCGTCGCGGTAGTCGACCACGGTGTCGTCGAAATGGATCCTGGCGAACTGGTCGCTCTGGCGGCGGGTTCTGGCGACGTAGGAAAGCGCCAGCGCAGCGATCTCTTTTGTGCTCGATTCCCCGTGCGCCATGATCGCGTGGAAGCGCTGCACGTAGTCCAGCAGGTCGGCGTCAAGATAGCCGTGATCCGGATCGAGCAGCGCGCGCGACAGCATCGCCATGCGGTGGCGCAGGCAGGACGTGGTTTCCGGATCGCAGGCGGTTTCCTGTGGCTTCGGATGCAGCGCGAGAAACAGGCGGGAGAGGCCGGGGTATGCGCGGATCAAGAGCGTCTCGATGCGGCAGTCCTCGAAGAACTCCACCGCCATGCGCTGGAACGGGCTCCAGTTGTCGGCGACCTGCGCCTCGGACCAGCGGCGGTGGCCGACGATGTGGGCGAGCGCGGCGCGGTAGCGGTCGAGGCCGGAGACGACCACGCCCTCTTCAACCGGCGCGTCGTCGTAGACGTCGGGCAGGCGGATGCCGAGCTTGTCGTAGTAGGGAATCGGCTTGCGGATTTCGTCGAACGCGGTGGAGTATGGCACCAGGTGGTCGCCGTCCTGCCACAGGCCGCGCAGGTACAGATCGAGCTTGCGCTCGACGTCCGCCAGCAGGGTGCCGTGGCGTTCGCGCTGCAGCACCGCGCGGCTGTCGGCCGACTGCAGGCTGAAGTAATCCTTCTGCCGCTCGGGGTGGCTGCGGTAGTTGCGGATGCCGTATTCGACCCAGTTCTTCAGGCCGGCCAGCGTCAGCTGGCTGAGCAGGTTCGGCGCCTGGGCAAGGAATTCCGGCAGGCCCGGGCTGGGGAAGGTGGTGTGGTGGCCGTGGATGGAGCCGGTGGTGCGCGCCATGAAATCCAGCGTGAGGTCGAGATAGTGCTGCAATTGCTCTTGCGACTGCAGCCGCCGCGCCAGCGGCGCCAGCGTCTGCAGAAAGGGCGCGATGGCGCGGCCGTTGGGCGACTTCTGCATGCGCTGGATCAGCGTCATCACCGCCGGCAGCGCGGATTCGCCGACAGCCTTCGCGGTGGACGGCCACGCCTCCAGGAACGCCAGCATCGGCTCGGCGCCGCGCCCCAGCCTGCCGATGACGCGGCCCGCTTCGAGGTAGGCATCGAGTCCTTCGCGCGTGAGCACCGCCAGCGCTTCCGCCATGACGTCGTCGAACACCTCTTCCACCTGCACGAAGCGGGTGTCGAGCTGCTTCCAGTAAGCGGCCATGAGGGGATGCTGGTACACGATTTCGGTCGTCATGCCGGGCGAGCCTTGGCGCACATCGACGCAGACTTACGCAAACGTCGCATCGATCGCGTGGTCCAGCGTATCGCGAATATCGGCGTCGTCGGTGATCGGCCGCACCAGCGCCATGCGGCAGGCGTCGTGCGGTTCCACCCCGTCCTTGATCAGCGTCGCCGCGTACACCAGCAGGCGGGTGGAGATGCCTTCGTCCAGCCCGTGGCCTTTGAGGCGGCGGGCGACGCCGCCGATCTTCACCAGCTTGGCCGCCATCGCGGCATCGGCACCGGTTTCTTTTGCCACAATCTCGGTTTCCAGCGCGGCGTCGGGGTAGTCGAAGTCGAACGCGGTGAAACGCTGCTTGGTCGACTGCTTGAGATCCTTCATCAGCGTCTGGTAGCCGGGGTTGTAGGAAATCACCAACTGGAAGTCGGGGTGGGCGTGGATCAGCTCGCCCTTCTTGTCGAGCGGCAGGGTGCGGCGGTGGTCGGTGAGCGGGTGGATCACCACGGTGGTGTCCTGCCGCGCCTCGACGATCTCGTCCAGATAGCAGATGGCGCCGATGCGCGCGGCGGTGGTGAGCGGGCCGTCGAGCCAGCGGGTGCCGTTGGCTTCCAGCAGGTAGCGTCCCACCAGGTCGGACGCGGTCATGTCCTCATTGCAGGCCACGGTGATCAGCGGCTTGCCAAGCTTCCACGCCATGTATTCGACGAAGCGCGATTTTCCACATCCTGTCGGTCCTTTCACCATCACCGGCAGGCGGTTGCGGTAGGCGGCCTCGTACAGCGCGACTTCGTTCTTCTGCTGCTGGTAGAAGGGTTCCTGCTCGACCTTGTACTGGTCCTTGTTCGTCATCTTCATTCCTCGCGATGGAAGAAAAAAACGCCCCCGGAAAGCCGGGGGCGTGTAGCGCGGGAACGGTTCTCGACGGCTAGGAGACCGCTTCGAACCCAACCCGCGTAGGGATGAGGATCCATCCCCGCATACTTATTTGTGCACGCCCAGCTTCTCGCGCCAGCCCGGGAACAGCTTGTCGGCGTCGCCCGGGAAGGACTCGAAGGCGCGGGCGAATTCCTTGTGGCTCTTAGCGAACTCGATCGGGTCAGCGCCGGCCTTCCAGCACTCGTACGACTGGCGCAGCGAGATCGCGCCGGCGGCCGGGCTGTCGATGTGGCCGTAGGAGCCGCCGCCGGAAGTGTTGATGACGTTGCCGTGGCCGAGGTTCTCGAAGAAGCCGGGCAGACGCAGCGCGTTCATGCCGCCGGAGATGATCGGGGTGGTGGGCTTCATGCCGTACCACTTCTGGAAGTAGACCGGGCCCTGGCATTCGTCGCGCTCGATCATGTAGGCGATGCCCTTGTCGGTGGCGTCGCCTTCCATCTTGCCGTAGCCCATGGTGCCGACGTGGATGCCGGACGCGCCCTGCAGGCGGCTCATCTTCGCCAGCACGAAGGCGGTGTAGCCGCGCTTGGCGGACGGCGAGGTGACGGCGCCGTGACCGGCGCGGTGGTAGTGCAGGTACTGGTTGGGGTACTGACGGCGGGCGGTGGTCACCATGCCGGGACCGCCGACGTAACCGTCGACCAGGAAGGCCAGCTTGTCCGCATCGGGGCCGAACACTTCCAGACCGTAATCGGCGCGAGCGCACATTTCGTAGTGATCGTCGGCGGTGATGTTCATGGAGAACAGCTTGGCCTGGCCGGTTTCGTCCTGGGCACGTTTCATGGCGTCATAGACCAGCGGCAGCACCTTCTTCAGCGGGCAGAAGACCTGGTTGCCCTGCGGCTCGTCGTTCTTGATGAAGTCGCCGCCGAGCCAGAACTGATAAGCCGCGTTGGCGAACGGCTCGGGACGCAGGCCCAGCTTGGGCTTGATGATGGTGCCGGCGATGTAGCCACCGTTCTGTACGGGACGATCCAGAATGCGCCACAGGTTGGAGATATCGACCGCGGGACCGTCGAACATCTGGATGGCGCGCTTGGGCACATAGAAGTCGATCATCTTGGCGTGCTCGATGTCGCCCATGCCCTGGTTGTTGCCGATCGCCAGGGTCAGGAAGGAAACCAGCATGAAGCGGCCGTCGGTGACGTTGCGGTCGAACAGGTCGATCGGGTAGGCGATCCGCATGTCTTCGCTGGCTTCGTCGATGTAGTACACCAGCGCGTCGACGCCCTTGGTGAACTCGTCGGTGGTGCTGACTTCGACGTTGGTGCCGGTCGAGGACTCGGCGGCGAAGTGGGCGGCCGCTTCCAGGTAGCCATAGCCGGCCTTGGGCTTCATCTTGTAGGCGACGAGGATGTGCTTCTCGCCCTTCATCAGGTCTTCTTCTTTGAGGCTGAGGTCGGCGTAACGTGCGGACTGATCCATTGCTTGGCTCCTGCGGTAGATAAACAAGGCTTCGGGAGCAAAACCCCCGAAGACGGCAGGGGTGGACTATACGCAGTCACTTATATAATGAATATTAAATTGTTATGATGAAAACCATATAAATATGCTTATACATTCATGCGCCGCTTGACGCTTCGCCAGTTCCGGGTATTCGAAGCCGTTGCCCGCCACCTGTCGTTTTCGCGGGCGGCCGAGGAATTGCACCTGTCGCAGCCTGCCGTCTCCATGCAGGTGCGCGGGATCGAAGTCATCCTCGGCATGCCGCTCACCGAACAGCTGGGCAAAAAAATCTTTCTCACCGAGGCCGGACGCGAGGTGCTGCACGCCAGCCAGGCCATCACCGCGCGCCTGGACGACCTGCAGCACAATCTGGCGCAACTGCGGAGCGTCGACAGCGGGCGCCTCGACATTGCCGCCACCTCGACGGTGAACGCCGTCGCCACCGACATCCTCGCCCGCTTTCGCGGCCGCCATCCCGGGGTGTCGATTCATCTGGACGTGTCCAACCGTGCCGCCGCGCTGGACCAGCTGGTCGGCAACCGCATCGATCTGGCCATCATGGGCCAGGTGCCGGACGGACTGGGCCTGGAAGCCACCCGCTTCATGGACAACCCGCTGGTCGTGATCGCCCCGCTCGACCATCCGCTGGTCCGCAAAAAGCGGATATCCGTCCGCGACCTGGCGTCCGAGTCTTTTCTGGTGCGCGAAGCCGGCTCCGGCACCCGCGGCGCCATGGAACGCTTCTTCGCCGCGCGCGGGCTGGAAATCCGCAGCAGCATGGAAATGAGCAGCAACGAGGCGATCAAGCAGGCGGTCCAGGCCGGGCTCGGTCTCGGCATCCTGTCGCTGCAGACGCTGGAGATGGAACTGGCGCTGAAGCGGCTGGCCGTGCTCGCGGTCGAGGGCTTTCCCATCATGCGTCACTGGTACATCGTCCACCGCGCCGACAAACGGCTGTCGCCGGTGGCGCAGGTGTTCAAGGATTTCGTGCTGGGGCCGGGCCCGCTTGGCTGACAGCCCTCCCTGCACTAGAATCGCGCCAGTCGGGGCACCAGCCCCCGGCGTCAGGATGATTCATCCACAAGACGGTGTCCCGTCCAAGCCTGGTTCCATCCTTTAACCTGGAGCATATTGCTTGGACACCCATCTCACCGCCGCACCCGCGCCCGTCACTCTGGGCGACTCCTTCAAATACTGGCTCAAACTCGGCTTCATCAGCTTCGGCGGCCCGGCCGGGCAGATCGCGATGATGCACCAGGAGCTGGTGGAAAAACGCCGCTGGATTTCCGAACACCGCTACCTGCACGCGCTCAACTACTGCATGCTGCTGCCGGGCCCCGAGGCGACCCAGCTGGCGATCTACATCAGCTGGCTGATGCACGGCGTGAAAGGCGGCGTGATCGCGGGCGTGCTGTTTTTCCTGCCCGGTTTTCTGCTGCTGGCGCTGCTGGCCGCCCTCTATCTGGCATGGGGCGACGTGCCGCTGGTGCAGGGCATTTTCTACGGCATCCGGCCGGCGGTGGTGGCGGTGGTGCTGTTCGCCGCCTGGCGCATCGGCCATCGCGCGCTGAAGAACGAAGTGCTGTGGGGCATGGCGGCGCTCGCCTTCATCGGCATTTTCGTGTTCGACATCGGCTTTCCGTGGATCGTGCTCGCGGCGGCAATTCTGGGCGCCATCGGCGGCAAGCTCGCGCCGCACAAATTCAAGGCGGGCGGCGGGCACGGCGGCGGTCACAGGCAGTACGGCCCGGCGCTGATCGACGACGACACACCGCCGCCCGCCCACGCGCGTTTCAGCTGGGGCAAGCTCGCGGCCACCAGCGGCGCGTTCGTGCTGATCTGGCTGGGCGCGATGCTGGCGCTCCACGGCGCGCCCGATCTCTACCGCATGGGCGATTTCTTCACCCGCGCCGCCTTCCTCACCATCGGCGGCGCCTATGCCGTGCTGCCCTACGTCTACCAGGGCGCGGTGGAACATTTCGGCTGGCTCACCGGCGCGCAGATGATGGACGGCCTGGCGCTCGGCGAAACCACGCCGGGGCCGCTGATCATGATCGTCACCTGGGTCGGCTATCTCGGCGGCGTCGCCAAGGAAGTGCTCGCGAACCCGCTGGCCGCCGGTTTTGCCGGCGCCGCGGTGGCGACTTTCTTCACCTTTCTGCCCTCGTTCTTTTTCATCCTGGCGGGCGCACCGCTGATCGAGGCCACGCGCGGCGAACTTCGCTTCACCGCGCCGCTGACCGGCATCACCGCCGCGGTGGTCGGCGTCATCCTCAATCTGGCGGTATTCTTCGCCTGGCACACCTTCTGGCCGCAGGGCACGGCGGCGGCGCCGTTCGCCGGCAGCTTCGAAGGCTTCCCCGTCGTCGTCGCGATTGCCGCGTTCGTCGCCCTGTGGAAATACCAGGCCGACATCATGCAGGTCATCGGCGTATGCGCCCTCCTGGGGCTGGCTTATTCATTGTTCTTGTGAGGACAGCATGGAGATCAAGATCCAACCACCGAAGCGTTGCGGCTGTTCCAGTCCCACCGAGAAATGCGAGGAACTGGCGCGCACCATCAAGCCCGCCAAGCTGAACCCCGACACCACCCTGGTGTTCGACGTGCGGCGCGAAGCCGACTATGCGGCGTCCAGCGAAACCATTCCCGGCGCGCTGTGGAAGAACCCGGACAAGATCGACGCCTGGATCGGCGCCGTCCCGCGCACGCTCGACGTGGTGATCTACTGCGTGCGCGGCGGCGCGGTATCGAACAGCGTGGTCGACCGCCTGCAGGCCGCCGGCGTCAAGGCGCGCTTCATCGAGGGCGGCCTCGAGGCCTGGAAGGCGGCAGGCGGCAAGGTCGCCGCCAAATGAAATGGGTCACCCGCGAGCGGCCGAAGATCGACCGCATCGCCTGCCCCTGGCTGATTGCGCGCTTCATCGATCCGGCCGCCGAGTTTCTCTACGTGCCCGCCGCCGAAGTGCTGAAAGTCGCGCAAGAAACCGGCGCGATCCCCTACGACATCCCCGGCGCGGAATACGGCCATGTCGGCGAGCTGTGCAGCTTCGATGCCTTTTTGCGCCTGCACGATCTGCGCGACCCGGCCTTGCGGCAGCTCGCCGTCATCGTGCGCGGCGCCGATACCGCGCGGCTCGATCTGGCGCCGCAATGCGCCGGGCTGCTGGCGCAGTCGCTGGGGCTGGCGGCGCTGTTCGCGGACGACCACGCCCTGTTGCAGCACGGCATGCTGATGTACGACGCCTACTACGCCTGGCTGCGGCAGGCGCAGGGCGAACCGCACTCCGCGGAGAGATAAACCCGCAGCGCACCGGCGCGTTCCCGCCATCCTCTGGCGATGCGCCGCCTGCGCATCCTCGCCATCGCCTTCCCGGTCTTCGCGATCATCGGCAGCGGCCGGCGGTACGCCCGCGTCAAGCGCCCCGCCACCGGTGTCACCAACCAGATCAGCGCAGGATCGCAGCCCGCATGACTGGCATTCCAGGCCGGCACGCCCAAGGACATGGCTTGCCACCCCGCCAGCTAGTCCGTTATTTTCCGCAGTCACCCGATCTTCTTGCAGATTTCATACAAAAAACTTCTTTTATCTTCGATTGACAAGGCCGGGCGCAGCGGGCCATACGGGGATGCGCTTCCGCCAAAAGGCGCATGGCGTCTTGCAAAAACGAAGTTGTTGACTAATTTACTTGGTTATTTTATCGTTGCGCCCATCCCTCGTTATTTTTCATCGTAAGGACTGCACTATGGAACGCGAAATCAACGGCAAAATGGTCGAGACCGACCCCGAAGGCTATCTGGTCAACCTGGACGACTGGTCCGAGGAACTGGCGGTCGAGCTGGCCAAGGAAGACAAGCTGGAACTTCAGGAAAACCACTGGAAGGTGATCCACTACATGCGCGACCAGTTCGCGCAGAACGGCACCGCGCCCAACCTGCGCTTTCTGCAGAAGGGTCTGAAGGAAGAATTCGGCGACGAATGGGGCGACAAGAAATTCCTGTTCGACCTGTTCCCGTTCGGTCCCGCCAAGCAGGCCGGCCGCTACGCCGGCACCCCGAAGCCGACCGGCTGCGTCTGAACGGCATCCGTTCCGCGCCAAACGCCCCGCCCCGTGCGGGGCGTTTTTTTGGCAGATAGCCCGCCCCACGCGGAGGATTGCCCTATTTCTCGCCGGGGCCGCCCGCGATCGCGTCGACCGGCGACTCGAACGCGATGAAAAGCACACACGGGCCGGCGTCGCCACAGACTGCGCTGTGCGGCAGCTTCGGCGGGCCGTAGGCATAGCCTCCCGGCTTCAACGTCAGCGGCGCATGGCCGTCGTAGCTTATGCTCATCTCGCCGGCCACCAGCACCATGCGCTCCGCCGAGGTGTGCCAGTGGCGCGGAATCTCCGCATTCGCGGGCACCCTGAAGAAGACGTCGGCATTGTCCTTCGACGGATCGCCGTGGAGCACCGCGATCCCGCAGCCCCTGGGCATGAAGTCGGGACAGCCGCCCCACTTGAGCGAAGGGTCCCCGGCGGTGCGCGCGAGCGGCGACTGCTGGGCGGATGCCGGAACGGCGGCGAAAAGGATGGCCACGGCGGGCGCCATGAGCCACGCGCGGCGTGCCGTGTTTGGGCGGGACATGATGCCCTCCTGGAAAGTCGACGGATCCCTAAACATAGACGAGGAATCGCGCAATACTCTGCCCGCCTACACCGGCTCGCGGAACATGAAGTACACCGCCCCCATCAGGCACAGCGCCGCCCACAGAAAATCCCATTTCAGCTCGACCTTCATGTAGAACACGGCGAACGGCATGAACACCGACAGGGCGATGACTTCCTGCATGATCTTCAACTGCGGCAGGCTCATCACGGTGAAACCGATGCGGTTGGCCGGCACCTGCAGCAGGTATTCGAACAGGGCGATGCCCCAGCTGGCAAAAGCGGCAATCACCCAGGGCTGGTTGTTCATGTCCTTCAGGTGGGCATACCAGGCAAACGTCATGAAAACGTTGGAAAACGTGAGCAGGATCAGGGTTTGCAGGGAAGCGGGCATGGTCGTCGTCCGGGATCGCACGCGTGCCATTGTAGGGATTCTGCCGGCTGGCAGGCTGCTAAAATGCCGCCTTTCGCATTGCAAGGGACAGCATGATGAGCGCACCTCAGGTGGGGGTGGTGATGGGATCTTCCAGCGACTGGGAGGTGATGAAGCACGCGGCGGGGCTGCTGAAGCAGCTGGGCATCCATTTCGAGGCCAGGGTGGTGTCCGCCCACCGCACTCCCGATCTGCTGTACGAATACGCCGCCACCGCCGAGTCGCGCGGACTCCGGGCGATCATCGCGGGCGCCGGCGGCGCGGCGCATCTGCCGGGCATGCTGGCGGCGAAAACCATCGTGCCGGTGCTGGGGGTGCCGGTGCCATCGAAATACCTCAAAGGCATGGATTCGCTGCTGTCGATCGTGCAAATGCCCAAGGGCATCCCGGTCGCCACCTTTGCCATCGGCGAGGCGGGCGCCGCCAACGCGGCGCTGTTTGCCGCAGCGCTGATCGCCCGTTACGACGACGGGCTGGCGGCGCGGCTCAACGACTTCCGCAAGAACCAGTTCGACAGCGTGATGGCGATGGAACTGCCCGATGTCGACTAGGCCGCTTCCCATCCTGCCCGGCGCGACCCTGGGCATCCTCGGCGGCGGCCAGCTCGGCCGCATGTTCACCATCGCCGCGCGCACCATGGGTTACCGGGTCATGGTGCTCGACCCCGATGGCGCCAGCCCCGCCGGGCAGATGGCCGATGCGCACGTGCAGGCGGATTACGCCGACCACGCCGCGCTGAAGCAGCTCGGCGCCGTCTGCGCCGCCGTGACCACCGAATTCGAGAACGTCCCGGCGGCAAGCCTGATCGAGCTGGCCAGCCATTGCCGGGTATCGCCGGGTGCCGCCGCGGTGGCCATCGTGCAGGACCGCAGCCACGAAAAATCCTGGCTCGCCGACAACGGCTTCGCCACCGCGCCGTTCGCGCTGGTCTACAGCGAAGGCGACCTCGACGCCGCGCTGGCGGACACCGGCACGCCGGCGCTGCTGAAAGTGTCGCGCTTCGGCTACGACGGCAAGGGCCAGGCGCGGGTCGGCACGCTCGAGGAAGCCCGCACGGCATTCCGCGAATTCGGCGGCCAGCCCTGCGTGCTGGAAGGCTTCGTCGAACTGGAGCGCGAGGTATCGGTGGTGCTGGCGCGCGACGATGCCGGCGAGTGCGCGCTGTTTCCGGTCGCCGAAAACCGCCACGACAACGGCATTCTCGACCTCTCCATCGTTCCCGCCCGCGTGCCCGACAGCCTCGCCGCGCAGGCGCGCGACACGGCGCGCGCGGTGGCCGACCGGCTCGGCTACGTCGGCGTGATGGCGGTCGAATTCTTCGTCTCCGGCGGCCGCCTGATGGTCAACGAAATCGCCCCGCGCCCGCACAACTCCGGCCACTACACGCTCGACGCCTGCGTCACCGACCAGTTCGAGCAGCAGGTGCGCGCGCTGTGCGGCCTGCCGCTGGGCGACCCCCGCCTGCTGTCGCCGGTGGTGATGGTCAACCTGCTCG
Organism: Hydrogenophilales bacterium 17-64-11; assembly: GCA_002281975.1. GTDB lineage: Bacteria > Pseudomonadota > Gammaproteobacteria > Burkholderiales > Thiobacillaceae > Thiobacillus. The sequence continues at coordinate 23,624 of NCIH01000002.1, read as the reverse complement.
GCGACCGCTGGCGCAACGGCGGCCCGCACTGGGGCGCGCTGCTGGCGCACCCCGCCATCAAGCTGCACCTGTACGGCAAACAAGCCGCGCGCCCCGGCCGCAAGATGGGGCATTTCAACGTGCTGGATGCCGATCCGGCCGCCGCGCTGCAACTGGCCGAGCGCATGCGCGATGCGTTATAGCGCGTTGCCCAAGGCCGGCCGTTATGGCGCGCTTGCATTGCTGGTTTCATGCGCCGCCGGCGCCGCCGCGAACGACGCGCCGCTGCCGCTGCGCATCGGCGCGCATGTTTTCCAGGTTGAAGTCGCGGCCACGCCGCAGCAGCGCGAACGCGGCCTGATGGGCCGCACCCGGCTCCCCGCCGACGGCGGCATGCTGTTCGTATTCGGGCACGCGGCCCGGCATTGCTTCTGGATGCGCAACACCCCGCTGCCGCTGTCGATTGCGTTTGCCGACGACCGCGGCCGCATCGTCACGCTCGCCGACATGCAGCCGCATAGCGACGCCCTGCATTGCCCCGGCACGGATGCGCGCTATGCGCTGGAAGTGCCGCAAGGGGAATTCCGCCGGCGCGGCATCGCGGCAGGCGCGCAGATAGACGGCCTGCCGCGCTAGCACTCAGGGCCCGATCGATTTCACGCTGAGTTCCACCGCGCCGCCCTTGTCGTCGCTGCGCAGTACGCGCACCGGCAGGTAATGGCGGTCGATCGCCAGCCAGGCCTCGAAGCGGCCATCGTCGTTGGCCACCCGCGCAAGATGCAGGGTGCGCAGTTCACCCAGCGCGGTCTGCAGGATTTCTTCGCCGCGCACCTCGTAGCTGTAGTCGCGCAGCCTCTTGCCGTTGAACACCGTGTAGGTCAGCCGCCCGTCTGGCGGCGGCGCGGTCAGCGCCAACTGGAAAAACAGGCTGAGCGCATCCTGCACCTCGCCCTGATAGGCGAAATGGCGCGGCGCCCCCTTCGCCGGGATCAGCGTGAGACTGCCGTTGGCCGCGTCGAAGCGCGCGCGGCTGCGCTTGTCGCCGCGCTGGTCCCAGAATTCCTCCGGCTGCAAGCCATGCGGCGTGATGCGGCCGCGGCTGGTCTGCACGAAGCGGCCGCGGTAAAACACCCCGGCGAGGCCGCTGGCCGCCGCCACGCTGGTCAGCGTGTAGCGTTCGCCTTCGTTCACCCACAGCAGCGTCTGCTCGCCCGACGCCACGCCGTAATGCACCCGAAAATGCAGGTCGAGCCGCGGCGGCAGCGGGTTCAGGACTGCTGCCGCCGCCTCAGTCGCCTCAGTCGCCTCAGTCGCCTCGGCCGCCTCAGTCGCCTCGGCCGCCTCGGCCGCCTCAGTCGCCGCGGGCGGCGCGGGCGGCGCTTCGACTGGCGCAGGCGCGGCAGCCGGCGCCTCGTCGAGGCGCACCGCGGCGCTCGAATCGGCCGCAGCGACGACGGCAGCCTCGGTTTCCGCTGCGACAGGCAATTCGGCCAGGGCGACGCGTGGCGTCCACGGCGGGGCGGCGGGCGGGGCCGGCAAGGGCGGGACGGCAGCCGCGGCGGGCGGCGGCGCGGCCATCAGCTGCGCGTCGAACGGCGGCGGCTCGGCAGGCAGCCGCCACTGCGGCAGCCGCCAACCCAGACCGCCGATCAAGCTGCCGTGCAGCAGCAGCGAAGCCGCCAGGGCCAGCCACCAGGGGCGTACCCTGCGCCCCTCCATTGCTAGCCTTTGATGCTGGCGCGCACCAGGCGCTGTTCGAGGGTGACGCCGTCCTCGAATACCCGGACCTGCACCGGCAGGTTCTGCCGCGCCGGCGCGACCCACACGGTGATGGTTTTCTCGTCCGGCTTCTGCTTGATGCGCCGGTATTGCTGGGTGGCCAGCGTCCCCAGCGGCGTCGCGATGGCGCCGCCATCGCTGCGCGCGTAGTGGTAGTCGTTGAGGTCGCGCCCGCTCACCACCTGCAGGGCGTAGTCGGCGGGCAGGCCGGGGGCGAACATGAACTGGTAGAGCTGCGAAAGCTGATCCTGGGTCCCGTTCCGCAGGCCGTTCGCCTGCCATGATTCGCCCTTGTACTGCCAGGCGATGCTGCGCTGCTTCCAGTCGAGATGCGCGGTCGCCAGCTTGTGCGGCGCATCGCTGCGGGCATGCTGGAAGCGGGTCGGCCGCAGTCCCTGCGGCGTCACCACGCCGCTGCTTTCGAGGCGGATGCTGCCCGGCCACAGTATTTTCAGCGGGCCGTTGGCGCGGGTTTCGCTGGTCAGCGTGTAGCGGCTGCCGTTGCGGGTGAAGGTGTCGACCACCTGGCCGAGCTTGTGGCCGTTGCGGTAGAGGTCGTACACCAGGTTCATTTGCCGCGGCGGCGCAGGCGCCGCCGCGCGGGCTTCAGCCGGTAGCGGATCGGGGTCCTTCGGGGCGGCCTGGGCCGTCGCCGCGATCATCAAACCGGATGCCAGCAACAGGCGTTTGAACATGCTCACACTCCGTGGGGAAACACAGACTGTGACGCCGGATCGTCCTTCAAGTTTACCCGGCCATGCCGGTTGAGCAGGCGGCCCTCGGCAAACCAGCGGATCGCCTGCGGGTAGATGCGGTGTTCCTGTTGCAGCACCCGCGCGGCGAGGGCAGCGGCCGTATCGTCCGCCCGCACCGGCACCGCGGCCTGGATGACGATGGGACCGTGATCCAGCTCGGCGGTGACGAAGTGCACGGTGCAGCCGTGGATTTTCACGCCTTCCGCCAGGGCGCGTTCGTGCGTCTTCAGCCCCGGGAAAGCGGGCAGCAGCGAGGGGTGGATATTCAGCAGGCGGCCTTCGAAGCGCGCGATGAAGGCCGGGCTGAGGATGCGCATGTAGCCCGCCAGCACCACCAGGTCGGGCCGGTGGCGCGCGACTTCGTCGGCCAGCAGGGCGTCGAAGGCGGCACGATCGGGATGCTCGGTGTGGTCGAGCGCGACGGCGGTCAGGCCGCGCTCACGCGCGTAAGCCAGTCCCGCCGCCTGCGGGCGGTTGCCGACGACCGCGACGATATCGATCGGCAGCTGCGCCTCGGCGATCGCCCGGAAATTGCTGCCGCGCCCCGACAGCAGGACGACGACGCGGCAACTCACAGATAAAGCACCTGCTCCGCGCCATCGGGACGCGCGACGATTTCGCCGATCTGCCATACGGTTTCGCCGCTCGCCTGCAAATGCGCCATCGCGTCCGCGGCGTCCGCGGCGGCGACGACGACGCACATGCCGATGCCGCAGTTGAAGGTGCGCAGCATTTCATCCGGCGCGACGTTGCCGGCCTGCTGCAGCCAGTCGAACAGCGGCGGGCGCGTCCACGCGGCCTGATCGACCCGGGCCGCCACGCCTTCCGGCAGGCAGCGCGGCAGGTTGCCGGTGAGGCCGCCGCCGGTGATGTGCGCCATGCCCTTGACCGGCAGCTTCTCCAGCAGCGCCAGCAGCGGTTTGACGTAAATCCGCGTCGGCTCCATCACGGCGTCGGCGAACGGACGCCCGTGGAAATCCGATTTCAGCCCGATGTGGCTGACGTCGATCAGCTTGCGGATCAGCGAATAGCCGTTGGAATGCGCGCCGCTGGAAGCGAGTCCCAGCACCGCGTCGCCCGGCACGACGGACTGGCCGCCGATGACTTTCGATTTCTCCACCACGCCGACGGCGAAGCCGGCCAGGTCGTATTCGCCCTCGGCATACATGCCGGGCATCTCCGCCGTTTCGCCGCCGATCAGCGCGCAGCCGGCCTGCTCGCAGCCCTTCGCGATGCCGGCGATCACCGCTTCGGCGGTGTCGAGGCTGAGCTTGCCGCAGGCGAAGTAGTCGAGAAAGAACAGCGGCTCGGCGCCCTGCACCAGGATGTCGTTGACGCTCATGGCGACGAGGTCGATGCCGACCGTGTCGTGGCGGTTCAGCTCGAACGCGAGTTTCAGCTTGGTGCCGACGCCGTCGGTGCCGGAAACCAGCACCGGCTCCTTGTACTTCTTCGAGATCTCGATCAGCGCGCCGAAGCCGCCGATGCCGGCCAGCACTTCGGGGCGCATGGTGCGCCTGGCCAGCGGCTTGATGCGCTCGACCAGTGCATCGCCGGCGTCGATATCGACCCCGGCATCTTTGTAGGAAATGGAAGACACGCCCGGCTCCAGAAGCAAAAAGTGCGTTATTTTACCGCCTATGCACACGATCCGGCCGTTCAACATCCCCTGGTTCGCACTCGCCTTCCTGCTCGTCACGGGAGGCCTGCTCTACCTGCTGGGCCCCATCCTCACGCCGTTTCTGGCCGGCGCCCTGCTCGCCTACATTTTCGACCCGCTGGTCGACCGCCTGGAGGCGCGCCGCATTCCGCGCGCGGCCGGCACCGTGATCGTCATCCTGCTCGCCGGGCTGGTGCTGTCCGCGCTGCTGCTGGTGGCGCTGCCGCTGTTCCAGGGGCAGTTCGTCGAGCTTTCCCACCGCATCCCCGCGGCGCTCGACCTGCTGCAGACCCGCTTGCTGCCATGGCTGCAGCAGACTTTCGGCAGCGCCGTCCAGTTCGACCTCGCCACGCTCAAGACCTGGCTCACCGAGCAGGCCACGCAGAACGGCGCCGCCTGGCTGCCCACCCTGCAGACCGGCGCGCTCGCCGTCGTCGGCGTGCTGGCCAACCTGCTGCTGATCCCGGTGGTGATGTTCTACCTGCTGAAGGACTGGGACATCATGGTCGGGCGCGTCGCCGCGCTGACGCCGCGCGGCTGGGCGGCGACGCTCAACCGCGTCGCCCGCGCGATGGACGCGGTGGTCGGCGAGTTCCTGCGCGGGCAACTGGCGGTGATGGGCACCCTGTCCATCTATTACACGCTGGCGCTGTGGGCGGCGGGACTGGATTACGCGCTGCCGATCGGCATCCTCACCGGCGTGCTGTCCTTCGTGCCCTTCCTCGGCTTCGGCCTCGGCATGATCCTCGCGCTGCTGGTCGCGCTGCTGCAGTTCCCCGACTGGACCGGGGTGGCGTGGGTCGCCGGCATCTACCTCGCCGGCCAGGCGCTGGAAAGCTACGTCGTCACCCCGCGCCTGGTCGGCGAACGCGTCGGCCTGCACCCGGTGGCGGTGATCTTCGCGCTGGCGGCGTTCGGCCAGCTGTTCGGCTTCGTCGGCGTGCTGCTGGCGGTGCCGCTGGCGGGCGTGCTGCTGGTCACGCTGCGCGAACTGCGCGCTGCGTACGAGGCCAGCGACTTCTATCGCGGCGGCTATAATGCCGGCTCTTCCGACCCCGCCCCGCCCGCCATGTCCGCTCCGCTTCTCGAGTCCCGTATTACGTCGCTCCCGCTCGTTCACAAGGGCAAGGTGCGCGACATCTACGCCGTCGGCGACGACCGGCTCCTGATCGTCACCACCGACCGCCTGTCGGCGTTCGACGTCGTGATGCCGACGCCGATCCCCGGCAAGGGCGAGGTGCTCACCCGGGTCTCGGCTTTCTGGTTCGACAAGCTGAAAGCCATCGTGCCGAGCCAGGCGCTCGACATCGCGCCGGAATCGGTCGTCGCGGAAAACGAACGCGACCAGGTAGCCGGCCGCGCCATCGTGGTGAAAAAGCTGAAGGCGCTGCCGGTCGAGGCGATTGTGCGCGGTTATCTGGTGGGCTCGGGCTGGAAGGAATACCAGTCCAGCCAGTCGGTGTGCGGCATCGCGCTGCCCGCCGGCCTCATGCAGGCCGACCGCCTGCCGGAACCGATCTTCACGCCGTCGACCAAGGCCGCGGTCGGCGCGCACGACGAGAACATCAGCTTCGACGAAATGGCCGTCCTGATCGGCGCCGGCCTGGCCGCCCAGGTGCGCGACGTCAGCCTTGCGCTGTACCAGGCTGCGGCGGAGTATGCGCTCACCCGCGGCATCATCATCGCCGACACCAAGTTCGAGTTCGGCCTCGATGAGAAAGGCCGCCTGGTGTGGATCGACGAGGCGCTGACCCCGGATTCGTCGCGCTTCTGGCCGGCCGACCAGTACCGGCCCGGCAGCAACCCGCCCAGCTTCGACAAGCAGTTCGTGCGCGACTGGCTGGAAACCAGCGGCTGGAACAAGCAGGCGCCGGGACCGGCGCTGCCGGCCGAGATCGTCGGCAAGACCAGCGAGAAATACCGCGAGGCGATGACGCGGCTGCTGGGGTAAGCGCCCCGCCTACACGCAAACCGGCCTACGCATAAACGGTAGGAATGGACCTGTTCCCGGCGTCCGCATGGCGTTACCATTCGGGGCTAAGCAGCTAGAGTTCCGCCTTTCATCCGGGCACGCGGCGCGCGCCGTTCCCCCTGTTCAGCACAAGAGATAGAGTCATGATCTACGAAGATTTTGCAAGCGCTCAATCGTTTTTCCTGTGGTCGATCTTTGCGATCGCCCTGATCATGGGCGCCGTCGTCAACAAGACCAACTTCTGCACCATGGGCGCAGTCTCCGACTGGGTCAACATGGGCGACACCGGCCGCATGCGCGCCTGGATACTGGCCATCGCGGTCGGCGTGCTGGGCGTGATGGGCCTGGAAGCGGCCGGCCTGGTCAACGTCACCAACACCTTCCCGCCCTACCGCCAGACCAATTTCGTCTGGCTGGAGAACGTGCTCGGCGGCGTTCTGTTCGGCGTCGGCATGACGCTTGCCTCGGGCTGCGGCAACAAGACGCTGATCCGCATCGGCGGCGGCAACATCAAGTCGGTCATGGTGCTGCTGATCATCGCCGTGATTGCCTATTTCATGATCAACCCCTTCCCGGGCAGCGACAAGACCCTGTATTCCACCCTGTTCTATTCCTGGACCAATCCGACCGCAGTCGCGCTGACCACCAACCAGGATCTCGGTGCGATGCTGTTCGGCGACAACGCCGCCACCGGCCGCATGCTGGCGGGTGGCGTCATCGGCGGCCTGCTGCTGGTCTGGGCGTTCAAGTCGGCCGAATTCCGCACCAGCTTCGACAACATCCTCGGCGGCCTCGTGGTCGGCCTCGCGGTGCTCGCCGCCTGGTATGTCACCAGCAACATCGCGGTGAACGCCGACGGCGAAATGATGTCGCTGCAGTCCTACGTGCAGGACTGGGACCTGTACGCGCCGGCCGATGCGGTCAGGCCCGCCGCCGCCGGCCCGCTCGCCTCGCAGTCCTTCACCTTCATCAACCCGATGGGGCAAACCCTCGGCTACGCGGCGAGCGGCTTCGACCGCACCCTGCTCACCTTCGGCATCATGGCGCTGGCGGGCGTGATCGCCGGCTCCCTGCTGTGGTCGCTGATCTCGCGCAGCTTCCGCATCGAATGGTTCGCCTCCGGCCGCGACTTCCTCAACCACTTGGTCGGCGCGGTCCTGATGGGCTTCGGCGGCGTGCTGGCGATGGGCTGCACCATCGGCCAGGGGATTACCGGCTTCTCCACCCTGGCGCTCGGCTCCATCCTCACCTTCGTCGCCATCGTGCTCGGCAGCGCCGTCACCATGAAGGTGCAGTACTACAAGATGGTGTACGAAGCCGACGCCACGTTCTTCAAGTCCTTCATCACTGCGCTGGTCGACCTCAAGCTGCTGCCCGCCGGCATGCGCAAGCTGGAAGCGGTATAAGTCCGGCGCCGTTTCCTTCTTGCCCAGCAAAACGCCCCGCCAGAAGCGGGGCGTTTTGCTGGGCTGCAGCGCCGCGCCTCGCGCACGGCGACTCACCGGTGCGCTATTTCAGCGTCGCGGCGAGGAAGTCGGCCACGGCCGCCACCATGTCGGCCTCGTGCCCGGTGAAGAAGTGGTCGGCATGGGCGATCCTCGTCTGCTTCGAAGCGGCCGCAGCCAGGCTTTGCTTGCGCTTGCCGGCATTCGCCAGCACCGCCGGCAGATCGTTGTCGCCGTACAAATCGAGAATCGGCAGTTTCAGCGCGGCATAGTCGTCCACCGAAATGCCCAGGCTGGCCCACGATTTCACCGCCGGATCGGGTTTCCCGGCCAGGTATACCCGGCTCATGCGCGAGCCCATGCTGTGGGAAACGATGGCCAACTGCGTGTAGCCCTTGGCCTTGAGAAATTCGACCGCCTCGGCGATGCGCTCGGCCGCTTCGGGGAAGGTCGGCGGATAGGCCTCGCTCTTGGCGTCGGCCGCCAGCACGGGCATCTGGATCGACAGCGTGGCGAATCCGCGGTCGGCCAGTTCGGTGCGCAGCGTGCCGACCATGCCCCAGTCGGGATGAATGCCCATGCCATGGACAACCACCGCCGCCTTGCGGGTGTCGGCCACCGGCGTGAACAGCGCAAGGAATTTGCGATGTCCGCGCGGGGTTTGCAGATAGACCGGATCGCCCACCACCAGTCCGGGCACCACCTCGTCCGCCCATTTCTTCTCGCGCGCGTAATCCGCCGCCGGTTCGGCGGAAACCGCCAGGGAAAACAGCGCAGCCGCCCCGGCCATCAGGCCCAACAACAGGTTTTTTTTCATCTCTCACTCCTAAACGTTAAAGTTCGCATTCGGCCTGCCCGATATTTCAACGAAACTGCGGTTTTATCAACAATTCCAGGGTAAAAACAATGACTGCCAAGCCGCTGCGCATTGTGCCATCCTCCGTGCCGCCCGTACCGGAACGCGACACGCGCCCGCGCGGCAGGGCGCGCGTGGTGATCGTCGACGATCGCAGCACCGCCCGCAGCCTGCTGGAAGGCCTGGCACGCACGCTGGAGCCGGGCGTCATTGTGGAAAGCTATGCGGACCCGCAGGATGCGCTGGCGCAGATGCAGCTTGCCACGCCGGATCTCATCATCACCGACTACCGCATGCCCGGCATGGACGGCATCGAATTCACCCGTCGGGTCCGCGCCGAACGCCGCCTGGCCGATATACCCATCCTCATCGTCACCGTGGTGGAAGACCGCCAAGTCCGCTATCAGGCGCTGGAAAACGGCGCGACCGATTTCCTCACCCGGCCGATCGACCCGCAGGAATGCCGTGCCCGCTGCCTCAACCTGCTGGCGCTGCGGCGCAGCCAGAAAATGGTGAACGACCGCGCACTGTGGCTGGAAGAGCAGGTGATGCAGGCCACCCGCGAGGTGCGCACGCGCGAACGCGAAACCCTGATGAAGCTGGCCAAGGCAGGCGAATATCGCGACCAGGAAACCGGCAACCACATCGTCCGCATGGCGAAGTACGCCCGCCTGATCGCCGAGGAACTCAAGCTCTCCGCAATGGAATGCGACGAGATCGAAGCCGCCGCGCCGATGCACGACATCGGCAAGATCGGCATCCCCGACCTGATTCTGCTCAAACCCGGCCGGCATACCCCGGAGGAGCAGAAAATCATGCGCCGCCACCCGCTGATCGGCCACGAGATTCTCGACGGCAGCCCGTCGCGCTACCTGCAGATGGGCGCGGTGATCGCGCTCGGCCACCACGAAAAATTCGACGGCAGCGGTTACCCGCAAGGCCTGGCCGGCGAGGACATCCCGCTTCCCGCACGCATCGTGGCGGTGGCCGACGTATTCGACGCGCTCACGTCCGACCGCCCCTACAAGCGCGCCTGGTCGTTCCAGGACGCGCTGAACTACATCCAGTCGGAAAGCGGCAGGCACTTCGACCCCGCCTGCGTGCGCGCCTTCGAGTTGCGCATCGATGACGTGGCGGCCATCATGCGCGACCTGGGCGACGCGCCCGGCTGAATCTGCCCATGTTGAGCCGGCTTTCCCGCCCCGCTTTTGTCGAACGCTTGCAAAGGCGGATTCAGGCACGCCCGGATACCGAGTTCCAGCAGGCATCGATCCGCCTGTGCATTGTTGCCGGCTTCTATCTGTATTTCTCGCTCGGCGGCCTGGGACACGGCGCCACCCTGTCCGAACAAGTCCATTTTCTTGGACTGGGCTTCACGCTGGTTTCCCTTGCGCTGCTGGTCGGCACCATCGTCCATCCGGGCGTCTCCGTGATCCGTCGCGGCGCCGGCATGCTGCACGACTTCACCGTCGCCACCTACATGCTGGCCATCTCGAACGAAACCGGGGCGCCCATCGTCGCCATCTATCTCTGGGTCACGCTGGGCAATGGTTTCCGCTATGGCGTGCCGTATCTGCTCGTTTCGATGCTGGCGTCCGCGGCCGGATTCATCGTGGTTTATCAGTTCAATCCCTTCTGGCACACACATACGCCGCTCTGGTGGGGCATGTGGCTGATGCTCATCGTCGTCCCGCTTTACACGTCCAGCCTGCTGAAACAGCTGCACGGCGCCGTCAGGCGGGAAAAAGAAGCCAACCAGGCCAAGTCGAGCTTCCTCGCCAACATGAGCCATGAACTCCGCACGCCGCTCAACGGCGTCATCGGGGTGGCCGATCTGCTGGCGGAAACCAGGCTCGACAAGGAACAAAAGGAGTTTGCCCAGATCATCCGCGCATCGGCCAACACTCTGCTGGAACTGATCGACAATGTGCTCGACATTTCGCGCATCGAAGCCGGCCGCCTTGCCACGACGGAAGAGGACTTCGACTTGCACCGCCTGGTCAACGGCACGGTCGCGATGCTGGAAACCCAGGCGCAGCGCAAGGGGCTCGTGCTGGGGGCGCACATTGCGCCGCAGACGCCGTTTCAGCTGCACGGCGATGCGCGCCACCTGCGCCAGATCCTCATCAATCTGATCGGCAATGCCATCAAGTTCACCGAACACGGCCGGGTCGACGTCTACATCCGCCCGGCCGGACAAGGCCACCCGCAACGCCTGCGCTTCGAGATCGTCGATACCGGCATCGGCATCCCGGAAGCCGCGCAGGCGCGCATTTTCGACAGCTTCACCCAGGCCGATCCGTCCGTCACCCGCCGTTTCGGCGGCAGCGGCCTGGGCACCACCATTGCCAAACAGCTGGTGGAAACGCTGGACGGGAACATCGGGCTGCACAGCCGCGAAGGAGAAGGCACGACATTCTGGTTCGAGCTGCCGTTCGCACTGCAAGCCGCCCGACCCGCCGCACCCGCGGAACAATTCGACACGCCGATGCGGGTGGCGATCCTGGCAGGCGGCGAACTGAGCGCCCGCATCCAGACAATGATCCGCAGTTGGGGCGCCGAAACCGTGACGGTGGACAACACCGCCCGGCTCGCCGCCGAACTGTCCGCCTATCTGTCAGGCGGCACGCCGCTGGGCGCGGTGGTGGTGGAACGCGGCGTGCTGCCGGGCGAGCCGGGTGCCTTCCTGCACCTGCTGCGCGATGATCCCGGCCTGGCTGCGTTGCCGGTCATCCTGATCGAGTCCGATGCCGGCATGGCCATGACGCGCGACACACAGTTGATGCGCGAAGGCTACGCGTCGGTGCTGCGGACGCCGGTCAACACGACGCTTTTGTTCAATGCCATCCACGCGGCCGTCAGCCATGACATGCCGCACAACGTGGTGTCGCTGGCCAACCGCTTCCAGGCCCAGACCGGGCGAACCGCCCCGCTGCGCATCCTGGTGGCGGAAGACAATCCGGTCAACCAGCGGGTGATTCGCGGCCTCCTGGAGCATGCCGGGCACGAGGCCTATCTGGCACGCGACGGCGAGGAAGCGCTGAACATGCTCGAATCCGGCGATCAAACTTACCACCTGGCCATTGTCGACATGCACATGCCGCAGCTGTCGGGACCCGAAGTGGTGCAACGCTGGCGCTTCATGGAAAAGGGGCATCTGCCCATCATCATGCTCACCGCCGACGCGCGCGCCGAGGCGCAGGCTGCCTGCGAGGCGGCCGGGGCGGACGGCTTCCTCACCAAACCGGTCAACAGCCGCGAACTCGTGGATCTCATTGCCCGGCTGGCCGACCGGCAGCTGCAAGCCCCGGCCGCCGTCCCGCCCCGCCCCCGGCAGCGGGAAGAACTGGATGAATCGGTGCTGGACGATCTCGCCCAGCTGGGCGGGTACGATTTTGTGCGGGATCTGCTCGCCAGTTTCGAGGAAGACAGCGAACGTTCGCTGCGCGATATCGAGCGTGCCCTGGCCAGCCAGGACTATGGCCAATGGCACGACCAGCTGCACATGCTGAAAGGCGGCGCCAGCGATGTCGGCGCCAACCGGCTGGCACAACTATGCGCCGAAGCCGAGCGCATCAAGCCTTACGAGATGGGCGACGCGAACACGCGCCAAAAGCTGGACGACGTGCGGTTTGCGCTCGGCGAGGCGCAAACCGCCCTGATGGCCTATCTGGACCGGAAATTACGCGCCGAAAGCTTTTGACGGCTCCGCTGCAGCAACCGTTTCGCTCTTGCTGGTTTGCCGGCTGACCAGCCGCTCCATCATCCGCAAGTCCTTCGCTTCCAGACGCAGAGCGGCATCCACCCAGATTTCGGTGATGCGGACCAACTCGTCGTATGACGCAGGCTGGCTGACCTCGCGCGCGGCGCGCAAGGCGAGGATCCCGTTGCGGGATTTCTCCTCGCGCCGGATATAGTCGCAAACCGCACCCTCCCCTTCGCCCGGCTCCGCCAGCACATCCACCACGCCCATTTCATACAGCTCCTCAGCCAGATAAAGCTTGCCGCTACGGATGATTTTCTCGGCCTGGTGATGCCCTACGCGACGCCCCAAAAAGGTCATCGCGCCCATCCCCGGAAACAGGTTGAAGAGGATTTCCGGCAACCCCATCCTGGCACCGCGTTCGGCGATCAACACATTGGCCGCCAGCGCGCTTTCGAATCCACCGCCGAGCGCCTGCCCCTGAACCAGGGCGATACTCGTCACATTGGGCCGGTTCAGGTGGCTGTGCACCGCATAGGAGCAGTCGATGCAGGAGATGGCGTAATGAAGCAGCGCATCGCGGTCACGCGCCTCGATATGCTGCATGAAGAGACTCAGGTCGCCCCCCAGGCTGAAGGTATCGGGCACCTTCGATGCGAGAACGAAATATTTCACGTCCATCTGCACGGGGTCATCGATCATCCCGATCATGCCGTTGCCCCACGCCAGCAACTCGCGCAGCAAGGTTGGCGTAAAACAGGGACGCGGCTCCGCGTGCATATACCCCCAGGCAACCTGGCTGTGCGGATCGAAATACGTGGTGAGCTGCTTGTATGCGTTTTGTTGGGGTTGCAACGTGGTGTGTACAGCTTGCAGGTGTGCCATGAGTATCTCCGCGTAGTTATTGAGTCAATCGGTCATGCGTCGAATTTTCGGCATGTGTCGAAAGACTAGCGCGGCAGATGCAGCCACTCAAGCATGAAATCGTTACATGCGGCTCATCCCAACATCTGGTGCAGCAGCGTGTCACCGAAGGCTAGATCATGGTGCGGCCATACGCCGCCTAGAATGTCCATGCCATGCGCAGCGCCAGCACCATCAGCAGCAGCGCAAAAACCCGCTTCAACGGCCTCACCGGCAGGCGATGGGCGGTGCGCGCGCCGAGCGGCGCGGTCAGCACACTGCCCAGCACGATGCCGAAGAGCGCCGGCAAGTAGACGAAACCGAGACTGCCGGCGGGCAGGCCGCCGGCGCCCCAGCCGCCCAGCACGTAGCCGGCCGCGCCGGCGATGGCGATCGGAAAGCCGATCGCCGCGGAGGTGGCGATCGCCCGGTGCAGCGGGACGTTGTGCCACAGCATGAAGGGCACCGACAGGGTGCCGCCGCCGATGCCGACCCAGCTCGATACCGCGCCGATCACGCCGCCCGCCAGTGTCGTCCCGGCCTGCCCCGGCAGGCTGCGATGCGGCGCCGGCTTGAAGTCCAGCCACATCTGGATGGCGGCATAGAACAGGAAGGCGGTGAAAAACAGCTTCAGCAGCATCGCCGGCATCTGCGCCGCCAGCACCGCACCGGCCAGCGTGCCGAGCACGATGCCGGGTGCGATGCGCCACAGCAGCGGCCAGACGACCGCGCCGTGGCGATGGTGCGCGCGCACGCTGGACAGCGAGGTGAACAGGATCGAGGCGAGCGAAGTACCGAGCGCCAGCTGCGGCTCCATGCCGGCCGCCAGTCCCTGCGCGTGCAGCAGGAAAATCAGCGCCGGCACGATGATGAGGCCGCCGCCGACGCCGAGCAGGCCGGCGACGAAGCCGACCGCCAGCCCCAGCCCGCCGTAGGCCGCCAGCAGCGCTGGGTCGGCGATCACAGGCGCTGGACGATGAAGTTGTACTCGGCCGGGTCGACCGGCGTGATCGACAGGCGGTTGCCTTTTTGCAGAATGCGCATGCCGGCGAGCTCGGGATAGCCGCGGATCTCCGCCAGCGGCATCAGCCGCGTCTTCTTCACCAGCTTGACGTCGACGTTGAACCAGCGCGGCGTTTCCGGCGTCGCCTTGGGATCGAAATACTTGTTCTGCGGATCGAACTGGGTGGCGTCGGGATACGCCGGCACGCTGACCTCGGCCAGCCCGGCAATGCCCGGCTCGGCGCACGACGAATGGTAGAACAGCACCTTGTCGCCGGGTCTCATCTGGTCGCGCATGAAATTGCGCGCCTGGTAATTGCGCACGCCGTACCAGGCGACGCTCTGCTCGGGCATGGCGGCGAGATCGTCGATGCTGACGTCGGAGGGCTCGGATTTCATCAGCCAGTAGCGCATGCTCAAGCCCGCTTGATCAGGGTGCCGACGCCTTCCGGCGTCAGCACTTCCAGCAGCAGCGCATGCTCGACGCGGCCGTCGATGATGTGCGCGCTCTTGACCCCGCTGTTGACCGCGTCGACGGCGTAGCCGACCTTGGGAATCATGCCGCCGGAAATGGTGCCGTCGGCGATCAGCTCGTCGACCTCGCGCGGCGTCAGCCCGGTCAGCAGCCGCATCTGCTTGTCGAGCACGCCCGGCGTGTTGGTCATGAAAATGACCTTTTCCGCCTGCAGCGCGCCGGCGATCTTGCCCGCCGCGACGTCGGCGTTGATGTTGTAGGCGTTGCCTGCGGCGTCGGCGCCGAGCGGCGCCACCACCGGGATGAAGTCGCGCGCGTCGAGCACCTGGATGATCGCGGGATCGATGCGGGTGATCTCGCCGACCTGGCCGATGTCGAGCATCTCGTCGGCCTTGTCCTTGCTCTTGACCAGCATTTTCTTGGCGTGGATGAAATTGCCGTCCTTGCCGGTGAGCCCCACCGCGCTGCCGCCGTGCTTGTTGATCAGGGTGACGATGTCCTGGTTGACCAGTCCGCCGAGCACCATTTCCACCACGTCGAGGGTTTCCTCGTCGGTCACCCGCATGCCCTGGATGAATTCGCTCTGCTTGCCGATGCGCTGCAGCAGGCCGGCGATCTGCGGGCCGCCGCCGTGCACCACCACCGGATTCATGCCGACCAGCTTCAGCAGCACCACGTCCTTGGCGAAGGCCTCCATCAGGTGGCGCTCGGTCATGGCGTTGCCGCCGTATTTGATGACGATGGTCTTGTCGTAGAAACGCTGGATGTAGGGCAGCGCCTCGGACAGGATGTGCGCCTTCTCGGCGGCGGTGTGGGGGGAGGTCATGGCGGCTCCGGATTGAGTTTGGGGCGGATTCTACGCCAATAAAAAAGGCGGCGCGAAGCCGCCTTTGCCTTCGCGCCGCACTGCGCTTACTGCACCGCCAGCCGCTTGGCCGCGGCCGCGGCTTTTTTCGGCAGCACCAGTTCCAGCACCCCGTCCTGGTAACGAGCGGTGGCGGCAGCCTCGTCCACCTCGTGTTCCAGCGCGAAGCTGCGGCCGACGCGGCCGAAATAACGCTCGCGGCGCAGCACTTTCTCGCCCTCCTTCCGTTCGGCGCTCTTCCTCACCTCGGCGCTGATCGCCACGGTGTTGCCGTCGATGGTGACCTGGATGTCATCCTTGGCCACGCCCGGAATATCGGCGTGAACGGCATAGCTTGTCTCGTCCTCTTTGACGTCCATGCGGATTTGCGGCGCCTCCTTGTCCAGCCGCACTGGACGGAAAAAACCGCGGAACAAGGTATCCAGCGGATCGGTCGCTTCGAACGGGTCATAACGGGTGATATTGGCCATGGTGTCCTCCTTCAGGTTGACAAACACTCTCGGATAAAACCGATCTGGGGTACGCCATTCCCATTTCAAGAGCCCGGCTTGCCGCTGCGGCGCAAAGCGGATGCCGGCGCACGGAGGAAGTACGGAACTTGCTTCACCGGTCATGGACGAACCAATGCCGTTTGCCACCGGCTGGCTGGAGCGGCCAGCGGCAAAGGCCGCGGCCGGCACGACGCGCCGTTTTGGAAAGGTTTCGTCCGTTCCAAAACGGAACAACGGCAGGCCATGCCGCAACGGGGCTCGACTCCGCCGGCGCATCGAAAGAGAATTGCCAAGGAAACCCGGCCCATGGGTTGCCTGCAATAAAAACCGCCGGACTTCCGGCGCATTGTGTTGTTGTGCTTTCATTTGAAGCCTTATTTAGAGAGAACATTTATGTCCAGCAAAAACCCCCTGATTTCCGCCGCCGTTGGTTCCGCGTTTGCCGCCGCCCTCGCGGCAGCGCCCATCGTTTCCGCGGCCGAGAACCCTTTCGCCATGCAGTCCCTGGACAAGGGCTACATGCTTGCTCAAGCCGGGAAAATGGGCGAAGGCAAATGCGGTGCGGGCAAGTGTGGCGCCGCCATGACGAACGCCGGCAAGGGCGACAAAAACTGCATGGCCGATACCAATCAGGACGGCAAGGTCAGCAAGGAAGAGTTCATCAAGCAGCATGAAGCCATGTTCGACATGAAGGATGCCAACAAGGATGGCTTCATCGACAAGGATGAAATGGCCAAGATGATGGATGGCAAATGCGGTGGCATGAAGGCAGGGGAGGGGAAATGCGGTGCAGGCAAGCGCGGCACCATGACGAAATAATCACAGGCCTGCCGTGAATTCCCTGCGCCTTGCCGGCGCGGGGCTGGGCTTCCGGCGCGAGCTCATTGCCGCACTGAAAACCCGGGTTCCCGCCGCCATCGATTTCTTCGAACTCGCTCCGGAAAACTGGATCGACCTGGGTGGCGCGCATGGCCGCGATTTGCGCGGCTTTACCGAACGCTATCCGTTCGTCTGCCACGGCCTGTCGCTGTCGCTCGGCGGCCCGGCTCCGCTCGATGAGCTGCTGCTGCATAAAACGCGGCAGTTCATGGATGCGCACGGCATCCGGCTATATACCGAACACCTGTCGTACTGCTCGGACGACGGGCATCTGTACGACCTGCTGCCGATCCCCTTCACGGAGGAGGCGGTGAAATACGTCGCCGCGCGCATCCGCCGCGCGCAGGACATCCTGGAACGCCGCATCGCCATCGAGAACGCGTCGTTCTACACCGCCGCGCCGATCGCCGACATGGACGAGGCGAGCTTCATCCGCGCGGTGCTGCTCGAAGCCGACTGCGACCTGCATCTGGACGTCAACAACGTCTATGTCAACAGCGTCAACCACCGCTACGACCCGCTCGAATTCATCCGCGCCCTGCCCGCCGGACGGATCGTCTACATGCACATGGCGGGGCATTACCGGGAAGCGGACGATCTGCTGATCGACACGCACGGCGCCGCCGTGATCGACCCGGTATGGGCGCTGCTCGATGCAACCTACCGTATCCACGGCGTCGCCCCCACGCTGCTGGAACGCGACTTCAACATTCCGCCGCTGGCCGAACTGACGCGCGAGGTCGAACGCATCGCCCGCATCCAGGCCGCGCACCAGGCCCATGAGCGAACCGTCCGCGCTTCCTGAATTCCAGCGCTATCAGCTCGCCTTCGCCGCGCACATCCGCGACCCGCAGGCGCATCCGCGCCCGGCCGGCGTCGCGGCGCGGCGCATGAAGGTTTACAACGCAATCCTGTTCAACAACGTCGAGAGCTTTTTGCTTTCCTGCTTCCCGGTGCTGCGGCAGGTGCTCGGCACCCGCAAATGGACCCGGCTGGTGCGCGCTTTCTTCAGCACGCACCGCAGCCGCACGCCCTACTTCCGGCAGATCCCGGACGAGTTTGTGCAGTTCCTGCAGAACGAATGGACCCCGGCGCAAGGCTATCCGCCTTTCACCCTGGCGTTGGCCCATTACGAATGGATCGAACTGGTGCTGTCGGTATCGAATCGCGGCATCGCCTGCGGCGTCGATGCGCAAGGCGATCTGCTCGACGGCATCCCCGTGCTGAATCCGGTGTCGGCCAATCTGCGCTACGACTGGCCGGTGCACCGGATCGCCCCGCGCCGCAAGATTCAGCCTGCCGAAACCTGGCTGCTGGTGTTCCGCGACGCGGCCGACCGGGTGCAGTTCAGCGAAATCAACGCGTTCACCGCGCGCCTGCTGGCCCTGCTGGAGCCCGGCACGCTGAGCGGACGTGCCGCGCTGGCAAGCCTCGCTGCCGAAAGCCGCCATCCCGACCCGGCGCTCATCCTGCAGGCCGGCGCAGCGTTATTGGCGGACCTGCGCGCGCGCGGCGCCATTGCGGGAACCTGCGTGACTTAGGGCGTGTTAACACTAATTTCACGCCCGCGACGAGGCCTATTCGGGATGCAGGCCGCGAAGCGAGACGCGCTGCAGTGTCGTTCACTGCAAGCGGCTCGCGACAAAGGCATGCGCCCGAATCGGCCCGTCCCTTCGGGTTGTCCCGAGAAAGCGCGTCTGCGGCGTTGCGCCGCTTGGCAAGGGATGGCCCTTGCCGGCGCGACGCGCCTTGCATCCATCACTTTCTCGGGGCAACGCGAACGCGAAATTAGTGTTAACACGCCCTAATCCGGCATGCGCGATGCGCGATGCGCATTGCGGATCGGAATGGGGCGTGCCGGGCTTCAGGCCGAACGGCCTTCAGCGCGGCCAGCCGCTGGGCGAACGCGCGGCCTCAGTGATGCTGATGCGCCGCGCCGCCCATGCGGGCGGCGCGCGCGACCGCATTCACCTCCACCGTTTGCCGCTTGCCGCCGGACTCCACCACCAGGGTGAGCGGAACGACGTCGCCGGCCGCAATCGGTTTTTCCAGGTTCATCAGCATGATGTGGAAGCCGCCGGGCTTGAGCGTGACGGTCTTGCCTTGCGGCAGGTCGATCGCCTTCACTTCGCGCATGCGCATCACGCCGCCGTCCATTTTCATTTCGTGCACTTCCACCCGCGGCACCGCCTGGCTGGATGCGCCGACCAACTTCGCATCGGCATCGGCCTGGAGCTGCATGTAGGCGCCGCTGACCGGCTGCCCCGGCATGGTGGCGCGCACCCACGCGTCGGTCACGCCGATATTGACGGCCCCGGCGGGCAGGCTGGCGGCGCTGGCCAGGAATGCGGCGGCAAGCAAGGCTTTCATCCGTTTCTCCTCGAAGTGGAGCCCTCAGAACTGGACATTGAGCGCAGTGTAGATCGAACGGCCCATGCCGGGAACGGGGGTGCCCCATTGCGGCACGGTCGCGACCGCCTGGCTGGTCATCGTCGTGCCCTGGCCGATATAGGCGCCGCCGAGCGGATGGTAGTAGAGCCGGTCGAACACGTTCTCCACGCCGAAGTCGACACGCAGCTTCTTCCACGAATGGCTGCCGCGCAGGTTGAGAAGCGCGTAGCCGGGGGTTTCCATTTCGTTGCGCATCGCGGACACGTCGTCCTTGCGGCTGACCATCACCAGTTCGGCGGCGTTGTCCCAGCCACGCAGCTTGTGCGTCAGCGTCAGCCTGGCGTTGAGCGGCATGATGTTGTAGAGGTTGTCGCCGGTATCGCGGTTCTCGCCCTTGGTGTAGCTGAGCAGCCCTTTGAGCCCATATTCGCCCATGCCGGTCTTCGCCAGCGGCATCTTGGCGGACAAGTCAACGCCGTAGAGGCGCGCCGACTGGTTGACGAATTTGAGCACCGTGTACTGGCCGGTCTGCAGCGCCGCACGCGGCGCGTTGGTCGCGGCATCCCACTGGACCGCGTCGACGTAGTCGGTGACGTAAGTGTAGTAGGGCGTGGCCTTGAATTCCCAGCTGCGATCGGCCGCGTGCCAGTCGAAGGTGGCGGACACGGTGTTGGCTTTTTCCGGCTCCAGGCCGAGGTTGCCGATGTAGCCATTGCCGTCGCCGGCCCAGTTGACCATCAGCGCCGCCATCTGCCAGGTCGACCAGGTGTAGCGCTCGTGCAGGTTGGGCGAGCGCGTCTTGTGGGCGAAGCCGAACTCGATGTCGCGCGTGGCGTCGGGCGTGTAGCGCGCCAGCACGGTCATGTCCCAGTTGTTGTCGGTCTTCGAGTGATCCTGGGCGTTGAACGCGGCGCTGTCGCGCAACTGGTTGCCCGAGTCCGGGGCAACCGTCTTGTAGCCATGCACGTCCCCGGCGTCCATGCTCACCCGCTCGAAGCGCACGCCGGCGAGCGTCATCCACTGCGCGCTGTGCTGCTTCTCCCACTCGCCGAACAGCGCCGCGCGATCGCGCTCGCCGTCGTTGACGTTGATGAAAGAATTCGGCCACATGCCCGCGCCGGAAGCCGGCCACCAGTCGTCGAGCCGGTAGCGCTGGTATTCGGCGCCGACGCGCAGCAGATCCTGCGGCGTCAGGTCGATATCGGCCTTGACGACGGCCCCGGTGTTGGTGCTCGCCGTTTGCATCGGCATGCCGGCGGCGCAGGCGGCGCTGGGGCCGCCGCAGGGAGCGCCGGCATAAGTGGGGGTTCCCTGCAGATACCAGTACTTCTTGTCGGCGCCGAAGTCCATGAAGTGCTCGACATCCTCGTGGTAGACGCGCGCCTCCAGCTTGCCCCAGGCGAGGTCGCCGAGGTAGCGCAGGTTCACCCGCTTCTGGTCGTTGCCGAGCATGTCCATGCGCTGGTTCGGCCACAGCTGCTCGGGCAGATCCTGCAGGCCGAACTTGACCTCGACCAGGTGGGCGCCGCCGCGGAACGCCATCCCCAGCGTGTGATTGCGGGTGTCGTAGGCGGTCGAGCCGACTTCGTCGGCCGGCAGGGTGTGGCCCGGGCGACCGGTGAAGCCGGCGGGCGTTCCCGCGACGAAGAGCCTGTCCTTGAAGTTGCCGCCGGCGTCGTAGTTGTCCGATCGGGCGATGGCGCCGCTGTAGGAAAGGTTGAATTGCTCGGTCGCGTAGGTGGCCGCGAGGTTGCCGCCGCGGGCGTTGCCGTTGCTGCGGTAGTAGACGCCGGCCTCGCCCTTGACGAGGCTGTCCTGGCCCGGCGCGGCGAACTCGGGGACGGTGGATTCCGCGACGATCGAGCCGCCGATGCTGTCGCCGCCGACGCTCACCGGCGCGATGCCCGCATACACCTTGATCGATTCGACCTGCGACGGATCCAGGTACGACAGCGCCGGGTTCATGTGGTTGGGGCAGGCCGCAATCAGGTCCATGCCATCGACCTTGATGCGCAGGCGGTCGTCCGCCAGGCCGTGGATCGCGGGCAGGCTGGACACGCCGCCGCCGCCGTACAGGCTCACCCCGGGGGCATCCCTGAGCAGGCTCGCCGTGTCACTGGACGTGGCGCGCAGCGCCGGCAGACCCTCGGCGGCGAAGGGCGCGGCCCCCTCCCGCGTGCCCGACACCTCGACGGCGGGCAACACCGTTTCAGCGGCGCTGGCGCCAACAGGCAGCAGGCTGGCGGCAATCAGGACAGACAGCAGACGGGGGGCGAAAACCGGACTCGGCATAACGATAAGGCTCCGAAAACAGACAAAGGAGACTTGATTGTCCTGTTCAAGGCGCGTCCGAGGAATGTGGCATATCGTCGCAGGGCACCCGGCCATGCCACAAAATGCCGCCGCACGGACAGCAATGCATGGGTCGATACGCCACGGCCCGGCGCGCGGTCTGGCCGCGCGCAAGCGGACAAATTGTCGCACCCCGCGGCGCATCGCAATGCACGGCTTACAATGCCGCCATGCCGTCCGCAACCGATTTCACGCTGTCGTCCACGCTGCCCGCGCATGCCCTGTTGGGGCGGCTGCTGGCGGTGCGCGCATCGCTGCTCGCCGGCTGGGCGGCGGGCATCGCCTGGCTGCACTGGGGCAGCCACATCCCGGTGCCGCTCCTGCCGATGGGTTCGGTGCTGGCGCTGATGGGGCTGTTCGTTGTGGCCACCGCCTGGCGGTTGCGGCAGGACATTCCCGCCACCCAGATGGAGTTTCTGGCGCATCTGCTGGCCGACCTTTCCATGTTCGCGATGCTGCTGTACTTCAGCGGCGGCGCCACCAATCCCTTCGTCTCGCTGATGCTGGTGCCGATCGTCATCGCCGCCATCAGCCTGCGTCCGCGCTGGGTATGGCTGCTGGCGGCGGTGGCGGGCGGGTTCTATACGCTGCTGCTGTTTTTTTACCAGCCGCTGGCGATCTCCGATCCGGTTGCAGCCCACGGCATGCACCTCGGCGGCATGTGGTTCAATTTCCTCGTCAGCGCGGGCTTGATCGCGTTTTTCGTCACCCGCATGCACGCCGGGCTGCGCGCACGCGACCAGGAACTGTCCGCCCTGCGCGAAAAGCAGCTGCGCGACGAACGCATCGTTGCGCTCGGCACCCAGGCCGCGCTGGCGGCACACGAACTCGCCACCCCGCTCGCCACCATCCAGACCACCGCGCACGAACTCGCCAGCGAGTTCGCCAACGACCCCGACATCGGCAACGACTGCCGCCTGCTCGAACGGCAGGCGCAGGCGTGCAAGCGCATCCTTACTCAGCTCGCCGCCCGCGCGCAGGACAGCACGCCGGCGGCGCAGCCGCTCGACGCCTGGCTTGCCGCGCTGATCGAGCGCTGGCAAGTGCTGCGCCCGGACGCGCAGCTGCTGGGCGCGCTGCCCTCCATCGGCCGCAGCTTCAGCCCGCCCGACGGGCTCGAACAGGCGATCCTGAATGTGCTGAACAATGCGGCCGACGCTTCGCCCGGCGCGGTCGAATTCAGCGCAGAAACGGACGGCGGCGTGCTGGTGATCGACATCGCCGACCGCGGCCCGGGCTTTTCCCCCGAACACAAGGCGCAGGCCGGGCGCGTGCAGTTCAGCAACAAGCCGGGGCGCGGCTGGGGCATGGGGCTGGCGCTCACCCACGCCACGCTGGAACGGCTCGGCGGCGCGCTCATCCTCGCCGAGCGCGATGGCGGCGGCACCCGCGTGCGCATCACGCTACCCTGGGATCAAACGACATGAGCATGAGACTTCTGATCGTCGAGGACGATGCCGATTTTGCCGCCGCCTTGTCGCGCGCCATGGGCAAGCGCGGCTTCGACGTCGCCATGGCGCACGATGCCATTGCAGCCGAGGCCGCCGCGGAAGCGTTCGCCCCCAGCCATGCGATCGTCGATCTGAAACTGCCCGGCGACTCGGGGCTGAAAGTCGTTTCGCAGCTTGCGGCGCGCACCCCCGCTCCCGCCATCGTCGTGCTCACCGGCTACGCCAGCATCGCCACCGCGGTCGCGGCGGTACGGCTGGGTGCCCGGCATTACCTGGCCAAGCCGGCGGATGCCGACGAAATCCTCGCCGTGCTGCTGCGCGACCGGCCCGACGATGCGGCGCTGGAAGTCAGCCCCGAGCCGCTGTCGGTGGCCCGGCTGGAATGGGAGCACATCCAGAAAGTGCTGAACGAGCACGACGGCAATATCTCGGCCACCGCACGCGCCCTGAAAATGCACCGCCGCACCCTGCAGCGGAAACTCGACAAGCGGCCGCCCAGGGCCGACTGAAGCGCGCACGGAACTTCGCGCCGCTGCGGCAGGTCTGCCAACGACCCTGTCGTGTTGATGATCTCCCGCCATGAATGCAAAAAACCTGCTCGACCAATTGCTGAGTTCCGGCCAGTCCATGCTGTCGGAAACCCTGGGCAGCCGTGCCGATACCGGC
>NCIH01000053.1:0-18099 GCA_002281975.1 Hydrogenophilales bacterium 17-64-11 | reverse complement strand
GTTTGCATCGCAAAATCACCCGTGACAAGGACAAATGAATTCTGACAGACATCGCTCAAATTTAGGCTCGACGAGGGGAATAAATCAGTGTTTCCCTAGTTCTTCCGGGACCGCGGTGGCGGCCTCGCTGCTGACGGCTTCCACCGTGCCGATCAGCAGGCCGCCGGGCTCGGTATGGGTGCTGCGGATGACGAAGCGTTCCTGCGCCTGGGTGCCGATATGCAGGATGCCGGTTTGCGGCATGTCCCAGTCGGTGACGCGGACAAGCGTGCCGACGGGGTAGGGAACGGCAGGAGGGCCGCTCTCGGCGCCCTCGCGAATGGCGCAGATGCCGAACGGCGTGCTTTCGGCAATGGCCTGTTTGACCATGCCGAGATAGCGCTGCTCGAAAATCCGCAGCGGCAGTTGCCCGCCCGGGAAGATCACGGTATTGAGCGGGAATAGCGGCAACCTGGCCTGCCTGGGCGTGGCGTTCAATGGTCGTCGCCCCACCGCGCCATCAGCGCGTGCCGGATGCCCAGTTGATCGAGGATGCGAGCGACGATGAAGTCGACGATATCCTCGACGCTTTGCGGCTGGTGATAGAAGCCGGGGTTGGCGGGCAGGATGACGGCGTTCATCCTCGACAGCGCCAGCATGTTTTCCAGGTGCAGGGTGGAAAACGGCGCTTCGCGCGGAACGAGGATCAGCTTCTTCTGTTCCTTCAACATGACGTCGGCGGCGCGCTCGATCAGGTTGTCGGAGAGGCCGTGCGCGATCGCGGCGAGCGTGCCCATCGAGCATGGGCATACCACCATCGCGTCGGCCGGGTTGGAGCCCGACGCGAGCGGCGCATTCCAGTCTTCGCGGCCAAATACGCGCAGCTGGCCGTCGCCTGCACGGAGGGCTGCGGACAACTGTTTCTCGAGATCGCCGGCGCGCGCGGGCAGCGTCACGCCGAGCTCCTGCTTGGCGACGAGGTGGGCGGCCTGCGATACCAGCAGGTAAACATTCAGATCGGCAGCCAGCAGGCATTCGAGCAGACGCAGGCCATAGGCCATGCCGGAAGCGCCGGAAAGCGCGAGGGTGACAGTATTGAAGGGCGGGTGCATGGCGCGAATTGTCGCTTGGATGCCGCCAATAATCTACTCTGCCGCCTCGATCAGGCTATACGGATCACACCTAGCGCTTGCGGGCGCCCGTTGCGATGCCGGGTGGCGTTTGCCCATCCGCTTCCGGAGCGGCAAGCAGGCGCGCCACGATGACGCCGTTGACTGCACCGAAAACCAGGGCGGCGGCGGCAAACACGGGCAGCAGTTTGATGAGCGCTGCGCCCGGCAGCAGCCATGCGCCCGCCAGTGCGAGCTGTCCGCCGATGTGCCCCCATGCCGCCAGCACCGACAGGCTGACCGGGCCGAATGCGCGCGCGGGCAGGTGGCGCGCCAGTGCCAGCACCGCCAGACTGGCGAGCGCGCCGGCCGCCGACAGCCAGAAGCCCGGCGCAAACAGGCTGCCCAGCAGCAGGCCGCCGGCCAGCACGCGCAAACCCGATACCCAGGCCGCCGCGCGCCAGCCGTGCTGCAGCAGCACCAGCAGGACGACGATGTTGGCGAGTCCGGGTTTCACCCCCGGGATGGGACTGGGGATCGCCGCTTCGGCCAGCGTCAGGCCGATCGCCAGTGCCGCCAGCCGCGCGATGCGGCGGTCGTCCGCGGTGACGGGCAGCTCAATAGCCGAGTGTGTCATAGGCCGAGGCATGCCCGCGGATTTCGAGGCTGACCTGATTCGGCAGGCATAGGGCCGCCTGCCCCGATTGCGTGAGCCAGCCCTGCTTTACGCACAACTGGCGCGGCGAGGGATCGGCCGCCACGCGGGCGCGGCCGGGTTCGATTTCGATCCGGGTGGTGCCGAGCGGGCCGTCAACGGCAATGCTTTGCGCGTGGGTGAGCGCCGTGGTTTCCACCACCTGCCCGGCGGCGCGGATGACGACGGTGTCGCCGCGTCCGCCGCTCCAGGCAAACACCGCCAGCGCGACGACGATGCCGCCGCCCGCCAGCAGCACGCCGATATCGCCGGCACGCAGCAGCATCAGCTCAGTTCGCGGTGCCGCACCAGCACCTGCTCACGTTCGCGGAAGGCGGCGGCCAGCGTTTCGGCGAAGTAGACGCTGCGATGCTGGCCGCCGGTGCAGCCGATGGCCACGGTCAGGTAGGCACGGTGGTCGCGGATGAAGCACGGTAGCCAGTTTTCGACAAAGCCGCGGATGTCGGCCAGCAGCGCCATGGCGTTGGGGCTGGCTTCGAGAAAATCCTGCACCGGCCGGTCGCGCCCGGTGAGCGGACGCAACTCGGCGACGTAATGCGGATTGGGCAGGCAGCGGATGTCGAACACCAGATCGGCGTCGAGCGGAATGCCGTGCTTGAAGCCGAAGGATTCGAACAGCAGGGTGATGCGCGAACGGTCCTGGCCGATCAGGTCCTTGATCCATAGCCGCAGCGCCGAGGCGGAGAGGTCGCTGGTGTCGATGCGGTGCGCCAGCGGCGCGATCTCGGCGAGCATCTCGCGTTCGAGCTGGATGGCCTCCTGCAGCGAAACGCTGTCGCTGGACAGCGGGTGCCGCCGCCGCGTTTCGGAAAAGCGTTTGACCAGCGACAGGGTTTTCGCTTCGAGAAAGATCACCCGCAGGTCGGCGCCCTGGTTGCGCAGCGCTTCGGCGATCAGCGGCAGCTGCGTGAAACTTGCGCCGCTGCGCGCATCGATGGCGATGGCGATGCGGTCGTGGCCTTCGCGCTTCAGGTAGTCGACCAGCGGCTGCAGCATGGCGAGCGGCAGGTTGTCGACGCAGTAGTAGCCGACGTCTTCCAATACCGCGATGGCGATGCTTTTGCCCGAGCCCGACAAGCCTGAAACCAGCACGATCTGCATCTCAGTCGCCCCCATCGATGGCGGCCTGCTGGCGCTTGATGAACTGCTCGACCGGATTGATGCCGCGGCTTTTCAGGATGTGATTGCGCACCGCCACTTCGACCAGCACCGCCAGGTTGCGGCCAGCCGCTACCGGGATGCGTACCTTGGGAATGGCGACGTCGAGGATGGTTTCGCTGGAGGCCACCATGTCGAGCCGGTTGAGGCCGACTTCGCCGATCTCCTGCGGATGCACCAGTTCGACGACGAGCTTGAGGTTCTTTTGCAGCTTGACCGCCGTTTCGCCAAACAGGAAGCGGATGTTGAGGATGCCGAGTCCGCGCACTTCCAGGAAGTCGCGGATCAGCGGCGGGCAATTGCCTTCCAGCGTTTCCGGCGCGACATGCCTCAATTCGACCACGTCGTCGGCGACCAGCCGATGCCCGCGCGTGATGAGTTCCAGCGCCAGTTCGCTTTTGCCGACCCCGGCGTCGCCCTTGATGAGCACGCCGGTGCCGAGGACTTCGAGAAACACGCCGTGGATTGAAGTGGACTCGGCCAGGTGCTGCGTCAGGTAATGCCCCAGATAGGACATCAGGATCGGACTGGCGAGGATCGAGGTGAATAACGGCGTTGCGGTGCGTTCTGCGCTATCGCTCAAGAGGGCCGGCACGGTTTCGCCGTTGGAGACGACGATGGCTGCGAGTTCGGTCGAAAACAGGTGCTCGATGGCCTCCTGCAGGCCGGATTCGGACAGGCCGCGCAGGTAATCCATTTCGGCGGGCCCCAGTACCTGCACCCGGTTCGGGTGCACGAAATTCAGATGGCCGATGAGGGCCAGGGTCGGTTTCTGGATGGTTTCGGAAGACAGGGTGCGCTGGCCACCGTCGCGTCCGGCCACCCACTGCAGGCCAAGCTGTTCCGCCATGTCGCGGAACAGGGTTGCAACCGAAACGTGGCTTAGCTCGTCCATGCGCCGAGTAGCGCAATGAGGTCATGCGGGGTGGCGGCAGCCAGCATCTTCGCGCGCATGGCGTCGTCGCCGAACAGCTGCGCCAGTTCCCCGAGGATTTGCAGGTGGCGTTCGTTGGCGTCCTGGGGAACCAGCAGAATGAAGCACAGGGAAACCGGCTGGTTGTCGGGGGCGTCGAATTCCAGCGGGGTTTTCAGCCGGTAAAACGCACCGCTGGCCTCCTTCAGGCCTTTGATGCGGCCGTGCGGAATGGCGATTCCGTGGCCGAGCGCAGTCGACCCGAGGCGTTCGCGCTCGAACAGGCTGGTGAAAATATCCGAGGCTTTGAGCGCGTGGGTTCTGGCGAACAGTTCGGCTGCGTGTTCGAACAGCTTTTTCTTGCTGGTAAAGCTCACATCCAGCAAGGTGGTATCGGGGGTGATGAGGGGGGCGATTAGGTTCATGCCGGTTGCAAAGCCGATTGGAAAAACCGGCACCTGCAGATTATACGCCCGGAGGCGGCAAACTGCCCCCGGTGTGTGTGGCTTCGATTCAAGCGGTTCGGCGTCAGGCGGCGCTTTCCGTCGGTTGATGCTTCAAACTGCCGCCGTCCTGATGGACATCAGAGATTTTTTCCTTGTGCTTGACGATCTGGCGGTCCAGCTTGTCGGCCAGCAGATCGATCGCCGCGTACATGTTGCCGTCTTCGCTGCTGGCATGGAAGTCGTGGCCCTTGACGTACAACGTGGCCTCCACTTTGTGCACCAGCTTTTCCACCTGCATGATGACGTTCAGGTTGATGACGTGGTCGAAATGGCGCTTGACGCGGTTGAGCTTCTCGGAAACATAGTCGCGGATGGCTGGGGTCACTTCCAGGTGATGACCGGAAATCTTCAAATTCATAGAGCCTCCTAGAGTCTGCTGAAAAATGCTGAGAGCCGGTGTTCTGTTCCGGCTTCAGGAGCGATTCGTCACGCTCGATTTCATTGTGGAGCGAAAGCAGGACACATTCAAGCGCGCGGCCTCTTTTCGGGCGGATGCCGCCCGGAAAGCCTTTGCGATCAAAGTGCGCGGCGCATGTTGGCGGGAGGGATCTGCAGCGATTCGCGGTATTTGGCGACCGTGCGGCGGGCCACCACGATGCCCTGCTGACCGAGCACCTCGGCCAGCTGGCCGTCGGACAGCGGTTTCTTGCCGCTTTCGGCAGCGATCAGTTGTTTGATGAGTGCGCGAATGGCAGTCGACGAGCAGGCGCCGCCGCTATCGGTGGCGACGTGGCTGCCGAAGAAATACTTCAGCTCGTACAGCCCGCGCGGCGTCATCATGAATTTTTGCGTGGTGACGCGCGAAATGGTCGATTCGTGCAGCTCCACCACGTCCGCGATCTCGCGCAGCACCAGCGGCCGCATCGCCACCTCGCCGTGCTCGAAGAAGTGCTTCTGGCGGTCGACGATGGCCTGCGAAACGCGCAGGATGGTGTCGAAGCGCTGCTGCACGTTCTTGATCAGCCAGCGCGCCTCCTGCAGCTGGCTGGCCAGCTGGCTGCCGCCGGATTCGCGGTGGCGCGCCAGGATGTCGGCATAGACGCGGTTGACGCGCAGCTTGGGCATGGCGTCGGCGTTGAGGCTGGCGATCCACATGCCCTTGACCTTGCGCACATACACGTCCGGGATGACGTAGTGCGTTTCGTCGGCGCCGAAGGCCGCGCCCGGCCGCGGGTTGAGCGAAAGAATCAGGGAACGGGCGGCGCGCAGCGCGAGGTCGTCGATGCCGAGCATCTTTTTCAGCTTGCCGACATCGCGCGCGGCCAGCAGGTCGAGGTAATGCGTGGTCAGCCGCATGGCCGCATCGCGCGCCGGGGTGTCGGGCGGCAGGGTGCGCAGTTGCAGGGTCAGGCATTCGGCCAGATTGCGCGCGCCGACTCCGGTCGGGTCCATGTTTTGCAGATGCTTGAGCGCGGTCTCGACTTCTTCGGGTTCGAGTTCTTCGATTTCGGCCTGCAGGCTGGCGACGATGTCGGCCAGCGGCTGGGTGAGGAAACCGGCTTCGTCGAGGTCGTCGATCAGCGCGGCGACCAGAGTGCGGTCGCGCAGGGTGAGCGGACTGACGATCAGCTGGTTCAGCAGATGTTCGCGCAAGGTCGCGCCCGAAACCGAGCCCTGTGCATAGTCGTTGTCTTCGTCGTCGCCGCTCGCGGTGCTGTAGTCGTTCCAGTCGGCATCGTCCAGTGCGGTGGCCGGTTCGGATTCGACGTTTTCCGGCGCGGGCGTTTCCGTGCTTTGCGCTTCGGCTTCGGCGGTATGCGCCGGTGCGTCGGCAACGGCGTAAGCGGCTTCGTCTTCGTCCTCGCGTTCCAGCAGCGGGTTGTCCTGCAGCATCTGCTCCAGCTCCTGATTCAATTCCAGCGTCGACAACTGCAGCAGCCGGATCGACTGCTGCAATTGTGGCGTCAGGGCAAGGTGCTGGCCGAGCTTGAGTTGAAGGCTGTGTTTCATGAATCTTGACTACGGCAAAAATCGTGCCGACTTGAATCAAGTGTACCGCGATTCAGCGGCGCAGGCCGCGCCTACAGGCGGAAATTTTCACCCAGGTAGACCTTGCGCGCGTTGTCGTCCTGGATGAGGAGGTCGGGCGTGCCGGCGATCAGTACGCGGCCTTCGTTGATGATGTAGGCGCGGTCGCAGATGCCGAGGGTTTCGCGCACGTTGTGGTCGGTGATGAGGACGCCGATGTTGCGCTCGATCAGGAAATGCACCAGCTTCTGGATATCGATCACGGCGATGGGGTCGACCCCGGCGAAAGGCTCGTCGAGGAGAACGAAGCGCGGATTGATCGCCAGCGCGCGGGCGATTTCGACGCGGCGGCGCTCGCCGCCGGACAGGCTGACCGCGGCGGCATCGCGCAGATGTTCGATGTGCAGATCCTCGAGCAGGTTGTTGAGATGCTCGTCGCGCTCGTCCTTGCCGTAAGGCTTGAGCTCCAGAATGGCGCGGATGTTTTCCTCCACCGTCATCTTGCGGAATATCGACGGCTCCTGCGGCAGGTAGGACAACCCCAGCCGCGCGCGCTGGTGGATCGCCATGTGGGTGAGGTCGTGGGTGTCCATCCGCACGCTGCCGCCATCGGCCGCGACCAGTCCGACCACCATGTAGAAGCAGGTGGTCTTGCCGGCGCCGTTGGGGCCGAGCAGGCCGACCACTTCGCCGCTTTCGACCTCGAAGGAAACGTCGTGCACCACGGTGCGTTTGCCATACGTCTTGCGCAGGCCCTGGGCGGAAATCCGGCTCATGGCTTGACGGCGGGCTGCCCGGGGCGCGGTTTCGGGCGGATCACGGCGCGCACGCGGCCGCTCGGGGTCTGGGCGCCGGGCTGGCCGACAACCTTGTAGAACTCGGTGTCGGCGTTGTAGGAGATCTGCGCGCCGCGCAGTTCGTCGCCGTCGCGCCGCAAGCGGGCCTGGCCGATCAGTTCGAGCTGGCTGTTGGCGCTGTCGAATTCGATGCGGTCGGAAAATCCCTCGATGAATTCATCGCGGCCGTCGAGCTTCTGGCGGAACGCCACCGGGCGGCCGACGGCGCTGATCTTGTCGAGCCCGCCGGCATTCTGCGTCACCTGCACACGGTCGGCTCGCAGCATCAGCGTGCCCTGGCTCAGGATCACATTGCCCTGGTAGACGCTGATTTTCTTGATGTCGTCGAGGGTGACCGTGTCGGCCTCGAGGTTGACCGGTTTGTCGCGATCGGCCTTCTCGGCGTGGGCGGGCGAGATCAGCAGGGCAGTGCACAGAATCGCATAAACCCCTGTTTTCAATGTTTGCATGGCGTCGACTTAGCCCTTAGCTTTTTCCGGAAATATAACGGGCCTGCACCCGTCCTGTCAGTTTGATGACGCGTTGCCTGGCGTCGTATTCCATGGCGCCTGCGCGCAAATTCGAGATGGCGTCGCGAATGTTCACCGCGCCCGGCGCGCGCAGCTGGTCGCGTTCGGGAAAAACCAGCAGCCGCTCGGTGCGCAGCAGCATGGCGGATTGTCCCGGGCGGGCGGCGCGTTCCACGACGACGTTGCCGCGCAGATCCACCTCGTGGCCGTCGGGCGAGACCGTGGCCTCGCGCGCCTCCGCGCTCACTTCGCCGGCCTGCACGCCCAACTGGAGGAAGCGGGGCGACTCCAGTTCGGTGCGTTTGCTGCCGGAATAATGTTTAAGCTTTCTGGCGGACAAGCGATAGTGGGGGTTGCCTGCCGGGTCGGTGCGCAGCGCATCGAAGTTTTCCATAATGCCTTCGGGATCGGTCCGGGCGGATGGACTGTCGCTGGCCGGCAGCTCCACCGAACGCTCGATCCAGAAACTGAGCGCAGCCAGCAGCAGCAAAATGGCCAGCGGAAGCCACAACGACCCGCGCGCGATCATGCCGCCCTCGAACCGGCGGCGCGCGATGCGGCCCGTGCACGGTGCGTCATTTCAGATACGGTGCCAGCGCCGCGTCCAGCGTGCCCTGCGCGCGCATCAGGAATTCGCAGGCTTCGCGCACTGCGCCGCGCCCGGCTTCGCGGGTGGTGACCAGGTGGCTGTGCGCCTTGACCAGATCGGGCGCTGCGGGCACGGTGATAGCCAGGCCGGCGCGCCGCATCACCGGCAGATCGACGACGTCGTCGCCCATGTAGGCGGTGGTTTCGCAGGCGATGCCGAGTTCGCGGCACAGTGCTTCATAGACCGCCAGCTTGTCGTGCGCGCCCTGGTGGACAATCTCGATGCCGAGATTCCTGGCACGGTGTTCCACTACCCGCGAACTGCGTTCGGTGATGATGGCAAGCTCGACGCCGCTGCTCTTGAGCATTTTCAGGCCGTGGCCGTCGAGCGAATTGAAGCCTTTATATTCCTGTCCGTCGTCGGCCAGGAACAGGGTGCCGTCGGTCATCACGCCATCGACGTCGAATGCGACCAGCCTGATTCTCCGTGCGCGCGCGGTCAGGGCCGCATTCATTCCGTCGGCAGTCATCAAACCACCCCCGCTTTCAGCAGGTCGTGCATGTTGAGCGCGCCCACCAGGGTGTTGTCGGCGTCGACCACCAGCAGGCCATTGATTTTCAGCGTTTCCATTTTTTCTACCGCCGCCACGGCGAGTTCGTCCGCGCGGATTGTCTTGGGGTTTTTGGTCATCAGGTCGACCACCTGCGCCTGCTGCAGGTCGAGCGCGTGCTCCAGAGCCCGCCGCAGGTCGCCATCGGTGAACACCCCCGCCACCTTGCCGGCAGCGTCGACCACGGCGGTCATGCCGAGCCCTTTTTGCGTCATTTCGAGCAGGGCGAGCTTGAGCGAGGCCGTGCTGTCGATTTTCGGCAGTTCGTCTCCCGCGTGCATGACGTCGTGCACATGGATGAGCAGCCGCCGCCCCAGGCTGCCGCCGGGATGGGTGCGCGCAAAATCGTCGGCCGAGAAGCCGCGCGCATCGAGCAATGCCACCGCCAGCGCGTCGCCCAGCGCCAGCGCCGCGGTGGTGCTGGCGGTGGGCGCGAGGTTGAGCGGGCAGGCTTCCTTGTCGACGCCGGCATTGAGATGCACGTCGGCTTCGCGCGCCATGGTCGAGCCGGGGTTGCCGGTCATCGCAATGAGTTTGGCGCCGCGCCGCTTGATGAGCGGCACGATGCTGACGATTTCGTTGCTCTCGCCCGAGTTCGACAGCGCCAGCACCACGTCGTTGGGCGCGATCATGCCGAGATCGCCGTGACTGGCTTCGCCCGGGTGCATGAAGAAGGCAGGGGTGCCGGTGGACGCCAGGGTGGCGGCGATCTTGCTGCCGATGTGCCCCGACTTGCCCATCCCCGACACCACCACGCGGCCGCTGCACGCCAGGATCAGCTGCACGGCGTCGGCAAAGCCGGCGTCGAGACGCTCGGACACGGCGCGCAGCGCATCGGCTTCGATGTCGAGCACCTGGCGCGCCAGCACCAGCAAATGTTCGGGGGAAGTGGAGTGGGGTTGCATGGTCGGCAAGTATACTAAAGCCTGCCTTTCCCTCCCCGTTTTCCTTGATGCATTCCAGCCTCCAGCTCGTCCTGATCCTGCTTGCGGCCGCCGTGCTGGTGGTGGCTGCCGCGCGCGCGTTGAGGCTGCCGACCATGCTCGGCTATCTGGTGACCGGAATTGCCATCGGCCCGTTCGCGCTGGGATGGATTCCGGACAGCGAAGAAGAGCGTTACCTGGCCGAGTTCGGCGTGGTGTTCCTGATGTTTTCCATCGGCCTGGAATTCAGCCTGCCGCGCCTGATGACCATGCGCATGACGGTATTCGGCTTCGGCGGCGCGCAGGTGGTGCTGACCATCGCATGTGCCGCGCTCATCGCCTGGCTGCTCGATTTGCCGCTGCTGGCCGCTGTTGCGCTGGGCGGCATCATGTCGATGTCGTCCACCGCCATCGTGTCGAAGCTGCTGGCCGAACGGCTGGAAATCCAGACGCCGCACGGGCGGCAGATTTTCGGTGCGCTGCTGTTCCAGGATCTGGCGGTGGTGCCGCTGCTGATCCTGATCCCGGCGTTTGCCAAGGATGCCGACGACATGGGGATGGTGCTGGGGCTGGCGGTGTTGAAGGCGGTGGCGGTGCTGGGGTTTCTGCTGTTCGTCGGCCAGCGCGTGATGCGTCCGTGGTTCCAGTGGGTGGCGGGGCGCAAGTCGCCCGAACTGTTCACGCTGAACCTGCTGCTGTTCACCCTGGGGCTGGCCTTCCTGACCGAGAAGGCGGGCCTGTCGCTGGCGCTGGGTGCTTTCCTCGCCGGCATGCTGGTATCGGAAACCGAATACCGCTACCAGGTGGAGGACGACATCAAGCCTTTCCGCGATGTCCTGCTGGGGCTGTTCTTCGTCACCATCGGGATGCGGCTCGACCCGATGCAGGTGATGCTGAACTGGAACAGCGTGCTGCTGCTGGTGGCGGCCATCGTCATCGGCAAAGGCTTGCTGGTCGCCGGGCTGGCCATGGCCTTCGGCAGCAGTCGTCCCACCGCCGTGCGCACCGCGCTGGGACTGGCGCAGGCGGGCGAATTCGGCTTTGTGCTGCTGGCGCAGGCGGCGGACCTCAAGCTGCTGGGCGCCGACATCACCCAGCCGGTGCTGGCGGCAATGGTGGTGTCGATGCTGATCGCGCCGTTGCTGATCAATCGCATGGACGCGCTCACCCGCCTGATTGCCGGCAGCGAATGGGCCGGACGGGCGAAGGAAGTGCACGACATCGCGGTCAAGACCTTCGGCAAGACCCGGCACGTGATCGTCTGCGGCTACGGCCGCAGCGGGCAGAACCTGGCGCGCCTGCTGGAGGCCGAGGGCATCAGCCTGGTTGCGCTCGATGCCGACCCCGAGCGCATCCGCGCGGTGGCGGCGTCCGGCGTCAGCGTGGTGTACGGCGACGCCAGCCGCCGCGAGGTGCTGGTCGCCGCCGGCCTTTCCCGTGCGCAGGCCGTGGTGGTGACCTATTCCGACGTGCATTCGAGCATGGCGATCCTGCGCCACGTGCGCGAACTCAAGCCGGAGTTGCCGGTGGTGGTACGCACCATCGACGACACCCACATCGACGCGCTGAAGGCGGCGGGTGCGGCCGAGGTGGTGTCCGAGGTGATGGAGGGCTCGCTGATGCTCGCCTCGCACGCGCTGATGCTGGTGGGGGTGCCGTTGTCCAGGGTGCTGAAACGCGTTCGCGATGTGCGCGAAACGCGTTACGCCATGATGCGCGGCTTTTTCCGCGGCGCCAGCGACGCCGACGACGAGCTGGACCAGCAGACCCAGCCGCGACTCAATACCGTGCTGGTCACGCAGGGCGCCGCCGCGGTGGGGCGCAGCCTGGAAGAACTGGCGCTGGACGAGCTGCTGGTGGAGGTGGTGGCGATCCGCCGCCAGGGCATCAAGGGGATCGATCCCCAGCCCGATACCCGGATCCAGGCTGGCGACGTGCTAGTGCTGCGCGGCGCCGCCGACGGGCTGGCGGCGGCGGAGTTCAGGGTGCTGCAGGGTTAAGGCGCTTTGCAAACCACGTAGAAATTGGCCCCGTCGTCCACGTAGTTATCCGCCGGAGCGTTGGCACTGACAGTCTTGGTGGTGTTGCCGCGAACCGAGCCTGTGGTCGCATTCCCGTCGTCAAACTGCGAATCGATTGCCTGGGCTATCTTGCCCGAAAGATTGTTTGAACAGACCACCAAGCTGTTCAGGCCCTGCGCGTTGTTTTGCACGCCTGTAATGCCCGAGGCGGTGTTGGCTGGTTGGGCCAAGTCTGTGGCTGCGCCACCGACCAGCCCGGCCAGACGCAGATGCTGCCAAAATAGACGCGATTCGTCGGTATCCGTGGTGGAATTGTAGTCGCCGGCGATTTCGCCATTTCCATTGCCGGATGTGGTTGTACTCCAGCGGGCTTTAGCACCGGCATCGTCGCCGGGCAGTGCCCGATAGCGATCCTGGTATAGGTTGATTGCTGCGGTTACCGACTGGAAGTCGTTGGCAACGTTGCGGATGCGGGCCTGGGTGATCAGTTCCTGGCCCTTTAGAATGCCGCCGAGCAGCAGGCCGATGATGACCAGCACGATGGCGATCTCGATCAGGGTGAAACCCGACTGGCGCTGCGGGAAGGGGTGGGGCATGGTGGAAGGCTCCATTGTGTTATTGCCTGGCTGCGTTTGTGCAAAATACATGCCACCGGGTCGGTGCTTGTAATTATTTGATTTACAATAAAAAAATGAGAATAAACGCGCATTGCCCGGGGCCGGGTTGATGAAAATACGACGCACCCGCCGGAATCCCGTCAAGTTTATTGCTGCGCACAGCCGCAGTCGGACTGCATTTCCCCGCTGGATTGCCGATAGCAGTGTCATGCTGAATTCCCCGCGCCGTGGCCTGGTATGACCGAGTCCGCTGAGACTATGCCGCGGCTGGCCTCATTGGTCGGTTTTTTCACGCGGGTGGCGCCCGGACGCTGGCTGGCGCTGATGCTGCTGGCGCTGCACGCCGCCGTGGTGTTCGACGCCGAGGCGGCGGTGACGCGCGCCTTCCTGCTGGCGCATTACGGGCTGTTCCTGCTGTGGCAGCCGCTGGTGCGCAGCGAGGCGCGCATCGAGCCGCGCCTCGCGTTGCCGGTGTTCGCCATGGCGGCATTGCTGGTGCTGGTCGACGGCACCTGGGTGATGGCGCTGTGGCTGGCGATTCTGGCGGGGCTGGTGGGCGCGGTGGCGGCTTCGCAAAACGCGCGCAGCCAGCGGCTGGCCTACCTGTTCGCGCTGGCCTATTTGCTGGCGCTGCTGCTGGCCTGGGTGCTGCCGCAAAGCCTGGGCGGCGCCGGGCTGCCGGACGCGCTGCAGGCCGCAGTGCGCTACGGCTTGCCGCTGCTGCCGCTGGTGATCCTGTTCCTGCCGGTCAGCCGCCAGCGCGGCGCCTCGTCGACGCTCGATTTCATCTACGGCCTGATGCTGTCGCTGCTCATCATGGTGATGGCGCTGGGCGTATTTGCCGTGGTGGCGGTGGCCGGGGTGAGTTATGCGTGGGCGCTGGTGCAGACCCTGTTGGGGATGGCGGCGCTGCTGCTGACCTTGTCGTGGCTGTGGAATCCGCGTGCCGGGTTTGCCGGACTGGGGCAGCTCACCTCGCGTTACCTGCTGTCGGTGGGGCTGCCGTTCGAGGGCTGGGCGCAGCGCCTGGCGACGCTGGCCGAGCGCGAGCGCGATCCGGAATCCTTCGTGCGCGATGCGCTGGCCGACTTGCACGAACTGACCTGGATCCGTGGCGGAAGCTGGCAGGCGGCACGCGGCGAAGGCAGTTTCGGCGAACCCGCCGAACACGCCATCACCCATGCGTTTCATGGCTTGAGCCTCAACTGGCAATCCGCGCGCCCGCTCACTCCGGCGCTGGCGCTGCATGTGCGGCTGCTGTCGCAGTTGCTGGGCTATTTCTACGCCGCCAAGGTGCGCGAACAGACCCTGCGCGAGCAGGCCTACAGCCAGGCGATCCATGACACCGGCGCGCGGCTGACGCACGACGTGAAGAATATCCTGCAGTCGCTGAAAACCCTGCTCGCCGCCACCGACATGTCCACGCCCGAGGACAGCGAGCGTCTGCTGGAACTGATGAAGCGGCAGTTGCCGCAGCTGGCGACGCGGCTGTCGCAGACGGTCGACAAGCTGAAGCAGCCGGCCGAAATGGATGTCGCGCACATACCGGCGCAGGCGTGGTGGGCGGAGCTGCAGACGCGCTACGAGCGCGACGACGTGCAATTCTTCGCCGAGGCGCTCGACGACACGCCGTTGCCGCAGGATCTGTTCGACAGCGTCGCCGACAACCTGCTCACCAACGCGCTGCGCAAGCGCCAGGCCGAGCCCGGCGTGGCGGTGGCGGTGCGCCTGGAACTGCAGCCGCTGGTGAGTCTGGCGGTGACCGACAGCGGCGCGCCGGCACCCGAGCACGTGGCGCGCAACCTGTTCCTCAGTCCGGTGGCCTCGGATTTCGGTCTCGGAGTGGGGCTGTATCAGGCCGCGCGGCAGGCGGCGCGCACCGGCTATCGACTGGAACTGCCGGACAACCAGGCGGGACGGGTGGCGTTCCGCCTGCAGGCTACGGACAACCGCCCGCCGGGCATACCCGGTTGATCAGCACGCTGAACGGCAGCCAGACGACGAGGTCGTCGAACTCGCCCGCTGCGTCGCCCGGCTTGGAGGGGGGGCGGCTGACGTAGCGGTGGTCGGCGTCGAGGTTTTCGATTTCCTTGGCGCTGGTTCCGGGGGGCAGCGCAGGGGTGGGGCTGCCAAAGGGAAGGTTGACATTGCGGGCTCCCCGGCCGTTTGCGCCGTACGATACCAGCACGACCGGCACATCGGCGGCGACGTCGACGACCGGGCAGTTTTCCGCAGAGCAGACCTGATACCAGGTAGATGTGGGCATGGACTCACTGCCGTTATGGAATCCATTGGTTTTGCTGGTCAGATCGGCATGGACGGCATAGCGCAGGCGATTGCCCCACGCATCCTGCGCAGCGGCGCCGAGGGTAGCCCAGGGGAGGTTGCCGGTATCCTCCAAGCAGGTTCCGTCGGCCTTGCGGTCTTCCAGGCCATTATTGGCATCACTCATGTTTCCATCGCCGTCATTGTCGACCCCGGGCTCGGGATCGCTCTGCGCATCCGGGCAGGGCAGGTAATGGCGCGTAATGGGCAGTGTAAGAGGTGCATCGGACATCGTAGTGGCAGGGCATAGCGATACTGGGCAGGTCGAAGCAGGCAGGTCAAGCCTATAAACTGAAGTCGGTGAATCGAAAGCGTAGCTGCATTCACATGTACGGTTGACGATGTTGCTCATCGCATAGCCGATGATCGCCTCCCGCGCTTCCTCCAGCGTCTTCTTGGTTTCGGCAATCCGCCGCGCCTGGATCTGCGCCGACAGCGGCATCGCCAGTCCGCCGATCAGGATGGTGACGATGACCAGCACGATGGCCAGTTCGATCAGGGTGAAACCGCGCTGGGAACTCATGGTGCGGATTCCTTCTCGCCGTGGGCGGCCGGCGTGGGCGGGAGCGGGCGCAATACCTGATAGGGTTCGTACACGTGGCCGTCGGCACGGATCTGTCCCGGCTTCAGCCCCGGTACGGCCGCGCCGTCGAGTTGCGGCCTGCCGTCGACCCAGCGCGTGGTCTTGCCGTCGGAACGGATCAGCATGCCGTCGAAACGCAGCGCTGCGGGGGCGGCGGTTTTATTCTGGCCGCCCGGCTGGGTGAGGCTGCGGCTGCGCGCGGCTTCGAGCTGGGCGCGCTGCTCGGGCGTGTAGAACAGGCGCCCGGGATCGGCGGTTGCTGCAAACCCTGGACCACAGAGGCACAGGGAGATGGAGAAAATCCAGGCTGCACGGTAACGGCCCATTCCGCGCCGAACAGGTCTGCTGCTTTCTGCGTTTCGGTGCCCCCGGGGCGAATGGATGTTCATTGCAAAGTCCCTGATTCTGCCGCCACGGTGAACCACAGCAGTTCGCATTCGGCCAGCAGACGCGGCTGGTTGACGGGCTCGAATGGCGCATCGCCCGGATGGGACAGCCGGCAGCCCTGCACCCGGTAGACCCCGGGTGCGCGCGCCTTGAGCGCGTTCAGGAAGCGCGTGAGATCGGTCTCCACCAGCAGCGGCAGGGTGAGGGTCATGGTCGTCTGTCCCAGCGGCAAGCCCTGGGCGAGCGCGGGCAGCGAAGCGGCGCGCGGCGTCAGCCGGTAATCCAGGCTATAAAGCCCGGCATCGCGGTAGGCCAGTTGCGCCGCTTCGATCCAGGCCAGCCGGTCTTCTGTGCCGATAAAGCCGCGTGCGGCGAGCGCCTGATAATCGGCCAGGTGGGTGGCGATGAGTTGCTGCTGCTGGCGGCTGCGGTCGAGCTGCTGACGCGCGCCGTCGAGCGCGCTGCGTTGCTGCTGCAGGGCAAGCCCGGCGTCTTGCGCCTGGCCGCGGCTCCACAGTATGCCGCCCCCGGCCAGCAGCAGTGCCGCCAGTACCAGCAGCAGCGACAGTTTGAGCGCGGCGAGCGGCGGGTGCCTCATGGCCGGGCCTCGCGGTAACGCAGGCCGAGGCTGAAACGCGCGGCGGGGGATTCGCCCGCGCCGGCATCGAGCGTTCGCCCCGACAGGGTGCTGGCGGAATCGGCGTTCACCGGGCTGCTGCGCAAGCGCACGTCATGCAGGGCGGGCACGGCTTGCAGGGTATGCATGAACCGCTCGATGCGCTGCATGGCCGCGCGGTAATTGCCGTCGAACGGAACCAGCGAGGCGTCGAGGCCGATCCGCGTTCCGCCGCCGGCCGTTAGCGTGTCGTCGGCCCACTCCAGCTTGTCGAGCGTGATGTCGGGTACCGCGTCGATGGCCCGGCCGATGGCGGCAAGCAGCGCGCCGGTATTGGGCTGGCCGCTGCCGAGCTGGCGCGCCAGCGCCACCGTCTGGGCCAATTGCTCGGGCGCCGCCGACTGGATGGGAAACGTGCGCGCGATGGCCCGATAGCGGGCGTCGAGCTGCTGCTGTTGCTGCAGCATCCGGCTGGCCTGGTCGGTCAGGTCTTGCGCATGCAGCCAGTAGGCGGCCGTGATGCCTATCCCGAGCAGCGCAATGATGCCCGCTGCCGCGTGCAGGCCACGCCGCCAGCGGAATTCGGTATGGCGTTGCAGCAGTTCGGGGGGAGCCAGGTTCAACTGCATGGCCTCGCCCGCAATCGCGGCCAGCGGCGCGATTTCCGGCGTGGCGGCGAGAAAGTCGTCCGGAATGCGCAGGGCGCGCGCGAGGCTGGCCATGTCGATCAGCCGCGTGCTGAACGCGGGATCGGCGTTGAGCGGCGCCTGCGCGCTGTCCAGCTGGCCGCCGGGGTCGAGCAGCAGCACATGCAGGCGGGCTTCGCGCGGAAGGATGCGCTGACCGGTCAGGTAAAGCTGCGTCTTGGCAATTTCGTCGGCCGCGCTGCCCGGCAACTGGGTCGGGGTGTCGCCCCCGATCAGGCGCGAAAAACGCAATAAGCCGTGATGGTAGTAAGACAGCCGCAAACTGTTGTTGAGGCGGCAGGCCAGCAGCGCGTGAGGCTCCTGTATCCGCAGCTTGTCCAGCAGGTGCTGGCACGCCAGCGCCAGCGGGGTGATGCCGGTCAGCGGCACGCGTTCGCGGTGCAGCACGCCGAGCCACGGCGTCAGCCAGTCGGCGTCGGGCAGGGCGGCCAGCAGATAACGGTCGTCGCGGCGCCCGCTCGTCTCGCGCGCCTGCCGCCACGCACCGGTAAAGCGCGCATTGCGGAACACCTGTTTGAGCTTGCGCGCCAGCAGTTCGTCGCGCGCGCGTCCCTGCACGTGCGGCAGGATTTCGCTGCGGTAATCCTCGTCCACCGTGTCGACCACCAGCAGCACCGGCAGCTGCGCATGCTTGACCACGATCCGGTGGAATGCCGCCAGCCCTTCGGCGCTGGCGGCAAAATCGCCCAGCCAGTGCAGATGCCCGGGGCGCCAGTCGAGCACACCGATCTGGCGGGGGGTGGCGAGCAGAATCAGGCGGTGGTCGAGCATCACAGCGGCAGGTTCCCGATCAGGTCGTAAATCGGCAGCAGCACCGATACCAGGATGCCGCCGAGCAGCAGGCCGAGGATGGCGGTGAGCAGCGGTTCGAGCACCCGGAGGCCGTTTTCGATCGAGTCGAGCACTTCGGGAAACACTGATTTATTCCCCTCGTCGAGCCTAAATTTGAGCGATGTCTGTCAGAATTCATTTGTCCTTGTCACGGGTGATTTTGCGATGCAAACGAG
>NCIH01000052.1:0-18124 GCA_002281975.1 Hydrogenophilales bacterium 17-64-11 | reverse complement strand
TCGAGCACGATGACCGGCGGCTTGTGCACCAGCGCCTGCGCCACCAGCAGGCGGCGCTTCATGCCGCCCGACAGGCTCTGCGTGTTCTTGTCGGCGTGCCGGGTGAGATCGAGGTGATGCATGATCTCGTCGACCCAGCCGTCGTTGTGCCTGAGGCCGAAGTAGCCGGACTGGATGCGCAGGGTTTCGCGCACGTTGAAGAAGGGATCGTAGACCAGCTCCTGCGGCACCACGCCGAGGGCGCGGCGCGCCTGGCGATAGTCGCGCACGACGTCGTGGCCCATGATGGCGGCGCGGCCGGAATCGGCACGGGCGAGCCCGGCCAGAATCGAGATCAGCGTGGTCTTGCCCGCTCCGTTGGGCCCCAGCAGGCCGAAAAACTCACCCTGCTGGATATCGAGCGAAACCCCATCGAGCGCCTGGGTGGTGCGGAAGCGCTTGCGCAGTTCGCTGACACGGATCGCGGGGCTTGCCTGGCTCATGCGGGCAACAGCTCGGCCACCCCATACAGTTCGGCCAGGGTGATAAAGCTGGCGGGCAGGCCGGTGCAAACAAGCGCGCGGCCGGACTGCCGGGCCTGGCGCATGGCGCTGAAGATGAGCGCAAGGGCGGCCGAATCGGCAGTCTCGACCCCGCTGAAATCCAGCGTATCGACCTGCTGCGCGAGCTGCGGCCGCAATTCGCGCAGCAGGCTGCCGACGCTGTCGACGGTCACCGCGCCGGCGATACGGCAGCGCGTGCCCTCGCATGCGATCATGAGCCGGGGCGC
This sequence comes from Hydrogenophilales bacterium 17-64-11, assembly GCA_002281975.1. Lineage (GTDB taxonomy): Bacteria > Pseudomonadota > Gammaproteobacteria > Burkholderiales > Thiobacillaceae > Thiobacillus. The sequence continues at coordinate 17,355 of NCIH01000052.1, read as the reverse complement.
GGCGCCGGTTTGGACGTCCCGCGTTCGGACTGGGCAGCCAGGGTCTTGATCAGGCCGTCGATTCCGTTCTGACGGATGGTGCTGGAAAAGGACGCGCGATAATTGGTCACCAGGCTGACGCCGTCGATCGCCACATCGTAAACCTTCCAGCCGAAGGCGGTTTTGTACATGCTGTAGTCGATCGGAATGGGCTGCCCGCCCGGCTGGCGAATTTCGGAACGCACGGTCACGTCGGTTTCGTCCGGTTTCATCGCCAGCGGCTTGAATTCGACCGTCTGGTTGGTGAACGCAGTAAGCGAACTGGAATAGGTGCGCACCAGCAGGTTGCGGAACTCGGTCACCAGTTCCTGTTTCTGCTTGGCGGTGGCACGCGGCCAGTGCTTGCCGACGGCCAGCTGGGTCATGCGGTTGAAATCGAAGTTGGGAAGGATCTTGGCTTCGACCAGCTGATACACCTTGCTCTGGTTGCCGTTCTGAATATCCTTGTCCTGTTTCAGGATCGTGAGGACTTCCTGCGTGGTGGTGCGTGCCAGCACATCGGGCGGCGTGTCGGCGGCCAACGCCGGTCCGCTGTTGAGTCCCAGCACCAGTGCCAGCGGCAAAAAGAATGTGCGCAACATGTTCGTAGGTATTCCTGTTCGAGAAAATCGGAGTTGTATGAACCGGGTCAAGGAGTAGACGCCCGCCGCTTACTTGAGTTCACCCGTCAGGCGCGCCAGTTGCGCCACGTTCATGTTGTAGTCGTTGACCGTGCGCAGATATTCGGTCTGCGTCAGGACGTAATTCTTGAGCGCGTTGGCCACTTTGTCGGCGCTTTCGATCCCGGCCGCAAAATCGGCCAGCGACGCCACCATCCAGCGCCGCGCCGCCGCCGCGCCTTCGCCCAGATCGCGTTGCGCATTGTAGTTGGCCTCGGCATTGGCATAGGCCTCGCCCACTTCGAACGGAATGCCGGCCACGGCAAACGCCTTCTTGTGGTTGAGCGCTTCCAGTTCGGCCTGCGCCTGGTTGACACGGGCGCTGGCGGCACCGAACACGGTGTCCCATTTCACGCCCACCACCGGAGTCAGGCCGCCACCGTTGAAGGGGTCGTAGAGATAGGGGTTGTCCAGCCGTTCGCGTTGTGAAGCGTAGTTGAATTGCCCGATCACGCCGGCATACACGTCCGGCATGCGATCGGCTTTCTTGGCCGCCACCAGGGCACGGCGGGCACGCAGACCGGCTTCGAGCTGCTGCATTTCGGGGCGTTCCTGCAAGGCGCGCGACTGGAACTCGGCCAGATCGACACGCGGGAAAGCAACCGGTTCGAGACGCTCGTCAGCCACCTTCAGGTCGGCCTTCAACCCAGCACCGGTCAGCACCTTGAGGCCGTCCAGGCTGATTTTCTCGATGGCGCGCGACTGGTACACATACTTGGCCAGCAAGCCTTTGGCCGATTGCAGCGCATACAGGTCGGACTGCTTGGCCTCGCCGGTTTCTTCCTTGAGATCACGCTCGACCGAGGTGATGGCCCGATCCAGCCGGCCCTGCATGTCTTCCAGGAAAGCCCGGATATCGCGCGCAGTCAGATAGCCGAAATAGGCGCGTTTGGTATCGTAGACCGTGTCGCCGCGCGTTTGCTTGAGTTCGCCACGCTTGAGGTCGATGTTGCCCCGCGCGGCCTCGCCGTAATGCTCGATCTTGCCGAAGGTGTAGAGCGGCTTGATCAGCGCGAAATCCAGATGCGTCCAGTCGGAAATGCCTTCGATCCTGTCGCCGTCGGTGCGCGGATTGGTTCCGTTAAAAGCCCCGCCCTGGTAGAAGCCGCCCTCGGCTTCGGGTGCCAGGCCGATGAAGGCGTTGGCGCTGACCCGCCAGCCGGCGTTGCCTTGTACTTCCTGCAGCATACCGCGCGCAGCTTCGACCACCTGTTCGCGTTCCTTGATGCGGGGGTCGGCCGCCAGGCTCATTTCCACCGCCTGCTGCAGGTTGATGGTATCCGCCTGCCCTGGCAGGGCGGCCAGCAACAGGCCGGCCGCCAGCAGGGTACGGGTGAGTGGGTTGATTTTCATTGTGGCGCTCCTTCTTGAGCCTTACCGTATATAAAGTGGCCGATCAGATTTTCCAGCACCACGGCGTCCTGCGTGATGAGAATCCGGTCCTTGTCTTTCAGCTTCGAACTGTCGCCGCCGGCCTCCAGGCCGATGTATTGCTCGCCCAGCAGACCCGAGGTCATGATGGCGGCAGTGGTGTCCTTGGGGAAAGCATAGCGCTTGTCCACACGAAGTGTGACGGCCGCTTCGTAGGTTTCGTTGTCAAAACGGATATCCGCCACCCGGCCCACCACCACCCCGGCACTTTTGACCGGTGCGCGCGGCTTGAGTCCGCCGATGTTCTCGAAGCGGGCGACGACTTCGTAACTGTCCGACGTGTTTACGGCACTCATGCTGCCTACCTTGAGCGCCAGAAACAGCAGCGCGGCGATGCCTGCGATGACGAATAATCCCACCCAGAGATCGAGTACGGTCTTGTTCATTGTCAGTTGATTCCCCGGAACATGAATGCAGTCAAAACAAAATCCAGCGCCAGCACGGCCAGGCTCGAAGTCACCACGGTACGCGTGGTGGCGCCCGACACGCCTTCGGCGGTCGGCGGCGCATCATAGCCTTCGAACAGCGCGATGGTGGTGATGGCAACACCGAACACCACGCTCTTGATGACGCCATTGAGAATATCCAGCTCGAAATCGACCGAGCTTTGCATCTGCGACCAGAACGAACCTTCGTCCACCCCGATCAGGTGCACACCGACCAGATAGCCGCCGAAAATCCCCATCGCGGAAAACAGCGCCGCCAGCAGCGGCATCGAAATCACCCCCGCCCAGAAGCGCGGCGCCACCACGCGGGCGATCGGATCGACCGCCATCATTTCCATCGCCGACAGCTGCTCGGTCGCCTTCATCAGGCCGATCTCGGCGGTAATCGCGGAACCAGCCCGGCTGGCGAACAGAAGCCCGGCCAGGACCGGGCCCAGCTCGCGCACCAGGGAAAGCGCCACCAGCGTCCCGAGTGCCGATTCGGAGCCATAGCGCTGCAGCGTCTCATAGCCCTGCAGGCCGAGCACCATGCCGACGAACAGCCCTGACACCAGGATGATGATGAGCGAGAGCACACCAGTGAAGTACATCTCGCGGATGGTCAAGCCTAAGCGGCGGAATGCGGTACCCGAGTGCAACAGCATCGCCAGAAAGAAACGGGTGGCGAAACCGATGCGCCACACGCCCTGTATCGTGCGATTGCCCAGGTTTTCGATCGATCGTTTGAGCACTTTACTCTCCCAGCCGCAAGTCATCGGCGTAGGACGGCGCCGGATAATGGAACGGTACCGGGCCGTCGGCTTCGCCGTGCACGAACTGGTGCACATAAGGCAGGTCGGACGCGCGGATATCCTCTGCCGACCCTTTGGCAACGATCACGCCTTCCGAGACGAAATAAACGTAATCGACGATTTTCAGCGACTCCTGCACGTCGTGGGTCACCACCAGCGAGGTCAGCCCCAGCGTATCGGTCAGGCGGCGGATCAGATTGCCGGTCACGCCCAGCGAAATGGGGTCGAGGCCGGCAAACGGCTCGTCGTACATCACCAGCGTGGGCTCCAGTGCAATCGCGCGTGCCAGCGCCACCCGCCGTGCCATCCCGCCCGACAACTCGGCCGGCATCAACTGCGCGGCGCCGCGCAGGCCGACGGCATGCAGCTTCATCAATACCAGGTCGCGGATGGCGTCTTCCGGCAGGTCGGTGTGTTCGCGTAACTGGAACGCCACATTGTCAAACACCGACATGTCGGTGAACAGCGCGCCGAACTGGAACAGCATGCCCATCTTGCGGCGCAGGCGGTACAGGCCGGCCGGGTCGAGTTCGCCCACCGACTCGCCTGCCACGCGCACCGTCCCCTGGCCGGGCTTGATCTGCCCGCCAATCAGACGCAAAAGTGTTGTTTTGCCGCAACCGCTGCTGCCCATGATGGCTATGACCTGCCCCCGTTTGGCGGTCAGGTTGACCCCCTTCAAAACCGGCCGGGTGCCATAGCCAAATGCGACATCTTCGATTTCGACCAGATTATCGTGTTGCAAAAAGTCGAGCCTGTATTTCTGTTCGGGCTGCCATTTTACCGAAGAGCGGCAACCCGCCCACCATGGCGCGGACGTTTTGCCACTTATTCAGTAGCCCATTATCTGCCTCAGGGTATTGGCCTGCTCCAGCAACCCGAGATTGCCGCTGCGGCTAAGCACAAACAGGGGCTCGCCCGTCGCCGCCTGCTGCGCGATGCGTTGTGCCAGCAGACGCAGGTCCGGCGTCTCGTCCAGCCACCAGATATGGCGCGTCTCCCAGGCCTGCGTCGCCAGCAACACACGCGCCGGGGCGGGTTTGGCCGACGCCGCGTCCGCCGGTTCCAGCACGAAATAAAACGCCGCACGGGTATCGTCCAGCCATTGCGCCCAGCTTGTTTGGGAGGCAGCCTGCCAGACGGATGCCGGCAGATAAACCGCCTGGAATTGCGTGTTGTAATAAGACAACATCCAATCATCCGGCAAGCCGTCCGGGTAGAACCCGTTGCGCCATGCGGGATGCTGCCAGCCCACGGCACCGACCAGGACAAGGGGGCTGGACGTCATGCTGCGGTCAGCGCACCCGGCACTTCAGGCACGTCGCCAGGTGGTGCCGCCCGGCCCGTCTTCCAGCACGATACCGGCCGCCGTCAGGGCATCGCGGACGCGGTCGGATTCGGCAAAGTCTTTCGCCTTGCGCGCCGCCTGCCGCGCAGCGATCAGGGTTTCGATCTCCGCCTCGCCGATGCCGCCGTCGGCCGTCTTCGCCTGCAGGAAGTCTGCCGCATCGCGCTGCAACAACCCCAGCACCCCGCCCAGATGACGCAGCGTCAGCGCCGCGGCGGCATCGCCGCGATTCGCCTCGCTCGCCAGCTCGAACAGCACCGCCAGCGCCTCGGGGGTATTGAAATCGTCGTCCATCGCCGCCCGGAAGCGCAGCGCCGCAGGCTGGCTCCAGTCGGGCGCGGCCGCCTCCGGCGGCACGTTTTTCAGCGCGGTATACAAGCGCGTCAGCGCGCCCTTGGCGTCGTCGAGGTGGGCATCCGAATAATTCAGCGGACTGCGGTAATGCGCACGCAGGATGAAAAAGCGCACCACTTCGGCATCGTATTTTTCCAGCACCTCGCGGATGGTGAAAAAATTGCCCAGCGATTTGGACATCTTTTCATTGTCCACCCGCACGAAACCGTTGTGCATCCAGTAGTTCACGAAGGTGCAGCCGTTCGCGCCTTCCGACTGGGCGATTTCGTTTTCATGATGCGGGAATTGCAGATCCTGGCCGCCGCCGTGGATGTCGAAATGGCGGCCGAGCAGGTCGGCGCTCATCGCCGAGCACTCGATATGCCATCCGGGGCGCCCCGCTCCCCACGGCGAGTCCCACGCCGGTTCGCCCGGTTTGGCGGCTTTCCACAGCACGAAATCCATCGGATCGCGCTTGTTGGGGTCGACCTCCACGCGTTCGCCCGCACGCAGTTCGTCGAGGCTCTTGCCGGACAGGCGGCCGTAAGCAGGGAAGGCACGCACGCTGTAATAGACGTCGCCATTGGGTGCCGGATAGGCCAGGCCGTTGCGGATCAATTGTTCGATCAGCGCCAGCATCTGGGCCACGTAGGCGGTGGCGCGCGGCTCATGGTCGGGCGGCAGCACGCCGAGCGCACGCTCGTCCTCGTGCATCGCGGCGATGAAGCGCGCGGTCAACGCGGCAGGTGTTTCATTGTTTTCCTGTGCGCGCTTGATGATCTTGTCGTCGATGTCGGTGATGTTCCGCACGTACTCGACCCGATAGCCGCTGGCGCGCAGCCAGCGCGTCGCCATGTCGAACACCACGAATACCCGTGCGTGTCCGAGGTGGCACAGATCGTAGACGGTCATGCCGCAGACGTACATGCGGACTACGCCCGGGGTGAGCGGGACAAATTCTTCCTTGGTGCGCGTAAGGGAATTGGTGATATGCAACATGATGCGAACGGCTACGAACGGAATGGTGACATGCAGGATTCAAGCGGCACGCCGACTGTCTCAGCCGGGACGATATTGTTAGAATGCCCGCTCGACCAAGATGATCCGAGCATATCACATGGCCCTGCCACGTTTACTTAGCGCCGTTGCCGCCTGCGCCGTCCTCGCCGGCACGCCGGTGCTGGCCGATGAAATCCAGGAAATCAACCTGCAGTTCCGCACCGGCGACCTGGGCGGCGCGCTCGATCACGCCAACCGCTATCTGGCCCAGCACCCCAAGGATGCCCGCGCACGCTTTCTGAAAGGGCTGATCCTCGCCGACCAGGGCAAGACCAACGATGCCATCGAGCTGTTTAGCGGGCTGACCGAGGACCATCCGGAACTGCCCGAGCCCTACAACAACCTGGCCGTGCTGTATGCCTCGCAAAGCCGGTACGAGGCCGCCAGGAACACACTGGAAACCGCGGTCCGCACGCATCCGAACTACGCCACCGGGCACGAGAATCTCGGCGACGTCTACGCCAAGATGGCGACGATTGCCTATGGCAAGGCGCTGGCGCTGGACAGCGGGAACGCGACCGCCCAGACCAAGCTCACGCTGATCCAGAGCATGCTCGGGGAACAGGCACGCCGGCAGGCAGCGGCCAAACCCGTGCCCGGCGCCAGCCCGTCCGCCCCGGCCAGATAAAGATCACACCCCGCCCCGGCGCCGCGAAAACGGCCGCCGGGAAACCATCCGCAACCTCTCTTCAAGGACACCCATGGTCAAGCTGCATACCAATCACGGCATCATCGCCCTCGAACTCGATGCCGAGAAGGCGCCCAAGACGGTCGAAAACTTCCTGCAATACGTGCGCGACGGTTTTTTTGACGGCACGATTTTCCATCGCGTGATCGACGGCTTCATGATCCAGGGCGGCGGTTTCGAACCCGGCATGACGCAAAAGCCGACGCGCGCCGCGATTGAAAACGAAGCCTCCAACGGCCTCAAGAACGAAACCTACACGATCGCCATGGCGCGTACGCCCGATCCCAATTCGGCCACCGCGCAGTTCTTCATCAACGTCGCCAACAACAGCTTCCTCAACTTTACCGCACCGACCCCGCAGGGTTACGGCTACGCCGTGTTCGGCAAGGTGGTCGAAGGCATGGACGTGGTCGACAAGATCAGGAAAGTGAAAACCGGCAGCCGCGCCGGGCACCAGGACGTGCCGCTGGAAGACGTCGTCATCACCCAGGCCGAAATCGCCTGATCGGCCCGGTGAGCCCGACCTCGTCGTCAAAAACGGGCCGCACCTTCTTTGTCGCCGACCTGCATCTAACCGACGAACGCCCGGCCGCCAGCGGGCGTTTTTTTCGCTTCCTGGATGAGGACGCCGCGGGCGCGGATGCCCTCTACATCCTGGGCGACCTGTTCGAGGCCTGGATCGGCGACGACCACGACGAAGGGGTCGCCCGCGACACGGCACAGCGGCTCAAGGCCCTGGCCGCTGCGGGCACGCCGGTGTACTTCATGCACGGCAACCGCGACTTCATGCTGGCCGGGCGCTACGCTGCGCTGTCCGGCATGACGCTGCTCGCCGACCCCACCCGGATCGATCTGTATGGCGTGCCGACGCTGCTGATGCATGGCGACACCCTGTGCACCGACGACACGGCTTACCAGGCCTTTCGCCGCCGGGTGCGGCACCCGCTGACGCTGGCGTTGTTGCGGCAGCTGCCGCCGGGCTGGCGCCGCCGCCTGGCGCGCCGGGCGCGGGCAGGCAGCGAATCGGCCAAGGCAGGCAAGCCGGCCGCGATCATGGATGTGAATGCCGATGCCGTGGTGCGCGTGCTGCGCGAACAGCGGATCTGCCGCCTGATCCACGGCCACACGCATCGCCCGGCGCAGCATATCCATGCGGTCGATGGCCGTGACTGCGAGCGTTGGGTGGTGCCGGATTGGTATGCCCGCTGGGGCTATGTGGTGTGCGACGCCGCCGGCTGCGCGCTCAGGACGGAAGATCTATGACGGCGCGTTGATCGTCGCCATGCCGTCCGGCACGCTGAACAGTTCAGGCCGCAGCGGCTGCCGGGTTTCGCTTTCGAGCTGCCGCGTGCGGCCGGTGAACTCACGCTCTTCCAGCGGCAGGCCGAGCGCGAGGGTGGCGCCCGATTCCCACACCTGATTCGCCAGATCGCAGTCGTGCTGCATCTCCGGCGGCGAATCCTTCCAGACGCGGTATTGCGTGGCGGCCAGGATGGATTTCAACTCGGCCATCGCGCGTGTCGCATCCGGCGCGGCACGCTGGGCGGCCACGCCTTCGCTGCACACCCTCCCTTTCACCGCGAGGCTGAAGCGCCGGGTGCCGCGCGCAGCCTTGCGGGTATCGAGCCGCGGCTTCCAGCCGGCGGGTTTGGGCGGCAGCGTGCCGGGCGCGAACACCATTGCCAGCCTGCTTTCGCGCATGACGTTGATGACCAGGCGCTGGCGCCGGTCCAGCAGGACGAAATCGTCATCGTCCTCGCCGCTGTCCATGCGCATGAAGTCCCGCGTGACCAGGATGCGCGTCGGATAAGGCGGATCGCCCGGATCCTGGTCGACATAGCGCAGCGCAATCATGGTTTGGGACGGCGCGCCCATGTCGGCCGCGTGGGTGGCGCCCATTGCGGACAGCCCCGTCCCGAGCAGGCACAGCAGCCACCACTTCATTCTGCCAGCCCGCGCGCGAGATCGGCCTGGATGTCGGCCACCGATTCGAGCCCCACCGCGATGCGCACCAGCCCGTCGCCGATGCCGGCCGCCGCGCGCTGCTCCGGCGTCATGCGGCTGTGCGTGGTAGTCGCCGGATGGGTGATGGTGCTCTTGGTGTCGCCGAGGTTGGCGGTGATCGACAGCATACGGGTCGCGTCGATCAGCTTCCATGCCGCTGCCTGGCCGCCCTTCAGATCGAACGCGACGATGCCGCCGCCGGTTTTCTGCTGCGCCATCGCCAGCGCGTGCTGCGGGTGCGACGGCAGGCCGGGATACAGCACGCGCGCGACCGCAGGCTGCGTTTCCAGCCACTGCGCCAGCGCCAGCGCGTTCCTCGAGTGCGCATCCATGCGCAGCGACAGCGTCTCCATGCCTTTCAGGATGACCCAGGCGTTGAACGCCGACAGCGTCGGTCCGGCGGTGCGCAGGAAGGTGTAGACGCCCTCCATCAGCGCCTGGCTGCCGAGCACCGCGCCGCCGAGCACCCGGCCCTGGCCGTCGAGATACTTGGTGGCGGAATGAATCACGATGTCGGCGCCGAGTTCGAGTGGCTTCTGCAGCGCTGGCGAACAGAAGCAGTTGTCGACCGCGAGCCAGGCGCCGGCCTCGTGCGCGATGGCGGCGAGCGCGCGGATGTCGCTCACTTCGGTGAGCGGATTGGACGGTGACTCGACGAAGAAGAGTCGGGTATTCGGCTTCAGCGCCGCGCGCCACTCGGCGGGGTCGGTCGGCGACACGTAGGTGGTTTCGACGCCGAAGCGACCGAGGATATTGGAGAACAGCTGCACCGTCGAGCCGAAGATCGAGCGCGACGCGACGACGTGCTCGCCCGCCTTCATCAGCCCCATCACGGTCGCCAGGATCGCCGCCATGCCGGAGGCGAACGCCACGCAGCGCTCGGCCCCCTCGAGTGCGGCCAGCCGCGCTTCCATCATCTGCACCGTGGGATTGGTGAAGCGCGCGTAGATCGGGCCGGGCTGCTCGCCCTTGAAGCGCGCCGCGGCTTCGGCCGCGCTGCCGAACACGAAGCTGGAGGTGAGGAACATCGCCTCCGAGTGCTCGTTGAACTGGCTGCGCACCGTTCCGGCGCGCACCGCCAGGGTTTCAAGATCGTATTCGCTGTCCATGCGTGTCAGCTTCCGGACGCCAGGTTGAGGTCGAGCTGCTGGGTGGAAAGGGCCGACGGCGGCGGGGTTTCGCCGTTGCGCACGGCCTCGACGTAATTCAGGTACTCCGGCGTGACGTCGCCGGTGATGTAGCGGCCGTCGAAGCACGAGGTGTCGAAGTCGAGAATCGCCGGGTTGCCGGCACGGACCACTTCCACCATGGCGTCGAGGTCCTGGTAGATCAGCGCATCGCAGCCGATCTCGCGCGCGATATCCTCATCGGTGCGGCCGTTGGCGATCAGTTCGTCGCGCGAGGGCATGTCGATGCCGTAGACGTTGGAGTAACGCACCGGCGGCGAGGCCGAGGCGAAATACACGTTCGCGGCGCCGGCGTCGCGCGCCATCTGCACGATCTCGCGGCTGGTGGTGCCGCGCACGATGGAGTCGTCGACCAGCAGCACGTTCCTGCCCTTGAACTCCTCGGCGATGGCGTTGAGCTTCTGCCGCACCGATTTCTTGCGCAGCGCCTGCCCCGGCATGATGAAGGTGCGGCCGATGTAACGGTTCTTGATGAAGCCTTCGCGATATGGCACGTCGAGGTGGTTCGCCAGCTGCAGCGCGGAAGGACGGCTGGTGTCGGGAATCGGGATCACCACATCGATCTTCAGATGGGCGAAATCGCGCTTGATCTTTTCGGCCAGCGAAACGCCCATGGCCAGACGCGTGTTGTAGACCGAGACGCCGTCCATCACCGAATCCGGGCGCGCGAGGTAGACGTATTCGAAGATGCAGGGATTGAGCACCGCACGGTCGCTGCACTGGCGGCTGTGCAACTGCCGCTGGTAGTCGACGAACACCGCTTCGCCCGGCGCCACGTCGCGCAGCAGGCGGAAGCCGAGGGTGTCGATCGCCACGCTTTCCGAGGCGACGATGTACTCGTGCGGGGCGACCTGTTCGTTGACGCCGATCACCAGCGGACGGATGCCGTGCGGATCGCGGAAGGCCAAGAGGCCGTAGCCGGCAATGAAGGCCGTCACCGCGTAGGCCCCCTTGCAGCGCGCATGCACACCCGCCACCGCGCCGAAGATCGTATCCAGGTTCAGCTGCCGCCCCGAGGCGCGCACTTGCAATTCATGCGCCAGCACGTTCAGCAGCACTTCGGAATCCGAATTGGTGTTGACGTGGCGCAGGTCGGCGCGGAACAGCGATTCCTTCAGTTCATCGGTATTGGTGAGGTTGCCGTTGTGCCCCAGCACGATACCGTAGGGCGAATTCACGTAGAACGGCTGCGACTCGGCCGACGACGAAGCGCTGCCCGCAGTGGGGTAGCGCACGTGCGCCACGCCCATGTCGCCCAGCAGGTTGCGCATGTCGCGAGTGCGGAACACGTCGCGCGCCAGGCCCTGTCCCTTGTGCATGTGAAAGCGGCTTTCCTCTGCCGTCACGATGCCGGCGGCATCCTGGCCGCGATGCTGCAGCACCATCAGCCCGTCGTACAAGAGCTGGTTGGCCGCCGAATTGGAAACGACTCCGATTACCCCGCACATACAGCGCACCCATCCATGAAATTATTCGAAACGAACGTACTTCGCCATCTCTGCCGGCAGCAGCGGCAAGGCGCGCTGCGCCAGTGCCTGCAGGCTGTCCGACAGCATGGCCTGCTTCCAGAAATCGGTACGCGGCAGCGAGGTCAGTCCAGCCGCCAGCGTCAGGCCAACCAGTATCACCAGCCCCTTGGCCAGCCCCAGCACGCCGCCCAGCACTTTGTCGGCGCTGCCCAGTCCGGCCGCCTTGACCAGCGAAGCCAGGGCATGCCCCAACAGCAGTACGCCAATCAGCACCGCCAGAAAAATCACCGCGAAGGCGGCGAAATAACGAATGCCCGGATTGTCGGTTGCGATCGGCAGTAGGGGGGCCACCATCAGCGCGCCCCACTTGCCCAGCACAAATGCCAGTATCCAGGCCGCCAGCGAAAACAGCGTATCCACCATGCCGCGCATCAGCCCGCGTACCACGGTCAGAACCAGCACCAGCAGCACGATGAGATCGAGCATGCTCATTTTGTGAGCACCTGCCCGGCCATGCCATTTTCGGCCAGTTTCACCGCAGCCGCCACTGCGGCTTCGCGCGAGGCATAGGGGCCCACGCGCACGCGCGTCAAGGCGCCCACCTTGTCCGTGTAGGCCGGCAACCCGGCGCTGGCTGCACGCGCCTTAAGCGCACTGGCCTTGGCGGAATCGGACAGTGCGGCAAGCTGCACCACGAAAGCCTCGCCGGTTGCGGCGGATTTGGCCTGCGGCGCAGGCGTCGGTGTGGGTTTCGCAACCGGTTGGGGCGCGGGTTTGGGCGGTTCCGGCTGAGGAGCGGGCTTGGGTGCTTCGGGTTTGCGCGGTTCGGATCTGGGCGGTTCGGATCTGGGCGCCGGTCCGGTAAGCGTCGCCGGAGGCGGTGCGGGTTGCCTCGTCTCCAGTTGCGGGGAAGGGGGCGGTGCCGCCACGACGGCAGCCCGGTCCGCCTGCTCCGCTTCACTGGACGGATTCGGCCCATCGCGCAGTTCGGCGACCGGCGACACTGCCATCTTCACCGCCAGCGAACTGGCAGGTGGCGGTTCGTCTTCCAGCAACAGCGGCAACACGATCACCGCCAGCAAGGTCAGCGCAACCGCGCCGATCAGGCGGCGCCGGGCGTGGCGTTTGAGGTCATTTTCACTGCTGGGTGGCGGCATGGTCGAGCACGGCGGCAACGGTATAGAACGAACCGAAGACGAGAATTCTATCACCTTCGCATGCCGCGCTTCGCGCCTCCGCCAGCGCCGCGTTCACATCCCGCTGCACCTTGACCGGGGCATGGCCTGCGTGCGTGCGCAGGATGGCTGCCAGCGCTGCGGCATCGCGCGCACGCGGCGAAACGGGCATGCACGCCCACCACGCATCGATCTCGCCGGACAGTGCGGCGAACACGCCTGCCGCATCCTTGTCCGCCAGCATGCCCACCACCGCCAGCGTGCGCCCGGCCACCGGCTGGTCGCGCAAGGTGGCGGCCAGCGCCCGCGCCGCTTCCGGGTTGTGCGCCACGTCGAGAATGACCTCCGGCGCATGGGCGATGCGCTGAAATCGCCCTGGTGCCCGCGCCACGGCAAGCCCCTGGCGGATCGCCGCATCGCTCACCGGCAGGCGGGAGCGCAAGGCCTCCAGTACCGCCAGCGCACCGGCTGCATTGCGTAGCTGATAGCCCCCTGCCATGGCGGGCAAGGGCAGATCGGCCCAGCTGCACGCCTGCCCCCGATAGGTCCAATGGTCTGTCTCGCGCTGCACGGTGAAGTCGCGGCCCGCGCAACGCAGGTCGGCGCCGGTGTGCCTGGCGTACTCGATCAGGCTGGCAGGCGGTTCAGGGTCGGCGCTGATGGCGGGACGGCCGGCGCGGTAAATGCCGGCTTTCTCGAAACCGATCTTTTCGCGGGTATCGCCCAGAAATTCCATGTGGTCGAGGTCGACGCTGGTGACGATCGCCGCATCGGCGTCAAACGCATTCACCGCGTCGAGGCGCCCGCCGAGGCCGACTTCGAGGATGGCCACGTCGACGCCGGCATCGATGAACTGCAGCATCGCGCCCAGGGTGCCGAATTCGAAATAGGTCAGCGAGATGTCGCCGCGCGCGGCATCGATTCTTTCAAATGCGGCGACCAGTTCGGCGTCGCCTGCCTCCCTGCCGGCAATCCGCACCCGCTCGTTATAGCGCAGCAGGTGCGGCGAGGTGTAAAGGCCGGTCTTGTAGCCGGCGGCGCGGAGCATGGCTTCGAGATAGGCACAGGTGGAGCCTTTGCCGTTGGTGCCGCCGACGACGATGAGCGGAAAGGCGACCTCCAGTCCGAGCGCATCCTTGACGCGGCGCACCCGCTCCAGGCCAAGCTCGATGCTGCTGGGATGCAACTGTTCCAGCCGCGCCAGCCAGCCGGCCAGCGAAAGACCCGGGCGTGTCGACACGCCCTAGGCGGCAAGCGCAGGCCGCCCCATCATCATCGCCAGCGTGGCGGCGAGTTCGTCGCGCATCTGGCGGCGGTCGATGATGCGGTCGATGGCGCCCTTCTCCTGCAGGAATTCGGCGCGCTGAAAGCCTTCCGGCAGCGTCTCGCGCACCGTCTGCTCGATCACGCGCGGACCGGCAAAGCCGATCAGCGCATTCGGTTCGGCGACGATGAGGTCGCCCAGCATGGCAAAACTCGCCGACACGCCGCCCATGGTGGGATCGGTCAGCACCGAGATGAAGGGCAGGCGGTGGCGCGAGAGCTGGGTCAGCGCAGCCGAGGTCTTCGCCATCTGCATCAGCGAGAACAGGCCTTCCTGCATGCGTGCGCCGCCGCTGGCGGAAAAGCAGATGAAGGCCGAGTTCGATTCGATCGCCGCTTCCACGCCGAGCACAAAACGCTCGCCTACCACCGAGCCCATCGAACCGCCCATGAACTTGAATTCGAACGCCGCCGCCACCACAGGCACTGCCTTGACGCTGCCGCCCAGCACCACCAGCGCATCGGTTTCCGAAGTGCCGGCCTGGGCCTCTTTCAGACGGTCGGGATATTTCTTGCTGTCCTTGAACTTCAGCGGATCGAGCGGCATCACCTGGGTGCCAATCTCGTGCTGGCCCTCGGCATCCAGCAGCATGGCCAGCCGCTGCCGTGCGCCGATACGGTGATGATGGCCGCATTTGGGACACACCTCCTGATTACTTTCGAGGTCTGCACGGTACAGCACTTCATTGCATGCCGGACACTTGGACCACAGCCCCTCGGGCATGGATTTCTTGTCGGCCAGCGCACGCCGCTTGATTTTCGGCGGCAAAATTTTCTGGAACCAGCTCATCGTTTTCTCCGCTTGCCTATTTCGACGCCGCGTCGACGCCCCGGCGCAAGTCCTGCACCAGGTGTTTCACCCGGCTGATCACCTCGTTTTCGGGTGCCGTCTCGATCTCATGCACGATGCGGCTGCCCACCACCACGGCGTCGGCGATGCGCGCCACCGCCTCGGCGGTCGCCGCGTCGCGGATGCCGAACCCCACCCCCACCGGCAGGCTGCAATGCGCGCGAACCATGGCAAGCTTGCGCGCCACTTCCTCGGTGTCGAGACTGGCCGAACCGGTCACCCCCTTCAGCGACACGTAATAGATGAAGCCGCCGGCAACCGCCGCCACCTGCTCCACCCGGGACTCCGGCGTGGTCGGCGACAGCAGGAAAATCGGATCGATACCGTGCGCCTTGAATACATCGGCCACCCCGTGCGACTCTTCCGGCGGAATGTCCACCGTCAGCACGCCGTCCACGCCGGCCGCCTGGGCGGCCTGGGCAAAGGCCTCGTAACCCATGCGTTCGACCGGATTGGCATAGCCCATCAGCACCACCGGCGTGGTCGCGTTGGTCTTGCGGAATTCCGCCGTCATCGCCAGCACGTCCTTCAGCCCGACCTTGTTCGCCAGCGCCCGCTCGGAGGCGCGCTGGATCACCGGTCCATCCGCCATCGGGTCGGAAAACGGCACCCCCAGTTCGATGATATCCACCCCGGCTTCCACCAGCGCGTGCATCAGCGGCACCGTCAGGCCCTTGCCGGGGTCGCCGGCCGTGATGAAAGGGATCAGGGCTTTCCTGTTTTGCGCCTTGAGCGCGGTAAAAGTCTGGCCGATGCGGCTCATGGTTGGTTCTTCTGAAAAAAGCGTTTCAATTGGATGGGGGCAGGCCTACAGGGTAAGCCCCGCCGCCTTCGCCACCGTGTTGATGTCCTTGTCGCCGCGGCCGGACAGGTTGACCAGGATGATCTGGTCACGGCCCAGGGTCGGCGCGAGTTTTTTGGCATGGGCCACGGCATGGCTGGATTCGAGGGCGGGGATAATGCCCTCGAAGCGGCACAGGTCGTGGAAGGCGGCCATGGCTTCGTCATCGTTGATCACGACATATTCGGCACGGCCGGCGTCCTTCAGGTAGCTGTGCTCGGGACCGACGCCGGGATAGTCGAGGCCGGCGGAGACCGAATGGGTTTCGATGATCTGGCCGTTCTCGTCCTGCATCAGATAGCTGCGGAAGCCGTGCAGCACGCCGGGGGTGCCGGCATTCAGCGGTGCGGCGTGCTTTCCGCTGGCGAGACCGGAGCCGCCCGCCTCCACTCCGATCAGGCGCACGCCTTCGAACGGAATGTAGGGATGGAAGATGCCGATCGCATTGGAGCCGCCGCCGACGCAGGCCACAACCGCATCCGGCTGGCGTCCCGCCAGTTCCGGCATCTGCACGACGCATTCGCGGCCGATCACGCACTGGAAATCGCGTACCAGCATGGGATAGGGATGCGGGCCGGCGGCGGTGCCGAGAATGTAGAAAGTCGATTCGACGTTGGTGACCCAGTCGCGCATCGCCTCGTTCAGCGCGTCCTTCAGCGTCTTCGAGCCGCTGGACACCGGCACCACGGTAGCGCCAAGCAGTTTCATGCGAAAGACGTTGGGCGCCTGGCGTATGACGTCCTCGGCACCCATGTAGACCACGCATTCCATGCCGTAGCGCGCGGCAACAGTGGCCGAGGCGACGCCGTGCTGGCCGGCGCCGGTCTCGGCGATGACGCGCTTCTTGCCCATGCGACGCGCCAGCAGCGCCTGGCCGATGGTGTTGTTGATCTTGTGCGCGCCGGTGTGGTTGAGATCCTCGCGCTTGAGGTAGATCTGCGCGCCGCCGTATTGCTCGGAGAGGCGCCTGGCATGGTAGACCGGGCTGGGACGGCCGACGTAGTGCTTCAGTTCGTATTCGAATTCGGCCATGAAGGCAGGGTCGTTGCGCGCCTTGTCGTATTCGACGCGCAATTCCTCCAGCGCCGCCATCAGGGTTTCGGCGACGAAAATGCCGCCATAGGGGCCGAAGTGGCCGCGGGAATCAGGTAGATCGGTGAGCTTCATGATGCTTCTTTCGCGTTCGCAATGAATCGCGCCATCTTGTGCGCGTCCTTGATGCCTTTGGATGCTTCCACGCCGGAAGACACATCCACCGCCCAGGGCCGCACGCTGCGGACCGCTTCGGCGACGTTGTCCGGCGTGAGCCCGCCCGACAATACAATCGGTCTGGACAGATCCGGCGGGATCAGGCTCCAGTCGAAACGCTCTCCGGTGCCGCCCGGCACGCCCGGCACCCAAGCATCCAGCAGTAAACCACGGGCGGCATCGAAGTCAGCCGCGCATTTTAGCAAATCCGTGCCCTGATTGACGCGTACCGCCTTGATCCAGGGGCGGCCAAAACGCATGCAGTCGGCCGCGGTCTCGTCGCCGTGAAATTGCAGGAGATCGAGCGGAACGGCCCGTAACACCGTTTCGATGAAGGCCGGCCCGGCATTGACGAACAGTCCGACCGCCTGCACGAACGGCGGCAGGTCGCGCACCAGCATGGCGGCAGCCTCGATCGTGAGATGGCGCGGGCTTTTTTCATAGAACACGAAACCCAGCGCGTC
>NCIH01000051.1:0-18156 GCA_002281975.1 Hydrogenophilales bacterium 17-64-11 | reverse complement strand
GGCAAGCGTCGATGCGTCAAAGCGGGAAGATTGGCTGTTCGATCAGGTTGACCGCGGTGTGGAGGTGATCATCACCAACCCTGAGCTGGTCAAAACCGGGCTCGACATGCTGGAATTCCCGACTATCGTGTTCATGCAAAGCGGTTACAACGTTTATACCCTGCAGCAAGCCTCCCGCCGCAGTTGGCGGATCGGCCAGAAGCAGGACGTGGATGTGTATTTTCTGGGCTATGCAGGATCGGCCCAGATGGGATGCCTGGAACTCATGGCAAAAAAGATCGCCGTGTCTCAGTCGACATCAGGCGACATGCCGGATTCCGGCCTGGACGTTCTGAATCAGTCGGGGGACAGCATTGAAGTCGCCCTAGCCAAGCAGTTGCTTTCTTGATCACGTACTGTAGCCACCCTTCGGGGTGGCTTTTTTGTATCAGAGCCTCGTCAACAATGCAGCAGTGAGACTTCCAACACTCCAGAACGTTGATGGAGCTTGTCGCCATCATGGCTCATGTCATGAGCCACCGGCCGCACGACAATGGTTTATCAGCCATATTCAGGAGTCCACCATGCCCCCGACAATTCCCGACAAACTGGTCGTCGCCAACTCATCTAGGGCTCTCTTCGACCTCGACGAGAGCCACCAGGTATTCGTGGAGGAGGGGGTAGACGCATACTGCCGCTATCAAATCGCTCACGAGGAGGACGTCCTGGCGCCGGGCATCCCCTTCCACTGGTGAAAGAGCTCCTCGCACTGAGTGATGCGGGTACCGGTCCCCCTCCCGTTCCCGCTCGTGTAGAGGTGATCCTGCTGTCCCGAAACAGCGCTGACACCGGGCTGCGGGTTTTCAGCTCGATCCGCTACCACGGCCTCAACATCACCCGGGCGGCTTTCACCCGAGGAGAGAGCACCTAGCCTGCGGATCGGGGCTGTATCTGAGTTACCCTAGGCGTTGAAGGGAGAATAACAATGCATATTGCCTCGCTAGGATCGACATGGAAAAAGTGGGATCTGCATATCCACACGCCGGAGTCTTTTGTCCAGAATTATCCGGGGACAAAAGAAGAAGCGTGGGAAGCATTTCTCTCAGATCTTGAAAACCTTCCCGATGAATTCAAGGCGATCGGTATCAACGACTATGTTCTTGTGGATGGTTACGAGCGTGTTCTCAAGGCCAAGCGCGAGGAGGGCCGTCTCAAGAACATCGACTTGATACTTCCTGTCGTGGAGCTGCGACTGGACAAGTTCGGCGGCGTGGTCCAAGGCGGCAAGAACGGCTTTACCCAATCGGGGTGGAGCAGGATCAACCTCCATGTGATCTTCGACCAAGTTGAGCCTGACTTCATCCGCCA
The DNA here is from genome assembly GCA_002281975.1 of Hydrogenophilales bacterium 17-64-11. Classification (GTDB taxonomy): domain Bacteria; phylum Pseudomonadota; class Gammaproteobacteria; order Burkholderiales; family Thiobacillaceae; genus Thiobacillus. The sequence goes on along the minus strand of NCIH01000051.1, from coordinate 16,809 downwards.
GCAATTCATCTCAGCGATCGCTCCAAGCTACCGCCTGATTCATGGGTCGGCAGGCGAAGGTAAGTGGAACTGCGTGATCTCGCGGCAGAGCCTGGAAGCCCTTGGCGCGGCCATCATTGAGTCGGTTCCACTTGAGAAGCGCGCTGCCTACGGCCCTCCACTCATCGAAGGCTTCAACAACCTTAATGTGAGCGCGGATGGTCTGCGTAAGGCCCTTGAGAACGATGCTTTGAAGGGTCAGTTCGTGGTGGCGATCGGCAAGACCGAGTGGGAGAACCTCAAATGGGATGACCACACGATTGCTGAGAAAAAGACGCTGATCAACGACGCAGATTTGGTGTTCACGGCAGCCGACTCGCCCGAGGCTTATGCTAAGGCTCGTGGCAAGCTCCTTGAGTCTGGTGTCAATGCCAACCTTCTTGATTGCTCGGACGCGCATTGGCTGAGCACCTCAGAAGACAAAGACCGGATCGGAAACTGCTTCACCTGGATCAAGGCAGACTGCACCTTCAAGGGACTACTTCAAGCGATCGAAGAGTTCGAGGACCGTGTCTATGTGGGCGACAACCCGCCCAAGCGACATCTTGTTGATCGCAACCGCACCAAGTTCATTCGATCGGTCAAGGTGGTCAAGAAGCCAGGAGCCACCCTGTCCGACATCTGGTTCGATGTCGATTTGCCGCTTAATCCTGATCTGGTTGCGATCATCGGAAATAAAGGCAGCGGCAAGAGCGCTCTCTCTGACATCATCGCCCTTGCAGGTAATGCCCAGAATTATGAGAGCTTTTCCTTCCTTAATCCAGCGCGCTTCCGTAATCCCCGCACGCGCTTGGCACAGCACTTTGTCGGAAGCCTGGATTGGTACGACGGAAGCACTTCTTCGATGGAGCTGGACAAGAATCCCGATCCAAGCAGTGTCGAGCGTGTGAAGTATCTCCCCCAGAGTTACCTTGAAGAGCTTTGCAATGAGCTGGGGGAGGGCGGTTCGGCCACATTCGACACCGAGTTGCGCAAGATCATATATTCGCACGTCCCCGAGGAGGATCGCCTGGGGCAGCCATCGATGGACGCTCTGCTGAAATACAAGGTTGCCGAAATCAACCAAGCGCGGCAGGCATTGCGACAAAGCATTTCGAAGCTTAATGCTCAGATTGTCGAGGCTGAGCGTCGCATGGCGCCCGAGTTCAAGAAGAGCCTTGAGGAGAGGCTTGCCACCAAGAAAGCGCAGCTTGCTTCGCTCGAAGAGGCCAAGCCCAAGCAGGTCGAAGACCCCAATGCGTCGCCTGAGGCTTTGGAAGAGTCCAAGCAGGCAGCCACCAAGATTGACGGCTTCGAGAGGCAGCTTCAAGAGATTGCTGAGGAAGAGTCCCGGCTGCGCGATACCAAGTCGATGGCTGCCAAGAAGCAGGCGGCTGCGCACCGAATCGTTCAGACTTTGGAGAACCAGAGGAAGCAGAGCGACATCTTCCTTGCGGAGTTGATGCAGCTATTGAACGATCTTGGAACCGATGTAGCGATCGATTCCCTATTCCAAGTGCAGATCGATAGTGATCGAGTCGACACGATCGCCAAGGCGATGCAGGCCGAGATCGATGGGGTCGATGCAAAGCTGGTCAGCATCGAGCCTGGCAGCATCTTCAAACGGCGCGAAGAAATCTCCGCATCAATCGTGGAAGCCAAAAGCAAGCTTGGCGAGAGACAGCGGCTCTACGTGCGCTACAAGGAGGATCTGGCCTACTGGGAGAAGGCCAGAGCGGAGATTAGCGGCCCGGCTGACAAGGCCGAGACGATCGCCTGGCTGTTATCCGAGATCGATTCCCTCGCGGTCTTGCCAGGGCAATTACAAGTGCTCAAAACCAGGCGATCGGGCCATTCAAAGGAAATCCACGCCCAGATACAAGCGACGGTCGACGAATATCAGCGTCTTTACCGTCCAGTACAGAGCTTCGTGCAATCAGCCGAACAGATGGACATGGACTTGCCTCTCGAATTCCATGTGCGCATCGAGGAGGCAGGGTTTCAGGACCAGTTCTTCAACAAGCTCAACCGCCAGGTACGAGGAACGTTCTCGGGCATCGAGGAGAGTAGTCAGAATTTGCGGCGCATGCTGCAAGAAGCGAGCTTCGCTTCCGCTGACGACGCGGTCGCATTCGCCGACAGGATCGACCACTCACTGCACGTCGACCTGCGCGACGGCCAGGATGCACGCGATACGCGATTGAGCGATCAGCTTCGCAAGGGTGTCGAACCTCTTGAAATTCTCGATTACCTCTTTGGCTTTGAGTACCTCACCCCACGCTATTCTCTGACTTTCGATGGGCAGGAGATTGGACAACTCTCACCGGGCGAGCGCGGCCTTCTGCTGTTGGTCTTCTATCTGTTGGTCGACAAGGACGATATCCCCATCGTTATCGACCAACCCGAGGAGAATCTGGATAACCAGACGATCTTCAAAATCCTAGTCAAGTGCATCAAAAAGGCCAAGGAACGCCGGCAGGTAATCATGGTTACGCACAACCCCAACTTGGCGGTGGTGTGTGATGCGGAGCAGATTATCCATGCTTCCCACGACAAGGTGGCGAGCCGTTTCAACTACGAATCCGGCGCAATTGAGCAGACTGCGATCAAGGACCGAGTAGTAGAAATCCTCGAAGGCACGGAGCCTGCCTTTAAGAATCGGCAGTCTAAGTACCGTCTGCAATGACTGAATTGTCCGCATCTGTAAAACACTTTATTGGTGGCGTGCCGTGCGCATGACCGCTTCGAATCTGTTTTGCAGACACGATTCACTATTGATCGACAGACTGCTTTGGCCGATTATGTAGATACCTCGATTATGTGGGCTTGATGCCCTGCGCTTACCTATCCTTCCTGCCGGATCGCACTAAGCTTGAGCCTTCGCCAAAAGATCATCCAGCGAACGTGCAACTACATAACGCGCAGGTGACTCGCCAGCTTCTAGCGCCTTGAAATGCGCCTTGCCACATTCGATCTTGGCACTTTCCTTATCACGCAAGTCATCAGTGAACAGACTGCCCTTCGTTTCCACTACGAAGTACAGGCGCTGCGCTCCGTCTTCTTCCACTAGAACCGCCCAGTCAGGGTTGTAGCCGCCTAGCGGCGTAGGCACCTTGAACCAGTTGGGCAGCTTGGCGTAAAGCTTGATGGCTTCGCTTTTTTCCATCGCGTCCGCAAATTCCCACTCGACGTCTGAATCGATCAGGACATGCTCATGGATGGATTTTCCTGCGTGCATGCGGGCACTCTTCTCCGTCAGGTAACCCATCAGCTCGTTCTGATTGAAAAGCTCTTGGGCGTAAACGTGTTGGTCGCCCAGCTTCCGGTACTGGATGCCGTCGACCAGGGCCATGCGCTTGCAACGATTAATGGTTTCGGCAGCCAGTTCGATGAACTGCTGCGGATTGCGTTTGAAATCCTCCAGTCGGTCACTGTCGACCAGAATCCGGGTGATCGTGCGACGGGTGAGCTGGGTTCGATCCTGCAAGTCCGTCAGAAGATCGGGCAATTCGATGTCCTGCTCGTACAGCACAACGGGCTGGGCCACCGACGTTTCAGTGGCAGCAACCCCAGCCTTGCCGATGGCAATGTCGGCCTTGCGCCATTGCAGGCGCGCCTTGCGCACTTGGAACTCGGGCCGTTGCAGCGCCGCAATGCACCCCGCAATCAGTTTCTCATTGTCGAATTTCACGCGGTATGTCGTCTGGTGTTTGATCCTGTCCCACAACGCCTTGAAGTCGTCGCTGAGGTAAATGGCCTTGCCGTTTGTATCCTTGCGCAGTGGCACCGGTTTGCGCTCATCGGCATTCTTGATCTCCAGGCGGCCTGAGACCTTGCGCAGCACCTCGACAATCTGCCCGCGTTGCGCCTCGAATTCCTCGGGCAACGCCAGCGTTCCATCCTTCAAGGCCGTCTTGAGTGAATCCTGTACCTTGCCCTTGGCATCGATGTGACTGACGGCCTTCAGGTATTCCCACAACGCCTTCGACTGTTCAACCCCAAGAGGCACGGTCTGACCGTCGGCCCCGGTCACGGCAATGGCGGCGAACTGGTGCTGCTCGACGATGCCGAAGCGAATGCCCGTATCGGCCTCGATTTCCTTCTGCAGGTTCTCGGCAAACTCCTCGTAGTTTTCGGTGGCGATGACCGTGAGGGTATTCACCTCGAAGCCGCGTACACGCTCGCCCTGCTGGTTGACGCAGAGGCGCAGCCCCCGGCCGATGGTCTGGCGGCGCTCGCGCTCGGTGCCCATTTCACGTAGCGCGCAAATCTGGAATACGTTGGGGTTGTCCCAGCCTTCCTTCAGTGCCGAGTGGGAGAAGATGAACTTGAGCGGCGTTTCAAATCCCAGCAGCTTTTCCTTCTCCTTCATGATCAGGTTGTAGGCGCGCTCGGCGTTCTCGCGGTTGCCGGCATTGTTTTCAGCCGTATCCGTCCAGCCGCCTTTCTTGTCGATGGAGAAATAGCCGTTGTGCACTTCCTCGGACGCACTCGCCAGATCAATTTCGGCAAATAGACTTTGGTACGCAGGCAGCTTGGCGGCACGCCGGTATTCCTCTTCAAAGATGCGTGCGTAGTCACCCTTCACCGTGTTGCCGTCGGCGTCGTACTGCCGGTACTTGTCCACAGCATCAATGAAGAACAGCGACAGCACCTTGATGCCAAGCGGGCGCAGGCGCTTTTCCTTATCCAGGTGTTCGCGGATGGTGCGACGAATCATCTCGCGTTGCACGGCCAGCGCATCGACGTCACCGTGGGCTTGCCCAAGCTTGAGAAACGCTTCGCCACCGGGGTAGCGCAGCTCCATGAACTCGTCGCCCTTGGCGGTGTTGATCTCGCCAACGCGAAAATCCGCATAAATCGGGCGCTTGGCGAGCTGCTCCAGGTCTTCGCCGTCGACAACCGCGAACTCTTTCCGCTTCACGCCACTGGCGGTGGCCGTGTCCAATTCGACTCTGGCACCGATGGTCCCGCGCTTACTGCTCACCGACACCAGGCGCACGAACGGCTTGTTGTGTGCATCCTCCACCGTGGCCGAGGCCACTTCAATCTGCTTCACCAGCTTGCGCTCGTAGGCATCCACGGCATCCAGGCGAAACACCATGTGGTGCTTGTCCACGTGGGTTGCAGAATAGCGCAGCGTGCACAGCGGGTTCATCGCGTCGAGCGCGGTCTTGCCCGCGCCCGTCAAGCCGCCGTCCACACTCTGGGGCTCATCGACAATCACGATTGGCCGTGTGGCCTTGATGAGGTCGATAGGCTTCTCGCCGCCGGTCTTTTCGCTGTCCTTGTAGAGGTTGTTGACGTCCTTCTTGTTGATGGCGCCGACCGTCACCACCATGATCTGGATGTTCGAGCTGGTGGCAAAGTTGCGCACCTGCCCCAGCTTGCTGGAGTCGTAGAGGAAGTAGTCAAAGGGCACGCCTGCGTAGAGTCCCTTGAAGTGCTCCTCGGTAATCTGCAAAGTTTTGTAGACGCCCTCCTTGATCGCCACCGACGGCACCACGATGACAAACTTGCTGAAGCCGTAACGCTTGTTCAGCTCAAAGATACTGCGCAGGTAGACATACGTCTTGCCCGTGCCGGTTTCCATCTCCACGGTGAAATCGCCCGACGCCAGCGTACTGGAAGGCGACAACCCGGCGCGCAACTGGATGTCCGCCAGATTCTTGTGCAACTCATCGTCCAGCAGGGTCAGGCGATTACCGACCCCCAAATCGGACTCGGCGACACCGAGCGTCATTTGCTGTGGCGTCGCCTTCAAAAAGGCAGAGTCGGGGGACATCTCGCCGGTAAGGGCAGGCGGCGCTTTCATCGTCACCGTGAACTCGGTGCGACACACCTCCTGGCCGCGAAACAGGTCGCAGACGGCCTCGATAGCCTGTAACTGGTAGTCGAGGTTGGGCTCGAAGTGCAGTTTCATCGTTTACCCCTCACAGGCTTCGCACGTTCCGGATGCCGTGCTGCTCCAGAATGGCGGCGAGGTTGGTCTTGGCCACGTCATCCGCGAAGGCGCTGTCGCGGAACACGCAGGTGGTGTCGCCAGCCGGGGCGAGTTCCTGGTGCCAGGCGACGATGCCTTGTGCCAGGGGTTCCACATCTTCCTGGCTGATCTTCGGCGCAAGGCAGGCCATCAGCACGCCCGCTCCCACCGAATGCACGTCCTTGCCGTTCACCGTGCGCTGCTCGATCGGCACGCACAGATCGAGGCCCAGCTTGAGCAGCAGTTCGTAGAGGATGTCGGATTCGGTGCGGCCTTCCACCAGATGATCCTGGTGCGCCAACAGGTCGGCTTCCAGATCGGCAGTGGTCGGGTTCCAGGCGCGGATGTTGGAATGGTCGAGTTTGAAAACGCGGAAACCGGTGTCGCCGGCGAACAGCGGGTTGTCTTCTTTGACCTTGACGGCTGCACGGCGCAGGCGCTCCTTGGTCAGCTCGGCAATGGTGTGCCTCTTGCCAAGTTGATTGCAAAAATGAATGGCTGACATATCTTCTTTGTTCTCTTCGCTCAAGGGTTCTGGAAGCTGTACTGCAATGAAACGTCGCTTCGCACCGTCAACAACGTTTTGCTCCCATACCGCCTGTCCAGTCGTTCCACTACCGGCAAAGAAATCTACAACGATGTCATCATCGGTTGATCCTACTTGGACAACACGCTGAAGCAATCGAGAGGGCTTGGGGTTTGGAAATGGCGTGCGCGTGCTACCAAACAACTCAGCCAGTTGTTTGGTACCTTCATCTGTATGGCCCACTTGCTCGAATGTCCAAATTGTTTGTGGCGGGATTGCATCCCGAACTTCGGAGCGAAACCGCTTAAGTCGAGGCTTACTATTTCCCGTCTCGCCAAACCAGATGCGGTTATCAACAATGAGTTCTGCCATTCGCTCTTTGTTAAATCGCCAGCTACTTCCCTCGGGTGGCCAGTGCTCATGCCCATTCGGAGCCATTACCCCGAAGATCGCATATTCTCGAACTTCAGTACGCAAGAGATTATCGGAGGCCCAGGGACCGCGTGGATCATTGTCAGTGTTCTTGTACGTGGCTTCTTGTGCATCGCTGCGCGCCAATCCACGAATTTGAGCCTCATCCGATTTCCGATAGCAGATTAAGAAGTCGTGTGATTCTGAAAAGTCTTTTGAATCTGCTTTCGTACTGTATTTCTTTTGCCAAATGACATTCGCAACGAAATTCTCCGCCCCAAATAGATCATCGAGTACGGCGCGTAGGTTCGTTACCTCGTTGTCGTCAATACTGGCAAAAATGAATCCATCATCACGCAACAAATTCCTCGCCAGCTTTATTCTCGGATACATCATATTCAGCCAGTCGGTATGAAATCGTCCGCTGGCCTCGGTGTTGCTGCTGATTCTCTGCCCGCCTTCAACCTGTCCGGTCAACTCCAGATAGTTCTTGATGCTGTCCTGGAAATTGTCCGGGTACACGAAGTCCTTGCCGGTGTTGTAGGGCGGGTCGATGTAGATGAGCTTGACCTTGCCCGCGTAGCTCTTCTGCAGGAGCTTCAGCACCTCCAGGTTGTCGCCCTCGATCATCAGGTTTTGGGTGCTGTCCCAGTCCACGCTCTCGTCCGGACAGGGGCGCAAGGTTCCTGTCGTGGGCGTGAGCGCCAGTTGCCGCGCACGACGTTTGCCGTGCCAGTTGAGGCCGTATTTCTCGTCGGCGTCGATCACGGTTTTGTCGCCCACCAGCGCCTTGAGCACATCCACGTTCACCGCAATTCCGTTCGGGCCTTCGGTAATGAGTTCCGGGAACAGCGCTTTGAGCTGTTCGATGTTGCCGGCAAGGAGATCGGCGGATTGGGCTTCGGGCGAGACGGCTTCGATTTTTTGCATGGTTCGAGGATTCCGATCGGGATCAGTCTTTCAGGTGCGTGAGCAAGGATACGAGCTGCTGCACGTTTGTATAGGGCTCTTCGCCGTCGTAGGCCGTGGTGGCCGTTGTACGGGCCTCGGCTCGGGCAGCGGCCTGTTCGAGCCGGTCTCGGGTGGCTGCCCAGTAACCGCTCTGGCCTTTGTCGTAGCCCGGCAGGTATAGCTTGAGGCGGTCGTAGACTTCGTTTCGGTGAAGGGGGGCGAGAACGTCTTCGAAGTGCAGCAACAACCACAGTTCAAAACAAGGCACGGAGGCGATTGCCTCGAAAGGGATACGTTCGCCTGAATCGTTTTTGAGTTTGCCGTCCAGGGCATCGGTTTTTGCCAGCGCCTGGTGATAGGTGGCGTGGTCGTCGCGGTCGAAGACGGCGCACACGTGGTCGAAGGCCCCTGGCAGGATACTTTTGCAACGATCGCCCTCCCGTAACAGTTGCTCGGCGTATTCGACCACCTGAATGGGCTGGGTACCGAGCGCGCTCGGCGACACCTGCACGTTGGCTGTGGTCAGCCGGTGTTCGCGACGAATTTCCTCGAAATAATACGGTTCGGTCTTTTCGCCTTCACACACGATGAGCACGCGCTTGTATGGCGCGCGCTGCGCAGCGTGTCGCTTGAGGTCGCGCGATTTTTGGCGGTGCTTTGGCTGGTTCTGCTTTCCCATGCGGCTTGTCCTGATGCGCTGAATCAGGCCGTGGCCGGGTCGGCTTGCTTGGAATCAGGATTACCGCGCCGGGCAAGCGTGTGCTTCAGGATGTCCGGCAATTCGCTAAAAAATGGCACCGCGCCGTAGCGGCCCGTTAGATAACCGCGTTCCCACGCCTCGCGCTTGCGCGGGCTGAAATCGGTGAGCGGATAAATCCGGGTGGCCTGATCGCTGTCCTTTTCAGTGAACCAAATCTGGTCGCGGCGGAACAGGGTGTGATCCAGTAGTGACGTATCGTGGGTGCTGAATATGAGTTGTGCACCTGCCTTGTTCAAGGACGGATCATGGAACATGGAGATGAGGCGCCGCACCAACAGGGGGTGCAGACTGCTGTCGAGTTCATCGACGACCAGGATGCGCCCATGCTTGAGCACGTCGATAACCGGCGCGGCCAGTCCGTAGAGGCGCTGCGTGCCATCGGATTCTTCGTGCAGTTCGAACTTGGCGCTGCCCTTGGGTGTCGTGTGCTGAAAAACCGGAACCAGCATTTCACGTTCTTCCGGGCTGCCTGGCGCCATGCCGCCCGCATGGAAAACGAAGTGTTGGTGAAGGCCTTTGCGCGCAACGGCTTGCACGTCGGCAATGCTGATGTCCGCTGCGGCGAGAAAATCGCGAATGGCGGCGCGGCCTTCGTCCGTGGTGAGCAAGGAAGTGGTGATGTCTGGGTCAAAGGCCGAACCTGCGGGCAGGTAAGCGATGCTGTTCACGATCGTGCGGAACACCGGGCTGAGCAGTTCGCTATTGAGCTGCGCGGCGGTGGAAAGAAAAAGCGCATTGGGTCGCGTGCTGTCCTGCCAAACTTTGCGGGGGCCTGTGAGGTAGGCGCTGAACTCGTACTCGTAAGTCTCGCCGTCATCCATCAGACGCCGGCTAAACCACTGGGTAGGCTTGGCGGTGCGATACACCACCAGGGATTCGCTGACGATGCGCTGCGGCGTCATTTCGAAGGCGTATTGATGCCGCACGCCGTCGAGCAGAAAGGTCAGCTCGAATGCGGTGGGCGCTTTAGCAAAGGCTTCGTCCAGCTTGAAAGCCTGGACGTTGTAGGTTTGCCCCGGCTGGATGACGGTCGCGGACTCTGCAACCACGGCGCGCATGTAGTTGAGCGCGAATAACAAGGTCGACTTGCCGCTGGCGTTGGGGCCGTACACCACGGCGCTGCGCACAGCGCTTGGCAGCGACTTCAATCCTGTGGGGACAAGATGGGTGTCGGACAGCTCACCATCACTTGACGCGACGAGACTCAACACCTGCTCATCGCGGATGGAGCGGTAATTACGCACGCGAAATTCAAGTAGCATGGCGGCCTCCGAATTAAATATTATTTGCATTATCGGATAAATAGTGCAAAAAATTAACCAATATTATCATTCCGGTGGTTATTCGTGCCGGCTTTTAGCACGCAATATCTGCATGCGCGCATCAAGATCGCGACGACAGGCCTGCATTTCGGTATTGAGTGTAACGCGCCGTGCAAGCTGCTTTTCACGCTGGGCCTGGGCACGCAAGGCGACAATCCTTGTTTCAAGCATTTGGCAATCGCGCAGGGCCTGGCGGCATAGCTCGGCGCGCTGCGGGCTTGCCTCGGCTTCAAAGCACCCAGTTAGTCGTGCCACCTGCCAAGCGGTAAGGGTATCGATCCAACCCTGGTAGAGCGCGAACAGATGCGCGCGCGGCTGGCGTGCAAGGGCAAGGGCCGCGAGTGAGGCATTTGCAAGCGTGCTATTTTCGACAGGCAGATACGCCTGGATAAGCGGGCCATCGAGCATCACCTTTCCCGCCTCGTTCTGTGTCCAGCGCTTGTGTGCAAGCGAGATGCTCGGCCCCTGGTCCGCTACCTCTATCAATACGAGCGGATAAGGAATGGCGCGATGGATGAGCTCAATCAGCCGTCCTGCCCCCGCCTTGGCGCGCAATGCGACGCTCAACACGGCAATTTCCAGATATTCCCGTGCGTCGTCGCGGTATTCCGGTACGCCAATCGTGGTGGGCTTGAGCGCGGCCAGCCAATGAACATCCTCGATGCCTTCGTTGATGTGGCGTTTGTCGGCGGTAGTGGGCGCACCGTTTTCCACCAGCATTATTTTTGGCACACGTTGATCTACACGGCTGCCAGCGGGCAGGTCGAGGGCAGCAATTAGCTGACCCATCCCTGGTGCCTGATTCACGTAAGCGGGCCCCCAAAAGCTTTGGCGGTCTCTTCACTGTCCCGGCCGGACATGATCTTGCCGGTTGCGCCTTCGATTAGCCCCAGCAGCGCTGAGGCCCTGAGGCGGATGAAACTGTCGAAGTCATCCCCGCGGAGTTCAGCGATGGGGATGACATGCGAAACCAGGAACTGGTCGAGGTTCTCGCTGCTCACCTGCTTGTTCTTCTGGATTCGAGACAAATACACGCTGGGGGCATCACCGCTGATGAAGCGATTGGTGCCAGCGGCCAGTGGTGCCTTGTTGACAACGCTGTTCCACTTTTCCCTTGGCAGTTTGTTGGACTCGCACCATGCCCGCGGGAAGATGTGGTGAATATCGATGGCGTTGTTGAAATAGGTGTTGAGGTCGATGGGGGTGCCGCTGACGAAGTCCCTGCTGCCATGCTTCATCAACAATGCGGCAAGCCCTTTGTACGCAGCTGCCAGCCGGGATTGCAGGGACAGCAGACGGGTTGGGGCGAAGCTGGCATCCCTGACCGTGCGCGGCTCGTTGCCCCCGTTTACCCATTGGATCACGTCAGGAAGGTCCATGCCGAACCGGGTTTCGTTGGCGCCACCATAGAGTTCACCAAACACGCCACACCAATACCACCTGAGCAACTTCTGTTTAACGCCGTGCTGACTGATTTTGTCTGCGAGCTGGGCGCAAATGCTGGCGAGTGGGATCAGTTGTGTGGCGTATGGAACGCTCCTTGAATCAAAGATTTTTTCTTCGGCTAGCAGCTCTGCTGCCTTTTTGAAACCGGCCTCGATGCGGGTTTGAAGCTGTTTGAAAACGGGTAGTTCGAGACGCAGAACATCCGCTCTCTTGCAGGAAACGGGCGTCTCGCTTTTCAGATGTCGCTCGTAGCTGGCGAGCAGGGTGACGGCCGTGAGAAATGTGGTTCCATCAACCGCGTTGAGGACGTCGTGTTTGGCGGTGAGACGCTCTTGCCGTGCATCCCAGTCCTCTCTCAAGTTAAATTCGTTGGCAGCGAACGTTGCCGTCATCAGCTCGAAAACGGTTAGCGTGACACCACCCGTATTGACCTTTTCAAACACCTGGCAGACCGCCTCGCGTGGCGTGTCCTGGGTGAGTTCGATGGCGGGCACCTTGAACTGCTGAAAGCGCAGCCAGATTTCCTGCTCGAAGCGCATCAGGAACATCATGGCGTCGGCGGCGTTGCCATGGTGTTCCGCATAGCCCATCTTCCACTGCATGAAGCCCTGCGTATCGAACATCAACGTAATAGGGAACATGCGCTGTCCATATTGCAGCGCAGGTGTGCTGAGGTCGAGTTCAATCTTTCGACCGAAGTCAGTCGTCACCTGGAGTGTTTCCGGAACTGAGATTACTGCTTCTTCACGATCCTCGTTGGGATCAAGACATTTGGCCATGTCCAGGAAATAAAACCGATGTATCTCCGCCCCTTTTTCGGTCCGCGTCTTGACGGGCAGCCCGCTTCGAAGCGAAAGATACATTGAGGTGAGGCGTTGCTGGCCGTCGAGAACGAGCGTCTTGGGCTTGGGTGCCGGTTCCAGCGAAACGCCTTCAAAGAGCCGGGGCTTGAAGGGAACGCCACCCGCTTCAAGAAACATCACTGCGCCGATCGGGTATGACAAAGACAGGCTGGCGATCAGCGATTTGATGTGCATGTCATCCCAGACCCAGCCCCGCTGGAAATCAGGCAACTGGGTGTCGCCTCTTGCGATGGCGTCCAACACGTCCTTTAAGGCTGGCTCTGCGGTTCTAAAACTCATGGTCCAACACTTCCTTCAGTTGACTTCAGGTAAAACCACAAGGAACGCCACGACCTCGAAGTCGTTGCTGCCGGCAAATTCGCCCTGCATGGCATGGGTGCCGCCGGGTGAAAACAAGCTGGCCACAGCACGCTCTTCATTCTTGCCGACGACCGAGGCGACGGCAGCAGACAGTAATTTCTGGGTGTGCCGCATGTCTTCGCCCTGCTTGGTGGCTTTGTCGAAATGGGCGCAGGCGCCGGCATCGGGCAATTCACGTCCAAGCGCCAGGCGCTTGAGGCGGTCAAGTATGCGTTTGGCCTGGGGGTAGGGCAGCAGCACGCTGCCGTCGTCCCCTACATGCACCAGGTAATGGGGCGAAAGCGGATAGCCGGGGTCTGCGGCTTTATGCGCCGCAGCACCTTCAGCGCGCAGGCAGAAGATGATTCCGGCTGGAATGTCTGCGTCGATGCTGGTTGTGACCGCGCAGGCGCCAAGCGGCAGCGTTTCGAGCTTGCCTGGATGGGCCTTGAGGTACTGGGCAAGGTCGATGCGGAAGTCGGTAAGGGTAAGGTCGGTGATGGACACACCAGAGGACAGGTCTTCCAGGTCGATTACGGTGTCTTGCAGCTTGAGGAGTTGCTTGCGGCGGTACTCCAGGTCGTTCATCGGGTTGCCCGATTGCTGTTCGATGAGGTTTTCTTCGCCGGTGGCGGACACGTCCAGCAGCACCATGCGGCCACTGACGCGCTGCTCCAGGTTGATGTATTCCTCCAACTCCATGTTGGGCCAGAAGTTGACGAGCTGGATCTGTTTGTTGGGCGAACCGATGCGGTCGATTCGGCCAAAGCGCTGAATGATGCGTACCGGGTTCCAGTGGATGTCGTAGTTGATGAGCCAGTCGCAATCCTGCAGGTTCTGGCCTTCGGAAATGCAGTCGGTGGCGATCAGCAAATCCAGATTGCCTTCATGCGCCAGCTCCGCCGGACGCTCTTTGGAGCGAGGCGAGAAGGCGGTGAGGATAGAGGCCAAATCCTTGCGCAAGCCCGGCAGGGTGGTCTGATTGCGGCCGGAGCCTGTCATGAGCGCCGACTCGATGCCGAGCGTGGCTTTGGCCCAGGGCGCCAGTTGTTCGTATAGGTATTGAGCGGTGTCGGCGAAGGCGGTGAACACGATGATCTTGCGGTTGCCGTGATTGATGGGATCGCGGCATTTGCGCTCCACCATCGCGCGCAGCTCGGCCAACTTGGCATCACGGCCGGGATCGACCTGCCTGGCGGCAGCGAGCAGGGTGGCTAGGCGGTTGCGGTCTTCGGTGAGGTCTTGTTTCCAGCGAATAAGGTCTACATCGCCCAACAGAACTCTGACCTTGCGGCCAACCAATAGCGTCTCGAAAGCGGGGTCTTCGATGTCGACGTCAGCGATGTCGATTTCTTCAATGCCGTCGTCATGGGCTTCAATATGGGCCAGCGTGGCTTCAACGTCGTGCAGTTGCCGCTGCACCGTCAGGGCGAAGGAGGACACGGCACTTTCCATGCGCTTGAGTATGTTGACGCGAAGGAGGTGAATCAGGCTTTCCTCGCGGTCAACCTGACGGAAGAAACTCTCGCCCCCACGAATCTGTGTGCTGTATTTGGCGTCGTAGGCAGCCTGCTTGTGGGGCAGAACGTAGCGCAATGGCGCATAGCTGGCCAGATTAAGGCGGCGGATTTCAAGGTTGATGTCACGGATCGCGCGGAATTCTCCGGCCAGGTCGACGTCGGCTTTGATGTTGATCGGTGGCAGGCGATCGGGGAAACGCCCGGTTTCGGCCGTGCCGTAATACTTCTCGATATGCCGGCGCGAGCGGGCAATGGTGAGGTGGTCGAGCAGGGTGAAATAGTCGAAGCCGAGCATTTCAATCAGCCGTGCCGGTGTCTTCTCGGCCTCATCCATGTCCAGCCAGCGGTTGAACTGGGCTTGCGCCTTGCGCGTGGTGGCTTCGATGCTGGCAATGCCGTGCTCCAGCAGGGCGGTGTCGTCACCCTCTGTGACAAAGGCAATCTGGTTGCGCAGGTCGGCCAGGCGGTTGTTGACGGGCGTGGCGGAGAGCATGAGCACGCGGGTTTTGACGCCTTCCTGGATGATCTTGCGCATCAGGCGGTCGTAGCGTGACTCCTTGCCTTTGTGGGTGGCCTTGTTACGGAAATTGTGCGACTCATCAATCACCACCAGATCGTAGTTACCCCAGTTGACGTGCACCAGATCAATGTCACCTGACGTTCCGCCATCGCGGGAGAGATCGGTGTGATTGAGCACGTCATAGTTGAAGCGGTCGGCGGCGAGGACGTTGCGCTTGTCGTTGGTCTTGTAAAGCGTCCAGTTGTCACGCAAGCGCTTGGGGCACAGCACCAGCACACGATCATTGCGCAATTCGTGGTACTTGATGATGGCCAAGGCTTCGAAGGTTTTACCCAGACCCACACTGTCGGCAATGATGCAGCCGCCAAAGCGGTTTAGTTTGTCGATTGCGCCCACTACGCCATCACGCTGGAATTTGTAGAGCTTTTTCCAGACCAGGGTGTTGCGGATTCCGGTGGCGGACTTGACGATGCGTTCCTCGTCCATTTCACCGTCGCTATCGCCGAACAGGTGGTTCAGGATCAGCGCGTAAATCGTGAACGGGTCGCGATGTGCCGCCAGGGATTGCAGTGCTTCAACAAAGGCAGCCTGCGCTTCCGGCTGGGCTGACAGCGTGGCCCATTGCATATCGAACCACTGGCTGAGCTTGGCTGCTTCGTCTGCTGTTTCGGACGCTTGAATCAGGTTGAGTGGGTTGCCGGGCGTGATACCCAGACCATCCGTGCTGAAGGCAAAGGAACCGAGGATGACCTGCTCGGCCTGTCCCTGGGAATTGCGCAACACGGCCGCCCCTTGCGGTACGCTGCCACGTACTTGGCGCAGCACCACTTTTTCGGTGACCCATTGTGCACAACGTCGCGCCAGCCAGCGCGCCTGGAGGCGGTTGCGGGCAGCACGATCAGATTCACTACCCAACAACGCCAGGTCAGCCTCTGCAGGCGGCAATAATAGTTGTGCTTTTTCTATCCCGGAAAGTAAATCCAGTAGCTCGGCAAAAGCGAACAGGGAGAAACTGGGGGAGACTACATCGAGACGGCTTCCCTGGAGAAGGCGTGGACGCAACAGGTCGACGACACGGTCAGTGCCAGTGTTCCCAACGATCCTCATGCTCCCCCCTAATCAGACTTTTATATTTTGCTGTGGCTGATTACAACACACATTAGTTTGATGGCTCTATTACGGCGCCCGTTGAGGGTCGCAGGATCGGGATTTCCTAGTGCAGGTTTTGCTTTTCCGGCTCCGGCAACAACCCCACAAACCGCCCCTCCACTCCATCCATGAACTGTAGTTCCACCGTGCCAAAGGTGCGCTACTCTTCGAGTGGCCTTTGGGCTTGAGCGATACCTGCGCGCCCCACACGCCATAGCGGGTTTCGACGACGAACGCGGCGGTGTCAATTTTGTGGCGTAGCGCATGATCACTGCCTGTTCGAACTCGGGCGAGCCCGGTTTTATGCCTGGTGGCACGATGGCTGCGCCGAGCTGGTCGAGCGGGATCTGGAATATTTCGGGGGCGGCGACGGACTTCGTCATGGTGGGCAGGAATCTCAAGAGGTGGCGCCGCGTCAGCGCAGGCCTTCATTTTGGCCAAGTTTAACACCGGGGTCCTTGGCATTATTCCTTGTCCACTCCAGCAGATTGGCGCGTCCTGCTACTTCATTTCTGGGTTTTTTCAGTTGCACTCCAATCGACGCGAAAAATCCACCAATGCCCCTCATCACGGATTCGTTGACCGGAACCTGGTGCGAAAGTTACCGGCTGCCTGAAATCCTGGCCTTGTCCTCGTTTCTCGGGTGGTACATGGAATGCAGCGCAACCAACCGCTTGGTTGCAACGAATGTGTATATCTGGGTTGTACTGATGCACGCATGACCCAATAGCTCCTGGATCACTCGCAAATCGGCTCCAGCGTCCAATAAGTGCGTGGCAAAGGCGTGTCGGAGGCTGTGAGTACTGAGGGGTCTTTCGATCCCTTTGTTTGAGGCATGCTTCTTCACCACCAGGCGGAGTACGCCAGTGCTTATTTTCTTCCCACGAACCGAGAGGAACACATGATTGCAAAGGTAGTCCCGTCTCAGGGCGGGTCTTGACCTACTCAGATACAGATCGAGCCAGAATGCAGCCTCTTCACCATAAACCACCAGCCGCTCC
>NCIH01000050.1:0-27350 GCA_002281975.1 Hydrogenophilales bacterium 17-64-11 | reverse complement strand
CTCGGCGGCGGAGAAGACGAATTTGCCGCTGGTGATGTCGACCTGGCCGCCGCCGAAGTTGACGGCGTAGAGGCCGTTCTTCACCGAGGCGATGATCTCCTGCGGGTCCTTGTCGCCGCCTAGCATCAGGGTGTTGGTCATTCGCGGCATGGTGAGGTGGGCGAAGGATTCGCGGCGGGCGTTGCCGGTGATGGGCATGCCCATCAGGCGGGCGTTCATCATGTCCTGCATGTAGCCGGTGAGGATGCCGTCTTCGATCAGCACGGTGCGCTGGGTGGGGTTGCCTTCGTCGTCGACGTTCAAGGAGCCGCGGCGCAGCGGGATGGTGCCGTCGTCGACCACCGTCACGCCGGGCGCGGCGACGCGTTCGCCGATGCGGCCGGAAAACGCCGAGCTGCCCTTGCGGTTGAAGTCGCCTTCGAGACCGTGGCCGATGGCTTCGTGCAGCAGGATGCCGGGCCAACCGGAACCGAGCACGACGGTCATGCTGCCGGCCGGCGCGGGACGCGCGTCGAGGTTGACCATGGCCTGGTGCACGGCCTGGCGCGCGTATTTTTCGAGAATTTCGTCGCTGAAGTAGCTGTAGTCGAAGCGGCCGCCGCCGCCGCCGCTGCCCTGTTCGCGGCGACCATCCTGCTCGGCGATGACCTGCAGCGACAGGCGCACCAGCGGGCGCACGTCGGCGGCGAGGTGGCCGTCGGAACGGGCGATGAAGATCACTTCGTATTCGGAGGCGAGGCTCGCCATCACCTGGATCACGCGCGGGTCCATGGCGCGCGCCTTTTTCTCCAGCCGTTCCAAGAGCGCGACCTTGTCGGCGTCGGCCAGCGAAGCCAGCGGATCGGCCGCGTTGTACAGCAGGCGTCCTTCGCCGCGCCGCACCATGCCGAAGCTGCGGTTCTGCCCGGCGCGCGCGATCGCACGGGTGGCGTCGGCGGCGGCGCCGAGCGCGTCGAGGCTGATGTCGTCGGAATAGGCGAACGCGGTCTTCTCGCCCGAGATCGCCCGTACGCCGACGCCCTGGTCGATGTTGAAGCTGCCGGACTTGACCTGGCCTTCTTCCAGGCTCCAGCCTTCGGAGCGCGAGTACTGGAAATACAGGTCGGCGTAGTCGACGTCGTGCGTCAGCAGACGCCCGAACACCGGCGCGAGCTTATCGGCGTTCAGTCCATTCGGGGTCAGCAGCGTGGCTTCGGCGGAATGGAACAGCTGTTCGGCGGTCTGGATGGGAACGAAGGCGTCGGTTGGGTTCATGGCTTGTCCTGATCCTGCTGGATTCAAAATTATTTGGTGGTGGGCTCGCGCTTGGCCGGTACCCGGCGCTCGACCACGTCGACTTCGATCTGCGGGCACGGGATATGGCGGTGCTTGAGCGCGGGCAGGCTCTTGCGCAGGCTGGCCTGATAGGCCGGGTTGATGTTGGCGATGACCACGCCGGAGCCGCGCGGCAGGCGGTCGAGCACCACGCCCCAGGGATCGACGATCATGCTGTCGCCGTGGGTCTCGCGGCCCGACAGATGGTAACCGCCCTGCGCCGGCGCGATCACGTAGGCAAGGTTTTCGATCGCGCGCGCGCGGATCAGGGTCTCGAAATGCGCGCGCCCGGTGGTGGCGGTGAACGCCGCCGGGACCACGATGATGTCGACGTCGGGCATGGCGCGGTACAGCTCGGGGAAGCGCAGGTCGTAGCAGACCGACAGGCCGATGCGGCCGAACGGGCTGTTGAGGACGACCACCTTGCCGCCCGGCTCGATCAGCTTGGCTTCCTGGTAATGCTCGTTGCCGAGATCGAGGCCGAACAGGTGAATCTTGTCGTAGCGCGCCACCAGCTTGCCGCGTTCGTCGTACACCAGGCAGCTGTTGCGCACCTTGTTCGCCGTGCTGGCCTCCAGCGGCACCGAACCGCCAACCAGCCAGACGTGATGCTTCTTCGCCATGCGCGACAGAAAGGACTGGATCGGGCCGTGGCCTTCCGCCTCGCGCGCCTTCACCACGTCGGCGTCTTTCATCGCCATAATGCAGAAAAACTCCGGCAGCACGACCAGGCGCGCGCCCCCCTCGACCGCCAGTTCGATGAGTCGCTCGGCTTCAGCCAGGTTGGCCGGCACGTTGGGGCCGGATGCCATCTGGATGGCCGCCACGCGCACCGTGCCTGGCTGCGGCGCGGGCTTTTTGACTTGTGCACGCCTGGTGGGTGCCACAGTGGTTTTTGCGGGTTTTTTTGTCGGCATGGTCGGGTTCCACGATCAGGGTTCGGATACTTGGGTTTCGGCTTTGGCCTTGGGCAGCCGCTTGACATCGGGGGCTTGCCACGCCCCGGTCACCATATATTCCTGGCTGATGACCTCTTCGAACGGATCGCGCAGCAGTTTCTGCGCGGCCAGCGCGCCCACGCCTGCCAGCGGCCCACCGAGCAGGGCGCCTGCCACGGCCACGCCTTCGGACAGTTTCGGAATCACCTTGACCCTGAGCTGCACGGTTTCCTGGTTGAGGTCGGCCAGCCCCGACATGTTGACCTTGGCGGCCGGCCCGCGCATCTTGAAGTCATCGCTGTAGACCACGCCGCGCGCAATGCGCAGGGTGGCGCCGATGTCGTCGAAGGCATAGCCTTCGTTGAAGATATCACGGAAATCGAAGTTCAACCGGCGCGGCAGCGATTGCAGGCTCAACACACCGAGCAGCTTGCCGACGCCCGGGTCGATCTTGAGGAACTGCCCGCTTCTGGCCTTGAAATCGAGCTGTCCCGCCAGCGTGCCAAACGCGAAATCGGCGGGCGAGCCTTCCCACGCGGCGTTGCCCTGGACCTCGGCGCTGCCGCGCTTGAGCGCATCGGGGTAGCCAAAGCGAGCCAGGAACCTGCCCGCATCGAGCACATTGAGGCTCAGCTCCGCCCGGGTTTCGCCGAGGCCGCTGTCGCGCCACAGGCCGCTCATGCGAAACACGCTGTCGGGATGCGTGAGCTGCAGGGTGTCGATCATCAGGCCCTGCGGCGTGCCGCGCGCCACCGCTTCCAGCCGTCCCAGGGCATGGTCCTGCAGCCGGAAGTCCTCCACCGCCAGATCCAGCATCGGAAAATCCGCTGCCTTCATGTTCATTTCATCGGCCGCCCCGCTCGCCGGCATTCTGGCCGGGATGGTCAGCTGTCTGAACTGCGCCGACACGCGGGCGGGCTGCTCCCTCAAGGATTCCGGCCCGCCGCGGGCTGAAGCGCCGGTGGAATCGTATGCGCCGGCCGGACGATAGGTCAGCACACCGCTCATTTCACGCCCGCTCACCTGGGTGCGCAACAGGCCGCTGCGGGTACGCCCCTGCAGGCGCACATCCTGATAGCGCCGCCCCATCAGGTCGAATGCGTCGAAGCTGAGATCGATGGACGACAGCGGCACACTGGCGCCGCCTCCGCCCGCAGGCAACAGCGCCATCCAGCCGGAGACATCCAGGCCGCGCCCACTGCCGGCCAGACGCAGGCCGGGTTCGCTCGGCATGGCCGCCTGCCCGCCAAAACGGATTTCGCCGCGGCCGAAGCCGCCTGCCGCGGTGCTGCGCCACAGCGCGCTGAGGGTTCGGCCCAGCCGGACTTCGTTCAACCAGGCATCGCCCTGCGGCTGGCGGAGCACCAGCAGCGGCAGCGTCTGGGCGGCCGCTTTGGCGAGCGGCGCCGGCAGGCTGGAACCCAGCCCGACCAGATCGGATTCGATGCGGATCCGCTCCCCTTCGGGCTCAAGGTCGATCTGGCCGCGCCACATGGCCTGTCCCGACAGATGCTTGCTCCACGCCGCATTGAGCCACGGCGCCATGCCCGCCGCGGTAGCCCGTCCCTGCGCCAGAATCTGCACCTGACCGTTGCGGGTGGCGGTATCGATGCGTAGCGGTCCGCCCAGAAGCTGCGCGGCGATGCTTTTCGCGCTCAGGCTGTCGCCGGTGAAATCGATGTCGCCGCGCACCTGGTTGAGCTGCGGCAAGCCGGCTGGCAGCAGGGTATTGCCCAGGAACGACAGGGTGCCGGCCAGCGCGGTGTTGTGGCTGTAGCGCAGCGGCACCTGCAGCTTCAGGGCGAGCCGCATCGGCCCGCTGCCGTCCAGCTCGTCGGTGAAACCGCGCAGACGCTCGCCCACCGGACTGAAGTTGGCAAAACGGATGAAATCCCGGATCGGGCCATTGGCCTGGCCTTCGATGTTCAACTGCTCTTCCTGGTGCAGCAGATCCGGGATGACGGCTTTCACCGGCGACAGCGCCACACCGTAAATCCGCGCCTGGCTGGAGGTCACTTCCATGATCTTGCCGTGGAACGACAGGCGCGCCTGGATGCCCTCGATGCGCGGCCAGCCCGGCACATAGTCGATCACCGCATCCTTGACCTGCGCATCGACGCGGAACTCGCCATTGCCCTGGTCGAAGGGAAACCGGGCCAGGTCGCCTTTCAAGGTCAGCCGCACATCGTCGGAATCGCCGGCCACGACACCCTGCTTCACCCAGTTGACGGTGTGATCGCCGATTGTTTTCGGCAGGTAACGGTACACCGCGGTGCCATCGGCGCGGCTCAAATGCGCGCTCAGATCGATCACGCCGCGCTGGCCCGGAATCAACTCGTAGTGCCCTTTGGCGGTGCCTGCCATGTCCTTGTTGGCAAAGGCCAGGTCGTCCAGCGTCAGGCGCCGGCCGCGCGGCGTTTTTTGCCAGTTGCCGCGCGCACGCAGGCCGGCAAACTCAAAAACAGGCTCGCGGAACAAGCCGGGGAAATCGAGTTCCAGCCGGTCCGAGTCGATCTCGAACGCGCCTTCGCGCGCATCGCCCTCGATGCGCCCGGAAAGATTGACCAGCCCGGGCTGATTGCCGGCTGCCGTCACCCCCAGGCCGGTAAAACGGGCGGCAATGCTGAAATTGTCCAGTCCCGGCTGCGCTCCGCTCCAGCGGAATCGCAGGGTGTCGAAGCGCCCTTGGGGCTGCAGGGTCTGCAGGCGCGCGCGCAGTTCCGGGTCCATCGGCAGGCTCGGCAGCAGCGACTGCCAGCCGCCCAGGCTGAGGGCTTGCGCGGTGATCTCGTGCGACGCGGCATTCCAGGCCAGTCCGGCGTTGAACGGCGCGCCCAAGGCTGCCCCCGGCCGCGCCACGCGCAGATTTTCAAACGTCACCCGCTGGCCGTCGCCGCTGCGCTGCCACCTGGCCTGCCCGCGCAGCTGCGCCAGCCGCAGCGCGGGCAGACCGTCGCCGAGCACGGCGTCGATCGCGCGCAAATCCAGCCCTGCGGCAACCCCGGCGAGCGCACCGTGCGCCACGTCGAACTGCAGGCTCAGCGCGCCCCAGCCCTGTTGCGGCTGATACGGCAAAGCCAGCCAGGCGGCGAGACGCGGGAACGACACCCCGGCGACCGTGGCGCCGATGATGCCGTTCCAGGTTTTGAGGTCGTTCGCATTGCGCGCACTCAGCTTCGCCTCGATCGTCAACGGCCGCGCCAGGCTGGCCGGCGGGGTGGCGCGCAATTGCAGGCGATGGGTGCGGCGCACATTGGTCAGCGTGAAGTCGACTGCGGTCAGGATCAGCGGCGGCGCATCGCGCACTTCGTCCAGCCAGGTGAGCGTGGCCTTGCCCACATGCACCCGCCCCTGCCGCAGCAGCCAGTCGGAAAAACCGCTGTCGGGCGCAGCCGGGTTGATCGGAATGCCGCCGACATAAAAGTGTCCGTCGCGCGCGCGCCGCACCCCCAGCGCCAATCCCTGCAGTTCGATCCGGCTGAAGCGCGGTTCCAGAAACAGCAGTGAACGCCAGGCAAAGGCGGCCTCGAGCTCGGGCAAATAAAGTACCGGGTGGCCCTGCTGATCGTGCAGACGCACGCCTTGCAGCCGGAACTCGGGGCGCGTCTGCTGCCACATCCCGGATACGGCTTCGAGCGTCACGCGCTGTCCCAGCGCGCGCGACATCAGATTCGCCACCGTGTCGCGGTGTTCGGCGATATTGGGCAGCACCCAGAAAAACATCAGCGCTGCGGCGGTCGCGAAGCCGAGCGCGGCAAGCGCAGCCAAGGCCGCCAGCCAGCGCGCGGCACGGCGCAGGAACAACGACAAGGCAGGGGAAACGATCATAACTTGCGGCTCTCGGAACCACCGATTCTATGCGTTTGCCCGCGTATTGCGTAAAAAGCGCCGTGGTAAATTCTTGCGCTTCATTCGCCGGTGAAACGATGGATCTGCCGCCGGTCGCGCTTGGTGGGGCGCCCCTTGATCGCCGCTGCCGGGCTGGCTGCCAGCTTGCGGTCGCGCGCCTGCTGCTGGCGGCGCGCATGACTGTCCGGGTCTTCTTCGTACAAGGCCTGCGCCAGCGGCGCCGGGCCGCGCTGCTTCGCCAGCGCACGCACCGTCAGCGTCCAGGCGAAGTCGCCTATGCGGATGTCCAGCCGGTCGCCCGGCCTGACTTCGCGCGCCGGTTTGACGCGCTCGCCGGCGAGCTTCACGCGGCCATGCTCGATCGCCTGGGTCGCAAGGCTGCGCGTCTTGAAAAAGCGCGCCGCCCACAGCCACTTGTCCAGCCGCATTTTGTCGGGCGGCGCTTGCTCAGGCGGCACCGGACTCTCCTGCAAGCCTGTCGGGCGCCCATCTAGCCTCACCGCCGCGCCAGGCCGGACGCCGGATTTCGCGCAGGTTGCCGTCGGTGGCGGCGGGAATGGCCGGGGCATCCGGGAGCAAGGGCATGTTCGGGTCACGTTGAATGAGTCGGTCCAATTGTGCCGGTTTTATCCGCAGGGAACCACGCCTATAGTCAGCCCATCGCCCGAATGCCGGGCCAACCCGCAGGAGACATCGTGCTGACCGTGCGCAAATCGTCCGAACGCGGCCACGCCAACCACGGCTGGCTCGACAGCTTCCACACCTTCTCCTTTGCCGGCTACCACGACCCCGACTGGATGGGCTTCGGCCCGCTGCGCGTCATCAACGAAGACCGCATCGCACCGGGTGCAGGCTTCCCCACCCACCGCCATCAGGACATGGAAATCGTCACCTGGGTGCTCGCCGGCGCGCTCGAACACAAGGACTCGCTCGGCAACGGCGGCGTGATCCGTCCCGGCGATGTGCAGCGCATGCGTGCCGGGCATGGCATCGCCCACAGCGAGTACAACGCATCGGCCACCGAACCGGTGCATCTGCTGCAAATCTGGATCGAGCCGGATGCCTATGGACTGGAACCGGGCTACGAGCAGATCGCTTTCGCACCCGAAAGCCTGCAGGGCCGGCTGCGGCTGATCGCCTCCAGCGATGGCCGCGAAGGCTCGGTGACGATTCATCAGGACGCGGCGATTCATGCGGGCCGGCTGGCCGCCGGCGAACGCGCCACGCTGGCGCCCGCACCCGGGCGGCGAATCTGGCTGCAGGTGGCGGGCGGGCGGATCAAGCTGAAGGGCTTCCCGTTGGGAGCCGGCGATGCGGTGGCGATCCGTTTCGAATCCGGCATCGACATCGAAGCACTGGAGGCCAGTGAGCTGGTCGTGTTCGATCTTGCCTGAAGGCCCGATACAATCACCCGTTTTTCGAATGCAAAGACATCCATGCCCAAGATTCTCGCTTTTTCCGGCAGCATTCGCCGCGATGCCTGGAACCGCAAGCTCATCCAGGCCGCGGTGGGCGCCGCCCGCGCCGCAGGCGGCGACGTCACTCTGATCGACCTGGCGGATTATCCGCTGCCGCTCATGAACGAGGACCTCGAAACACGCGAGGGGCTGCCCGACAATGCGCAGCGTCTGAAGGCGCTGTTCAAGGCACACGACGCCCTGCTGATCGCCAGCCCGGAATACAACAGCTCGATCCCGCCGCTGCTGAAAAACACGATCGACTGGGTATCGCGCGAATGGCAGGGCGAATCGGGGCTGGCGCCATACCAGAACAAGGTCGCTGCCATCATGGCCGCTTCGCCGGGCACGTTTGGCGGAATGCGCATGCTGCCGCACCTGCGGCAGATCCTGAACACCCTGGGTGTGCTGGTGCTGCCTGGCCAGTTCTCGCTGCCCCACGCCGACCAGGCGTTCGACGAGGAGAACGGCGCACTGAAATCGCCGGCACGGCTGCATACCCTGGTGGTGGAACTGGTGCGCTCGACAAACCTGTTGGCGGCCGACAAATGACCGGGTATGCGTAAGTAACAGGTCAGCCGGCCCCAAGCCCTTCCCGCACGCCACTGCAAGAAAAAACGCCGGTCAGCCGGCGTTTTTTCTTGCAGTGGACGACTGCGATCTCAGACCGCCTTGCGACGGCTCCCCCCAACCCGGCCGGCCAGAGCGGTGTCCAGCCGAAGCAGACTGGCGGGTTCGGGGATATCTACAAGCGGGACTGGGCTGGCGCAGCGACGACAGGCATTGCGGCCGGCTTGTCCCCCTGAGCACCCGTGGCCGCGTGGCTGAGGCCGGCATACCCGGACAAGGCAGCCACCAGGGCCAGGCACAGGGTAAACCCCGGCGCGCTTCCCGTGCGGTAACAGCAGCGGCTGTCGGTTGAGCGGACGGGAAATGGACATTGCTTCGACATCGCGCCTCCCAGGGTCAAGAACTTGCTGAATCGGGGCACCCGACACCCGCTCAGGCCGACTTGCGGCGACGCGCCAAACCAAAGCCGACCAGACCCGCGCCCATCAGCAGAAGGCTGGCAGGTTCGGGGATGTTCCCGCCGCCACCGCCGCCTCCATCGCCCGCGCCAAGATGCGCCCATTCCTCAAATGTGCCGAAGGATTCCGAACCGGCATTTGCAGCATTCTGCAGACCGAAACGCGACCACAGAATGATGTACTGGGAGCTTGTCACATTGGCAAAGACGCTCGTCGGCACCTGCATCAACATATCGCTGACACCATTGCCCGGGTTGCCATCGCGGTTGGCGTCGAGCAGGACGTAATTGTCGGCAAGCGCATCCATGTCCCAAAGCAGGGTTCCCAGAATGCCGTTCGCATCGCCGTTTGCCGCGACCGAATTGCTGTTCTGCCCTGGGGTATTCGTGACGTAGAGCTTCAGGCCATCCAGCGACAGCAGGCTCTGTTGCGCGCCTTGGACGGTGCTGACCGGCTCGCCGATATCCAGCACGAAGTTATAGGTCCCATTGACGATCTGCAGGGCGCTGAAAGGCAGGTCATGGGTCCAGCTGCCAAACTTTTCTTCGAAAGGCAGCTGCCCCGCATTGGCAAGCGTGGTGTTGTAGCCCTGTTCCGTTCCGTTTTGTTGAACACGCAGGAAAGGATCGAGCACACCGGTGCCGGAGGGTTGCTGCTTGTCGAACACGAACGTGACCGTATTGGTTCCATCGCTGATGGTGCCACTATTGTTCGCCGTCAGGTCCACCGCCATCACTGCGGCCTGCGCGCTGGCGGCTGCCAGCAGGACAAGCGCAGAGGCGGATGCGAGAGCGGATAGGGAAATGCGGGAGGGGATCATGATGGACTCCTTAGACATACACGCCAAACAAATCAGCAAGTTCCATTCCATCAAGTGAAACAAACCAGAAATCACCCGCTATACATTGAAATAACAAGGGAAACAGTTTTCCACCGGACAACTTTCAAAACTTTCGGCAGCTAGCCCGTAAAAAAACCCGACAAAAAAAAGCGCCTCGACGGGCGCTTTCTTCCTGTAGGGCATGCCTATTTGTAGACCGTCACCGTCCTGCTCGTCACGTTGCCCGAGTTATCGGTAACGCGCACGGTGACCGTATGCGCGCCTTTGGCCAGCTTGCGGGTGTTCCAGTTGTAGCTGAGCGTGCCGCCGTAGGCGAGAGCCACTTCCTTGCCGTCGATGACCAGCGAGATTTTGGCGATGCCCTGATTGTCGGTAGCGCTCACGCTGACCGCCTGCTTGCTGGGCGAAATCGTCATGCCGTCGGTCAGGCTGAAGCTGCCGATGGTGGGCGCGATACTGTCGTTGCCGACCGTAACCGCAACCGACGGCGACGTGCCGCGGTTGCCCGCCGCGTCATAGGCCTGCACGCTGAGGGTGTAGCTGCCGTCTGCCTTGCCGGCGGTGTCCCAGGCGAAAGCAAAGGGCGCCAGGCTGTCGCTGGCGACCAGCTGGCCGTTGACGTAAAAATCGGCACGGGTTACGCCGACGTTGTCGGAATAATTGACATCGACCGGGACCACACCGGATACGCGCCCGCCGGTGGGCGAAGCAATGCTGACGGAGGGCGCCAGGGTGTCGGCGGCGACGGTCTGCTTGGCGTTCAGCACCGCCGCTGCGGCATTGACGCGGCCGGAGCCATAGTACGGGTCATAACCGGCCGCGCCGAGATCGAGCGAAGTCGTTTTCAGGATGCGGTCGACGTCGGCCGGGGTCAGCTTGCCGTTGGCGGACAGCATCAGCGCCGCGGTGGCGGCAACCACCGGGCTGGAAAACGAGGTGCCGGAGGCGTTGGAATAGCCGCCGCCGACGGTGGTGGTGTACACGCTCACCCCCGGCGCCGCCAGGTCGACATAGGCGCCATAGCTCGAAAAGCTGGCGCGCGCGTCGTTCTGGTCGGTGGCGGCGACGCTCAGCAGGGCGTCGTTGGCCGCAATGCTCTCGAGTCCGCCGCTGTTGCCGGCGGCCACCACCACCACGCCGCCCTTGCTGCGCAGGTATTGCGCTGCCGACTGCACGGTGGCGCTCCCGGACACGCCGTTGTAGCTGACATTCACCACCTTGGCGCCATGGTCGGCAGCCCAGTAGATCCCCTGCGCAACCGTGCTCCAGTAGGCATAGGCATTGGCGTCGGCAATGCGCACCGGCATGATCTTCGCGCCCCAGGCCACCCCCGCGCTGCCCTTGGCGTTGTTCGCCGCCATCGCCGCCACGCCGGCCACCCAGGTGCCGTGGCCGTTGACATCGACGGTATTGGCGTTGTTGTCGTATACGTTCCAGCCCGGCACCAGGTTGGGCGCGAGATC
The DNA here is from genome assembly GCA_002281975.1 of Hydrogenophilales bacterium 17-64-11. Lineage (GTDB taxonomy): Bacteria > Pseudomonadota > Gammaproteobacteria > Burkholderiales > Thiobacillaceae > Thiobacillus. The sequence continues at coordinate 16,460 of NCIH01000050.1, read as the reverse complement.
GGGATGGGCGCTGTCGATGCCGGTATCCAGGATGGCGATGGTCACACCGCTGCCGTTGGTGCTGTCCCAGGCGGCGGGAGCCTGGATCTTGGGCAGTGCCCAGCTGCTGCCATAGGCGGGGTCGGACACGCTGGCGGCGGGCGCGACCGCCATATCGAGCTCGACGTATTTCAGCTTGCGGTTCTTGCGCAACTCGCGCATTGCCGCGGCTTCATCGGCACCCGCGGACAATTCGACCACGTGCGTATTCAACTGCCGGATATAGCCCTTCGAGCGTCCGTTCACGGATTTCAGCGCCTGCTCGAACTGGCCCGCGGACAAGCCGGCACGCGGCGCAACCAGCAGCCGCCCGCGCGCCCAGCCGACATACGGCGCGGCTTTTTCGACCACCGCCGGGGGCTTGTTGCCCTGCGCCGATGCCGGAGCCGCTTCGCCGAGGCCGGCATACCCCGCCAACAGGGCAAGCAGCAACAGGCTCAACGAAAAACCCGATGCACTGCCGCTGCGGTAGCAACGGCGATTGTCGGAAAGCTGGACAGGAAACGGGCAATGGTGCGGCATGGTGGGTCCTCGATCGAATAAACTGCCTGAATCAGGGCGCACAACGCAGCGACCGCCAAACGGCCTCACACCACGGCGGCCCCGCTGCCTTTTCACAGGCCGGAAGCTTTGCGTCCCCGCTTCGCAACGGGTTTGCCCTTGTACAGGTTATCAACAGTAACGACGATTTTTCGCCATACTTGAGCGCTCGCACAAAAAACGATCCCTATATTTATCAAAGGGTTAAAAAAACGCCCCGCCGCCCCACGCAAAAAACGAAAGCCCCCGTTCGGGGGCTTTCGTTTTCCATTCCCGCTGCGTAATGAACGCAAGGTTCATCGCCGGGATTCAACAATGGTCGCGGGAATGGATGGGTTTGATCAGCCCGGATGGCGCGACGCGGGCCGACGACCGGGATTTCCATGGCACCGTCCGGCGCTCCACGGTTTCGCGATAGAACGGCCGGCCTTCGGGTGGGCGGCGGCCACGTCTATCTCACCGCTTCCTTCAACTGCTCCAGAATGGCCGGGTTTTCCAGGGTGGAAATATCCTGGGTGATTTCCTCGCCCCTGGCGATCGCCCGCAGCAGGCGGCGCATGATCTTGCCGGAGCGGGTCTTGGGCAGTTTGTCGCCGAAGCGGATTTCATCGGGCTTGGCGATCGGGCCGATTTCCTTGCCCACCCATTCGCGCAGTTCGAGCGCGATCTTGCGGGCTTCCTCGCCGACGGGGCGCGCGCCTTTGAGCACCACGTAGGCCACCACCGCCTCACCTTTGATGTCGTGCGGACGGCCCACCACGGCGGCCTCGGCCACGCGCAGGTTGGACACCAGCGCGGATTCGATTTCCATCGTGCCCAAGCGGTGGCCGGACACGTTCAGCACGTCGTCGATGCGCCCCATGATCCAGAAATAGCCATCGCTGTCGCGGTGCGCCGAGTCGCCGGCGAGATAGGTCTTGCCGCCGAGCTCTTCGGGGAAATAGGTCTTCCTGAAGCGGTCGGGGTCGTTCCACAGGGTGCGCAGCTGCGAGGGGAACGGCCGCTTGATCACCAGATAGCCGCCGTGGCCTTTTTCAACCGGCTGGCCGTGCTCGTCGGTGATCGCCGCCATGATGCCGGGCAGCGGCAGGGTGCAGGATCCCGGCTTGGTCGGCACCGCGCCGGGCAGCGGGGAGATCATGTTGGCGCCGGTCTCGGTCTGCCACCAGGTGTCGACGATGGGACAGCGGCCGCCGCCGATGACCTGGTGATACCACATCCAGGCTTCCGGGTTGATCGGCTCGCCCACCGTCCCCAGCAGGCGCAGCGACGACAGGTCGTGCTGCGCCGGCAGGTCGGAACCGAGCTTGATCAGGCTGCGGATCGCGGTCGGCGCGGTGTAGAAGGTGGTGACCTTGTGCTTGGCGACGGTTTCCCAGAAACGCCCGGCATGCGGATAGGTGGGGACGCCTTCGAAAATGATCTCGGTCATGCCCAGCGCCAGCGGGCCGTAGGCGACATAGGTGTGGCCGGTGATCCAGCCGACGTCGGCGGTGCACCAGTAGACGTCGGAATCGGGCTTGGCGTCGAACACCCATTGCATGGAGAGGATGGCGCCGAGCAGATAGCCGCCGCTGGAATGCTGCACGCCCTTGGGCTTGCCGGTCGACCCCGAGGTGTAGAGGATGAACAGCGGATGCTCGGCGGACACCCACACCGGCTCGCAGGTCTCGGCCTGGGTCTGGGTGAGCTCGTGCCACCACAGGTCGCGCGAGGTCCAGTCGGTCGCGCCGCCGGTGCGGCGATACACCACCACGCGCTCGACGCAGGAGGTGTCGCCCATCGCCAGCGCCTCGTCCACCGCGCGCTTCAGCGGCACCGCCTTGCCGCCGCGCAGCGATTCGTCGGCGGTGACGACCACCTTGGCCTGCGCGTCCTCGATGCGCTCGAACAGGCTCTTGGCGGAGAAGCCGCCGAACACCACCGAATGGATGGCGCCGATACGCGCGCACGCCTGCATCGCCACCACCGCCTCGATGCTCATCGGCATGTAGACGACGACGCGGTCGCCTTTCGCCACGCCGAGCGACTTCAGGCCGTTGGCGAACTGGCAGACGCGGGCGTGCAGTTCCTTGTAGGTGACTTTCGTCACCGCGCCGTCGTCGGCCTCGAAAATCAGCGCAGTCTTGTCGCCCTTGGTCGCCAGGTGGCGGTCCAGGCAGTTGTACGAAACATTGAGCTCGCCGTCGTCGAACCACTTGTAGAACGGCGCGTTCGATTCGTCGAGGGTGCGGGTGAACGGCTTTTTCCAGTCCATCGTCTGGCGCGCGAGATTGGCCCAGAAGCCCTCGTAATCGCTTGCGGCCTGATTGCACAGCGCCTGATACGCGCCCATGCCGGACACGTTGGCCTGCTTGACGAAGGCGTCCGCAGGCGGGAATACACGGGTTTCGGTCAGAATCGACTCGATGGATGCCATATGCTCTCCCCACTGATAGAGTGTTTGATAACCGCCTGATTCTAATTCAAAGCGCCTAATTCAAAGCGCCCCGATCCCAACCATGAGCAACCCCGCACTCGACCGTGTCGCCCGCTGTTCCCGCTACGGCCGCCGCCTGCAGGCGGCGCAGCCGCAGCTGGCCGATGCTGTGGCCGGGCAACTCGGCCACCCCTTCACCCGCGCGGCGATGCAGGCGTTTCTTGCCGAGCCGCCGTGCGCCGACGAAGCCGCGCTGCATCAACGTTTAAGACAGCTGCGCCAGCGGGTGTGGCTGGCCGTCACTGCGCGCGACCTCGCCGGCAGCGCCGACCTCGCCGAAGTCGTCGCCGCCTGGAGCACGCTGGCCGAGGTGTGCATCGCCGCCGCACTGGATTTCCACCACGCCATACTCGCTGCGCGCCACGGCGAGCCGCGCGACGAGCACGGCCGTCCGCAGCAGATGGTCGTCGTTGCCATGGGCAAACTCGGCGGCGGCGAACTCAACGTATCGTCCGACATCGACCTCATCTACCTCTATCCCGAGGAGGGCGACACCGCGGCCGACGATCCCGCCGCCGCGATCATGTCCCGCAGGGATGGTATCCAGACGGGCAAATCGATCAGCAGCCACGAATTCTTCGTTCGCCTGGGCCGCAAGCTGACCGCCGCGCTGGGGGAGAACACCGCCGACGGTTACGTGTTCCGCGTCGACCTGCGGCTGCGCCCGTGGGGCGACTCGGGCCCGTTCGCAATGGGCTTCGCCATGCTGGAGGACTACCTGGTGGCGCAGGGACGGCCGTGGGAACGCTATGCCTGGATCAAGGCGCGGCCGCTCACCGGCGTCCGCCACGACGAACTGGCCAGCATCGTGCGCCCCTTCGTGTTTCGCAAATACCTCGACTTCGGCGCCTTCGCGGCGATCCGCGACCTGCACGTGCAGATCCGCCGCGAGGTCGCGCGCCGCGAGATGGCGCACGACATCAAGCTGGGGCCGGGCGGCATCCGCGAAATCGAGTTCACCGCACAGGTGTTCCAGCTCATCCGCGGCGGCCAGATCGCCGCCCTGCAGCAGCGGCCGACGCTGACGGTGCTGGCTGAACTGGTGAAGAACGGACTGATGACGGCGGACGCGCAGCAGGAACTCGCCGCTGCCTACGGCTTCCTGCGCCGGCTGGAGCACCGCATCCAGTACCTCGACGACGCGCAGACCCAGCTGCTGCCCGACGACGCCGAATCGCAGGCGATGCTCGCCGAGGCGATGGGGTTTCCCGACCATGCCGCGCTCGTCGTCGCGCTCGACCGCCACCGCAACAAGGTCACGCGCCATTTCGAGCAGGTGTTCGCCGCGCCGCAGACCGACCAGAACAGCCATCCGCTCACCGTCGTCTGCAGCGGCACGGCGGACGCCGCCGCCACCCACGCGCTGCTGGAAAATGCCGGCTACGGCGATCCGTCGCAGGTGCTGGCGATACTCGACGCGCTGCGCCAGAACAGCGCGCGGCTGGCCGAGTCGACGCAGCTGCGGCTCAACGCACTGCTGCCGCCCGCGCTCGAAATCATCGGCCGCCAGCCCGACCCGGCGGCCACGCTGGAACGCTTTGCCGCGCTGGTGCAGGCGATTGCGCGGCGCTCCACCTATCTGGCGCTGCTGACCGAATATCCGGCGGCGCTGCGCCAGTTGGTGCGCCTCTTGGCGGCGAGCCCGTGGGCGGCGCAGATGATCACGCAACAGCCGCAGCTGCTCGACGAACTGATCGCCCCGCAATCCCTGCTGAGCGCGCCCGATTGGGCACAGCTGGCCGAGCAGTTGCGCACGGAACTCGACGCCCACCCCGGCGACACCGAAGCGCAGATGGACGCGATGCGCCGCTTCAAACAGGTGCAGACGCTGCGCCTGCTGGCACAGGACGTAGCGGGCCGGCTGACGCTGGAGTCGCTGTCGGATCACCTGTCGTATCTGGCCGACACGCTGCTCGCCGAAACCCTGGCGCGCTGCTGGGCCGGGCTGAAGACGCGCCACCGCGACACTCCGCGATTCGCCGTCATCGGTTACGGCAAGCTCGGCGGCAAGGAGTTGGGCTATGCCTCCGACCTCGATCTGGTATTCCTCTACGACGACGCCGACGAACGCGCCCAGCAAATCTACGTGCGCTTCGCCCAGCGCATCAACACCTGGCTCGGCACCCCCACTCCGGCCGGCATCCTCTACGATACCGACCTGCGCCTGCGGCCGGACGGCGCATCGGGCCTGCTGGTCAGTTCGACCGCAGCCTTCCGCGACTACCAGCTGCACCACGCCTGGGTATGGGAACACCAGGCGCTGACGCGGGCGCGCTTCGTCTGCGGCGACCTCGATATTGGCGCATTTTTCGAGGCGCTGCGCCGCGATGTGCTGGGGCTGCCGCGCGACGCCGGAACGCTGCGCGAAGCGGTGCTGGCGATGCGCGAAAAAATGCACGCCGGCCACGTCAACCACAGCGATCTATTCGACCTCAAGCACGACAGCGGCGGCATCGTCGACGTCGAATTCTGCGTGCAGTACCTGGTGCTGAGGCATTGCCATGCGCATCCCGAACTGGCCGACAACTTCGGCAACATCGCGTTGCTCGGGCGCGCAGGCGCGGCCGGGCTGATCCCCGCCGACATCGCGCAAGCCGCTGCCGACGCTTACCGCGAGCTGCGCCGCCAGCAGCACGCGATCAAGCTCTCCGGCGCGGACTATGCCCGGGTGCCGCCAGCCGCCGTGGAAGGCGTGCGCGACGCGGTCGGGGCCCTGTGGACGCGGGTCTTCGACGCGCGCAACTAGACGCTGCGGTAAATCATCCCCCGCCGCACCAGCGCCTTCTCGATCTCCACGCCGATGAACACCACCGAAGACAGCGCCAGGCACGCGGCCAGTTCGCCCGGACTGAGCGGCGCGGTCCGGAAGACGGGGTTGAGCCAGGGCACGTAGAGCACGGCCATCTGCAGCGCGAAGGTCAGCACGAGCGCGCCGATCAGCACCCGGTTCGACCATACGCCCTGGCTGAACAGCGATTCGCGTTCGGAGCGGATCGCCAGCACGTGGCCGAGCTGCGACAGCGTGAGCACGGTGAACACCATGCTCTGCCAGTGCGCCGAGCCGCTGTGGATGGCCCACGCCTGCGTCAGCAGCGACACCCCGCCCATCAGCAGCCCGACCCACAGGATGTGCTGCCACATGCCGCGGGCGAAGATGCTTTCCTGCGGCGGCCGCGGCGGCCGTTGCATGACATTGCGCTCGGCCCCCTCGCCGGCAAGTGCGAGCCCGGGCAATCCATCCGTCACCAGGTTGATCCACAGGATGTGGATCGGCAGCAGCGGGATCGGCAGCCCCATGAAGGGTGCGAGGAAGAGGGTCCAGATTTCGCCCGAATTGCTCGTCATGGTGTATTTGACGAACTTGCGGATGTTGTCGTAGATGCGCCGCCCTTCGCGCACCGCATGGACGATGCTGGCGAAGTTGTCGTCCAGCAGCGTCATGTGGGCGGCCTCGCGCGCCACGTCGGTGCCGCCGCGGCCCATCGCCACGCCGATGTCGGCCATTTTCAATGCGGGCGCGTCGTTCACGCCGTCGCCGGTCATGGCGACGAATTCACCGCGGTCCTGCAGCGCCCGCACGATCTTGATCTTCTGTTCCGGGTTGGTGCGCGCGTACACCCGCACCGATTCCGCCTCGCGCTCGAATTCCGCCAGGCTCAGCCGCGCCAGCTCGCTGCCGGTGAGCACCTTGCCGCCTTCGTCGATGATGCCGAGCCGGCTTGCGATGGCGCGCGCGGTGGCGGGATGGTCGCCGGTGATCATGACGGGGATGATGCCGGCGGCCTTGCAGGCGGCAACCGATTCGGCCGCCTCGGGGCGCGGCGGATCGATCAGGCCGGCCAGGCCGACGAAGGTCAGGCCGCTTTCCAGCGTGGCCGCATCGAGCGCGTCCGGCAGGCACGGCAGCCGTTTCAGCGCGAAACCCAGCACACGCAGGCCCTGCGCGGCCAGCTGCTCGGCTTCGTCCCGTAGCGCCGCCTGGTCGACGGGTGCCGTGCCGGCGGCGGCGAGCCGGTCGACGCACAGCGACAGCACGCCTTCGGGCGCGCCTTTCACCAGCACCAGCACCGCCTCGCCGTCGCGATGCAGCGTGCTCATGCGCGCCCGCTCGGAATCGAAGGGAAGCTCGGCCAGTCGCGGCAGCGCTGCCTGCCATTCAGGCCGGCTGAATCCGGCGGCTTGCGCGGCTTCGAGCAACGCCGTCTCGGTAGGGTCGCCGCTCAGTTTTCCGTCGGCGTCGGCGACGGCATCGTTGCACAGCAGCATCGCCACGCCCAGTTCGCGCCAGGGCGCATTTTCCGCCTCCCGCAGCCCCGGCCGGGTCTCGCCCGCGGCCTGCACGCAGTCGACCTGCATCCGGTTCAAGGTGAGCGTGCCGGTCTTGTCGGAACAGATATAGGTAACCGAGCCGAGCGTTTCCACTGCGGGCAAACGGCGGATCAGCACGTTCTGCCGGACCATGCGCGCCGCCCCCAGGGCGAGCGAGATGCTGACCACCGCCGGCAGCGCTTCGGGAATCGCAGCGACGGCGCGGTGAGCAGCAGCGGCAACAGCGGTTCGCCGCGCAACCAGCCGGCCACGAAGAAGATCGCGCAAAGCGCCAGCACCGCCAGCGCCAGATGCTTGCCGAAGCGCGCCAGCCGCTTCTGCAGCGGCGTCTTGCCGGCTTCGCCGGACAGCAGCGAGGCGATTTTCCCCAGTTCGGTCTGCATGCCGGTGGCCACCACCAGGCCGCGCGCGCGGCCGTAGCTGACGACCGTTCCCTTGTAGGCCATGTTGAGGCGGTCGCCCAGCGGTAGGGCGGTTGCTTCCAGCTGCGTCACCCGTTTCTCGGCCGCCTGCGATTCGCCGGTCAGCGCGGATTCATCCACCTTGAGCGCCGACAGTTCCAGCAGGCGCAGGTCGGCCGGCACCACGTCGCCGGCTTCGAGCAGGACGACATCGCCCGGCACCAGCTCGACCGCCGGGATTTTCCGGATCGCGCCATCGCGGATCACGGCAGCCGTCGGGGCGGCCATCCGTTTCAGTGCCGCCATGGCGCGCTCGGCGCGATACTCCTGGACGAATCCCATGATGCCGTTGAGCAGCACGATGACCACGATGGCGACGCTATCCTGCGGCTCGCCGACAAAGCCGGCGATGACGGCGGCGGCGATCAGCACCAGGATCATGAAATCGGTGAATTGCGATGCCAGCATGGCAAGCGGATGGCGCCTGCCGGCCACTTGCATGGTGTTGGGACCATATTGCGACAGTCCGGCAGAAGCCGCCTCCGCCGACATGCCCGTCTGCGGGTCGCTGCCCAGGCGGGCGACGGCATCTTCGCTGCTCAGACGGTGCCAGTGCGGCCGGGAATCGCGGGGATTACTCGTCATGATGCGAATACGCAACGCGGCATTCGGCGAAGGCAGGGAGTGGCAATGACGCAGTCTTGCATGATGAGCCCCGCCGCCTCCCGTCCGCTCCATGGATATTCAAGAATACGCCACATCCATCCCTGCGACGAAGCCCATGCCGGGAACCGAAATGGCGCCTCTTGAATTTTACAAACGCACCGGCACCGGTGTTTCATTCGGCATGATCGTGTAGGCTGTAGCAGGAATGAAAAAGACAATTTGTCCTGTTGCCCGGCACGGCGGCCCGCGCCCGGCCTTGCCGCATCGCGTCGCCGGCATTTCCTCCGCTGAACCGTTCCCTGCCCAGGAGCCGTCATGACCCAATCCAGAAAAATCCTCGCCGCCACCGATTTTTCGGCACCCGCCCGGCATGCATTGGAACGCGCGGCGCAGCTTGCGCAGGCGCACCCGGACACCCAGCTGATCCTGGCGCATGTCGTCAGCAGTTCCGCTCTCGACAGCCTGCGGCGCCTGATCGGCCAGGACGCCGCCGAGCAGGAGGCCCGCCTGCTCGAACAGACGGAGCGCACCCTGGACGAACAGGCGGAACGCCTGGCAGCCCGCCACCCCGTCGCGATCGACGCCGTGCTGACGCAAGGTTTGGCGCAGACCGCCCTCGTCAGACTCGCCGAAGAACGGCACGCCGATTTGCTGGTGTTGGGCGCGCGCGGCATGCATTTCGTGCGCGAACATCTGCTCGGATCGACCATCGAACGCGTGCTGCGCACAGCGCGCCGCCCGTTGCTCGCGGTCAAGCAACGCCCCTACTCCCCGTATCGGCGCATCCTCGCAGCGGTCGATTTTTCCGATCATGCCGCCGCCGCCATCAACGCCGCCCATGCCTGGCTGCCCGATGCCGACTTTGTGCTGCTGCATGCGTTCGAAGTGGAGATGGAAAGCACTTTCCGCCTCGCCGGCATGGACGACAACCAGATTCATCAATACCGGATTCAGGCACGCAGCGCGGCGCAGGCTGAAATGGAAGCCTTCATCGGCAAGCTGCACGTGCCGGCCAGCCAGCTGTCGCGCCAGTTCGTTCACGGTGCGGCCACGCTGCGGATTCTTGAACAGGAGCAGACGATCGACGCCGACTTGATCGTCATCGGCAAGCACGGCCGGTCGGTCATGGAGGAACTGCTGCTCGGCAGCGTCACCAAGCACGTGCTGGCGCATTCCAGCAGCGACGTCTTCATTGCCGGCCAGCCCGCCTGATCCCCTGCTACGATAGGCATCGGCATTACCGACGACGAGGGATGGAAACCGCCATGACAATTCGCTCTCTGCCAGCCTTGCTCGGCTTGCTCGCCGCATTTTCGCTGCACGCCGCAGAGCCGGCTGCGGCGGTCAAGATGGGCACCTACTACGGCGCCAGGACGACCGAGTATCCCGCCTGGTTCAAGAACAGCTTCCTGCACCTGAAGGAGGACATCGACGAGGCGCACGCCAACCGCAAGCGCGTCATCCTGATGTTCACCCAGGACGGCTGCCCGTATTGCTCGGCGCTGGTGGAGCGCAATCTGTCGCAGCGCGAGATCGAGGCCACGATGAAGGAAAAGTTCGACGTGATCGCGGTCAACATCTGGGGCGACCGCGAAGTCGTGGGACTGGACGGCAAGCGCTACACGGAAAAGACCTACAGCGCGGCGCAGAAAATCCAGTTCACCCCCAGCCTGCTGTTTTTCGACGAGGCCGGTAAAACCCTGCTGCGCCTCAACGGCTACGTGCCGCCGGCACGCCTGCAGGCCGCGCTCGACTGGGTCGGCGGGCGCCATGAAAACAAGACCGCCTTCCGCGATTTTGTCGCTGCGCGCGAGGTGCCGAAGCAGGCCTCCGGCGAGATGATCCAGCAGGACTTCTTCCTGAAAAACGCCGTCGACCTGCGGCGCCGCGGCAAGTCCGCCAGGCCGCTCGCGGTGTTCTTCGAGCAGAAGGACTGCCCCGACTGCGAGGTGCTGCACCGCCGCGTGCTGGCCGACCCGGAAACCCGCGCCGTGATCGCGAAGTTCGACAACGTGCAGCTCGACATGTGGTCGCGCGAGCCCATCACCACGCCGCAAGGCAAGCGCATGGCGGTGCGCGACTGGGTGCGCCAGCTCGGCGTCAACTACGCGCCCGGCATCGTCCTGTTCGACTCCGCCGGGCAGGAGGTCATCCGCTGGGAATCGTCCTTCCGCGTGTTCCATACCCTGGGCATGTTCGACTATCTGGTGTCCGGCGCCTACCGCAAGGAACCCAGCTTCCAGCGCTTTCTTGCCGCCAAGACCGAGCATATCCGTGAAGCCGGACTCGACGTGAACATCTGGCGCTACGCCGACGAACCGGTCGCAGCGACCGCCCCCTAGGCAGCGCCAGCGGGCGTATCGAAGCCCCAGCGCCCCGCCCGGCCGCTGCCCGCGTACGCAGCCCCGCACCCCGGCCGATTTGCCGGGAAACGCCGCCACCGGCACCGAAACCTGCCGACAGCCGGTTGCAATGTTCTACACTTTACAAGTTGCGAACAAACACTGCCGGCAGCCAGATTGAGGACTCGCGATCGCCCCGCGGCAAGAGCCGTCGCCGGGCGCGGGGCCCCGGCCGGCATCACGTACATCGGGCGGGCGCTTTGCAAGCCTGGGAGGAGGCACTGAATGGCTTCGGTTGACCGGGACGTCGTGGCGCTGGTGGACGATGCATTGCACAGCAAGCTCCTGGGCTGCCTGCGGGGAAGAGGCTGGAAACTGCACCGGGCGGCCAATATGGATGAATTGGCCGCGCTGTTCGAACGGCAGGACTTCCATGCAGGACTGCTGCAATTGCAGCGCGCCGGCAACAGCAAACTGTATGACCTGGTGGGGCGACAGCAATCCCTGCAATGGATTGCGCTGATGGACCATGCGTTTTGGCGGCCCACCCCGCAGCACCGCAATTTTCTGGCGGGGGTGTACGATTTTCATACCCTGCCGGTCGATCAGGACAGGCTGTCCGTCTCCCTGGGACATGCCTGGGGCAAGGGCCGCTTGCTCAAGCAGCCGCCGCCGCGCCTCGACACCCTGGAGCAGCATGGCATCGTGGGGAACAGCCCGGTGATGCTGGCTTTCTGCCAGGCATTGCGCAAAGCCAGCAAGGCTGACGCGCCCGTGCTGATCGGCGGGGAGAGCGGCACCGGCAAGGAGCTGGCCGCCCATGCCATCCACAACATGTCCGCCCGCGGCACGAAAGCCTTCGTGGCGGTCAATTGCGGGGCCTTGCCTCCCCATCTCATCCAAAGCGAATTATTCGGCCATGAGAAAGGCGCGTTCACCGGGGCGCACCAACGCAAAATCGGGCGCCTGGAGGCGGCCCAGGGCGGCACCCTCTTTCTGGACGAAATCGCCGATCTGCCGCTCAACCTCCAGGCCACCCTGCTGCGCGTCCTGCAAGACAAAGTGATCGAACGCCTGGGCTCCAGCCAGCCGATACAGCTGGACATCCGGATCATTGCCGCATCCCATATCAATCTCCAGGAAGCCGTTGCCAAAGGCCATTTCAGGGAAGACCTCTACTACCGCCTCAACGTCATCAACCTGACGGCGCCGCCCCTGCGCGACCGGCAGGGAGATGTGGAACTATTGGCGCAGGCATTGCTGGAGCGGTTTTCCCGCGAAACCAGCGGCAAGGTCAAGGGCTTCAACCAGCAGGCATTGCGTGCGATGAGCCAGCATTCCTGGCCCGGCAATGTACGGGAATTGAGCAACCGCATCCGCCAGGGCGTGGTCATGGCCGAGCGCCCCTATCTCACTCCGGACGATCTGGGGATGGAACGGCGCGCATCGTGCGCCGGACACCCGACGCTCGACGGGGCGCGTGCCAAAGCCGAACTCGATGCGATCCGCTCGGCATTGCGCCGCTGCCAGCACAACGTTTCCGAAGCGGCCCGGGAGCTGGGCGTTTCACGCGCCACCTTGTATCGCCTGCTGGAGCGCCACGCGCTGTGCGGCCCGCACAAGGAAAAAGCCGCCCGGGAGCCGGCGTGATCGCCGCAACGCCGCTGGCGATGAAAGAACGCCGCCTCGACGCGGCCCGATCCTGCCGGTGCGCGTCCAGATGCAACCGCTTCGGATTCCCGGGGGTAACCTCCGCGAAAAAACCATCGCTTAAGCCGCCATCGGGGTGACGCTTTTTCAGATTACCGGCACGCGTCGTTGAATTCGAGCCATCGCAGGCTTGCCAGGCTCAAAGCATCGTATCCAGTCATAACAAGGGAGGGGATCATGAACATGCCGAAGAAGAGAGCCTGGTTTCGCGCCAGCCTGGCGATGATGTTGAGCGCGCAGGTTGCCTACGCTGAAACCTTGCGCCAAACGGGCCAGGATGCGCCGGCCGATGCCGATTACCAGACCCTGCGCCAGCAGCTGGCCGAGCAGGCGAAGAGCCTGGCCGAGCAGCAGCAACGGCTGGCGCAGGAGATGAAGAAGCTGGAGGAAGCCCAGCGCCGCATCCAGGCGATGCAGGGGCAGTTGGGCATGCCCGCGGAGATCAACCCGCAGCGCCTGGCCCAGGCTGACGAGTCGATGTTCCGCGGCCGCGGCGACGAGGCCGGGCGGATAGACAGCACCACCCTGGATGTGGCGACCGTGTTTTCCCAGCCCAGCATCCTGACGCCGAAGGGCACCTTCGTTTTCGATCCCTCGCTGCAGTATTCCTTCAGTTCGTCGGACCGCGTGACCGTGGTCGGTTTCAGCGTGCTGAACGCGGTGCTGATCGGGGCGATCGACGTGCGCAGCGTCAACCGCAACAACCTGATTGCGACCCTGGGCGGGCGCTACGGGCTGACCAACCGGCTGGAGGTCGAAGCCCGGGTGCCGTATATCTATCGCCGCGATGATTCGCTGTCGCGGCGAATTTCCGGCAGTGCGATAGACGAATCATTCAATTCGGACGGCAGCGGCCTCGGCGACATCGAGCTGGCCGCGCGCTACCAGCTCAACGTGCCCACGGGCGACGCCCCCTTCTATGTTGCGGGCCTGCGCCTCAAGACCCGCACCGGCAAGGACCAGTACGAGGTCGCCTACGATACCGACTTCAACCTGCCGAAAGAGCTGCCGACCGGCTCCGGCTTCTACAGCCTGCAGCCCAGCCTGAGCATGGCGCTGCCCGCCGATCCGGTGGTGTTTTTCGGCGGCATCAATTACACGTGGAACATCAAGCGCGACGTCAATGCCTCGATCCCCTTCACAGATGTCGACGAAGATGGCGTGCCTATCCCCGGAGTGGCTACCAAAATCATTGGTGAAGTGGACCCCGGCGACTCGCTCGGCCTCAACGTCGGCATGGGGCTGGGGCTGAACGAGCGCAGCTCGTTCAGCCTGAGCTACGAGCACACCTGGATCGACAAGACCAGGCTCAATGGCCAGGTGGCGGATGGATCGATGTGGGTTCAGCTGGCCACCCTGCAGGCGGGGTTTTCCTACCGCCTGAACAAGCGCACCAACTTTAATCTGTCGATCGGCGCCGGGCTGACCGACGATACGCCGGACACCACCGTCACCTTGCGCGCCCCGATCAGGTTCTGAGCATGATCGCGGCGCAACGAAAAGCCGGGCAGATGCCCGGCTTTTCGTTGTGCCGATTGCGCGTGCCCGCCTTAACGCAGGCCATGCTGGTCGAGGATGGCGTTGAGCCGCGCCTGCGCGGCCAGCATCTGGGCATCGATGGTGATGTTCATGGTCGTGATATTGCGGATGACCTGCTCGTTCACCGAGTTTTGAATGATCGTCGCCAGCGAATCGAGCGAAGCGCCTGCCGGCAAAGCAAACGAGTTGACCGTGCCATTCTGGATGACGATCAACGAAGCTTGCGTGGACACCTGCGTGGCCGCCGTGCCGGGGCTGCCGGATGCCGACGATGCCGTATCGAGGCTGCCGGGGGATTGCGCGGCCTGCGTCGCGGGCAGCGAAGCCGGCGGATTCGCAGGCGATCCGCTTGCGGCTTGTTCGAGCGGCGCCGGGCCTGCCGCCACGCTTGCGCCCAAGCCGGCATTCGCATCTGCGGATGCGGCCGGCAAACCCGCCGGCACGGCGCCGTCGAGTGCGGGCAAGCTCGGTACATTCACGCCGATCTGGCCATTCTGCGAGAAGGGAACGAGCGCCTGCGGGTTGACCCTGGGCGCCACCAGTTCGCCGTTGACGAAGGTCTGGCCATTGATCTGGGTCAGGCGTTCAATGCCGTCGATGGAAAACGGCAGCAGAAACTCCTGGCCATTCCAGTTGACGACAAATCCGCCGCGCATGCGGTCGAGTTCCTCGTCGCTGGCGCGCGGCGCGTCATCGAAGGGATGCGATGCGTGAGCGATCCCGCCGGACAAGAGGGCAAGCAGTAAAAAAATCAAACGCAGGCTGGGCATCGCCGCCTCCTCAAAAATCACCTGCCGGCCGGCGCATCAGCGTGACGTTGGCCAGATCGTTGGGACCTGAAGCCATGCCGACGGGGGCTTTTTCGCGGACTTTCCAGTCCTTCGGGTCGTTGAATACCGCCTCGGCATTGCGCCCGTTGATGACGAACAGGATGCGGTTGATCATCATGCGCTCGAATTGCGCCTGATCCATGACCCGCGCACCCTGCGCAGGATCGCCGAAAGCGATCTGGCCATTGCGAACGCCCTTGACAACGACAAAATGGTTGTAGGCGCCATCGCGAATCAACACGATGGCGGGGACGCCCACCTTGCCCAGTTTTTCCAAGCTGCTGCTGTAACCGTCGGCCGCATAGCCGCGCGATTCGAGGAAACGCTTCATGTCGAGCATGGAGAAGCCTTCCTTGCGGATTTTGGCCTGGTCGCCCTTTTCCCACATGGTGACGTACACCGCCTCTTCCTTGACCGGGTCGCCGTAGTGGTGGGTGAGCAGGGTGGACAGCGCGGCGGAGCCGCAACTGAAATCGTACTGCTGGCGTTCGGTGTAGCGGAACTGCCGCTCCTTCATGCTCATGGTCTTGACGTTGAAGGAGCCGGAGCCGGCGCCCGGAATCTCGACCATGCCCGCCCGCGCGGCGGGCATCGCAACCAGCACAGCCATCAGAAACAGCGCGGCATTGCGCATGGGAACTCCTTATTGCATCTGGATATTCAGAATCACTGCGTTCTGGATCAGCACGTTGTTGCCCGAATTCTGGATGACGGTATTGAACCCGGAGTTGTTGATCAGCGAGCCGTCGCTCACCAGGTTGTAGCCGGTGACCAGATCGTTCGCGCTGTTTGCGTACACGGCGCCATCCAGGTCATTGGTGTTGGTGATCAGCGCCATGCCGCGTTGGCCGTCGAGCATGTCGTCGGCAATCGCCGCGTCGAATACGTCGTTGCCTGGAATGGTTTCATCGGGCGCGGCCCAAGCCAGCTGGACGGTCAGCGCACAAGCCAGAAACGAAAATGGTTTCAATAATGCGAGAAAGTCATTCATGGCGTCTTCCTTCCGGAAACCCCCGGAACCGCCGCGCGGCGGTTCCGGGGTGGCGGTTCACTGAACCGTCAGGTTGGCCTGCACCGTCACGCCGATCTGGGTCAGCGCATTGATGCCGGTGTTTTGCGACGCAGAAATGATGCCGGCACCGTTGGTCAGGCTGCCGGACATATTGTTGGAGACGTTGAAGTCCCCGGCATTTCCGCCGTACGAGTGCCCCCCGTTGCCGCCCGCGCCGCCATAGCCGGTGGTGGCGGAAGCCATGGCTTCGCTGCTTGCGCTGCCGCCGTTGCCGCCCAGGCCGCCGCCACCGCCGTTGCCGTTTGCGGTGGCCGTCCCGCCGGCGCCGCCGGCACCGCCTTCACCGCCGGCACCGCCGCTTGCGCCGTTGCCGGCCAAGCCGCCCTGGCCGGTGCCGCCGGTGCCCGTCGCGCCGACCGCACCGTTGCCGCCGGTGCTGGTGCCCGTCGCGCCGACTGCGCCGGCACCGCCGGCGCCGCCATTGCCGACTGCGCCGACCGCGCCATTGCCGCCGGCGCTGGTGCCGGCCGCGCCGGTACCCGTTGCACCGGCGCCCGTCGCCCCGGCTGCCCC
>NCIH01000049.1:0-21789 GCA_002281975.1 Hydrogenophilales bacterium 17-64-11 | reverse complement strand
GGTAGAGTAGAGAACAGGCTCACGCCTACCCTCCCTCATCAAACCGTGCATGCGGTTTTCCCGCACACGGCTTTCCGATGTCCTTCATGCCGAGGCGTGCGCCGAGCGCCAGCCCGCTCCCGTGGAAACCTTGTACAACCCGTAGCGCACATAGAGGTCGCGGTGTGGAAACCGGAGCAATCCGGTTCCTCTGTCCTTGACCTTGTGGCGCTTCATCAAGTGGGTTCGCAGCCGGTCTTCCGCATGAGTTCTGACCTTGCTCATCGCCAGGCTTGAGTTCCGGTAGTGGAAGTAGTTCGCCCAGCCTCTCAGGCTGCGGTTCACATTTCCAACAATGTCCCCCAGTGGAATGGCGGTCAGTTCCCGCCCCGTCAGTTTCGTCAGTCTCGCCTTAATCTTCTTCAGCGATTTGTCTGCCGGTCGAACATTCGGGTACGGCTTTCCGGTCTTCGCCCCTCGACTCATCTGTAGCGTAAACCCCAGGAAGTCGAAGCCCGCTTCGGTGGCGTCCACGATGTGAGTCTTGGCTTCGTTGAGGCTGAGGCCCAGTCGTTCCAGTACGTGGCGCACCACTTTCAGCGGTTCCTCTACATCTTTTCGGCACATCACGACAAAGTCGTCCGCGTAGCGCACGAGGTGCGCTTGCAGTTTGCCTTTGAGGTGCCGCCTTTGCCATATCCGGTCGAGTATGTGCAGGTAGCAGTTGGCCAGCAGCGGGGAGATCACGCCGCCTTGCGGCGTGCCTTTGCAGTTGGCTTTGCCGCCGCCTACGGTCTTCCGGGTGCCGTCCGCGTCTTCGCCGATGACCGGGGCTTTGAGCCACTGCTTGATGAGAGCAAGGATGCCGCCATCAACAATGCGCTCGGCCACCACGGCCATCAGCTTGGCGTGCGGAATGCTGTCGAAGTATTTCGACAGATCGGCGTCGATGACTTGGGTGTAGCCGGCCCACAGCGCATCGGCAATGTCGTCCACGGCATCGTGGGCCGATTTCTTCGGCCGGAATCCGTACGAGTGCGCACAGAAGTCGGCTTCAAAGATCGGCTCGATGATGAGTTTCACGGCCATTTGCGCGACCCGGTCGCGGATTGTCGGGATCCCCAGCGGCCGCTGACTGCCGTCCGATTTAGGGATCATGACGCGCCGCACAGGTTGGGCTCGGTAGGTCTTGTCTTGCAGATCACGGGCCAGTTCCCGCAGAAACGTTTCTACCCCGATTCCGTTCTCTATGGCCTCGAAGCCGATCCCGTCGACGCCAGGGCTGCCTCGGTTGGCCCTGACCAGTCGCCATGCGTGATTGAGGACATCTTCACGGCTGATCTTGTCGTAGAGCGCGTAAAAGCGGTAGGCCGGCTCTTGCTTGGCCTTGACATAGAGCTTCCTCTGTAGCGTCCTGATCGCATCCGGGGTGGTTAGCGACATGGCAATCCCCTGATCCTCCGCCCTTCGGTTGCACGAACAAAGCAGGGTCCCTTCCCTCGACCGGGGTTGTGTTGTCCCGCGATCTCAATCGGTACTATGAACCCCTCCGACTCCCGCCTCGGGCCGCTGCGCTTTCGTTTCCTTATACACAACGGGTGGTGGCCTCCCCACCTCCCAGGACGGGTCTCCAGCACTGGGCAGTAAATCTTCGGGAACATGCCGACCCTGCTACCCCGGGAGTCGATGGATGCCACTTCCGTTATTCCAGCATCCTTCCAACGGCCTTCCCCTTCTGACCACAGGGTCGGCTTCTCCAGTTCGTTTACGAGGCTACTCATGGGTTCACTTGCGTTACGGCCTGCTCTCTTGCTGTTTGGAAACTCACAACCCCGTGTCGCCACGACGCCGCTTCCTCAGCCACGACGCCGCTTCCTCATGCTACCGGGGCGTACGGACAACTCCCCCGGACGGGACTTCAACCCGCTAGATTTACTGCTGTTACTGCGAACGGTCAGGCACGATATTGACAATGAATCGTGCTGACCCTATTTCGCGCTAGTTAGCGCTGGATACTTCCACGTTAGCCCGCAGTGAGCGCGGCCGCGATGCCCGGAAACGAACGTAGCATTTTGCCATCCATGGTCACGAGCTTCGTGCCGAGCTTCATCGCGAGCGCTACGAACTCACAATCGCATGCGGAGCATTCACTGTCGCGCACCAGTTCCAGGACGCTACGCGAGTCCACTTCGTATTCGGCGCCACTCAGCAAATCTTCAGCCTCGCTTTGGAGTGCTTGCGCCTGCTCGAACGTCAGTTTCCCTTGCCTCATGTATCCAACTCGCAAACTCGGGGTCAGGTCTTGCAATGCAATACGTTGACGCAAGACTTGACCCCGTTGCTTTTCCGCCAGAGGTATCCGCGCGGCCCCGGCAGCACACTATCGTTCCGCTTATTTCTCGCGAGCCGCGATTTTAGACGGACGAAGCAACTGCTCCGACCGCATCACATACAGGATGTAGACCCGCTTGCCATCGTAACGGTAGAACACCCGGCACGGCGGCTCGACAATCTGTCGGTAACGCGAACGTTTCAACTCGAGTGGACGACTGCCGCTTTCTGGATACGACTGCAGATGCTCGACATGTTCGAACACCCGCTTGACCAGCGCTGACGCGGCATCGGGTTTGTCGAGCGCAATGTAATCGGCAATGGCATCCAGATCGGCGAGCGCCGATTCCGTCCAGATTACTTCAGCCATCGGGCCATGCGGGTTTTGGCCTCCGCGTGCGTCACTACCCTGCCCTCGGCCACCGCCATTTCACCGCGCGCGATGCCTTCCAGCACCGCCATGCGCTGCTGGAGCAGTTCGAAGGTTTCGACATCCACCAGATAGGCGCTCGGCAGGCCGTGCTGGGTGATGAGAATGGGCTGCCTGTCTCGCTCGATGTCCGAGAGCAGTTCGGTCGCCTGGCGTTTGAGGGTGGTGACGAGTTCGGTGCGCATGAGTGACACTATAGTAGCACTTTCAGCGTGGGGCAAGATCAACAAAAAGGGGGGCGGGAAAGGGGGCGCTTGTCAATTTTCGACGACGTAACGGCCGCCGCTGCTATCACGCAGGAGCTGAAGGCTAAGCCACGCGCTCGCCCAGCTCTTTTCAGGCAAACAGAACGAGCTCCCCGTCCTGGTCGTACGCCAGGTAATTGGAGATCGCGCCGTTCTGGATCGAGTGGATCATCGTTTTCAGGGGCTCCTGCGCGTCTTCGCTGCTCGGCATGACACCCGCACGCCCTGCCAGGCAGGCGACGAACACGATTTTCCAGTCCTGCCCGGTGTGGCGGGATTCCTCGACGAGATCGGAAAAATCGCCCAGCTCATCCAGCGCCTTGTCGGCGCCATGAGGGTCAGACTCCATTATTCCCTGCAACCCAACCATCAACACGGACGCTGCGCGATGAAGCCGCGCAGCGCCGGTTATGTCAAACGTTGGACACCCATGAACACCTGGCTGATTCTGTAGACGAACTAAAATTTCGCGCGAAGAGTTCTAATACGTCTTCTGAAGAAAATCGAGGGTACTTATCATGAATCTCCACGAAGCCATTCACGCCCGCCGCGCAGTCCGCGCGTATAAACCAGATATCGTTGAAGAGGCAACTTTGCGGCAGTTGCTGCAGGAGGCGATTCAAGCTCCGAGCGCCATGAATGCACAGCCTTGGGTATTTTCGATCGTGCAGGATCGCGCTCGGCTGCGGCGCTATTCGGATCTTGCAAAGAGTCAGATGCTGAAGGCCAGCGTTACCGAACCCAAGGTTCGATCATATGCGGACATACTGCGCGATGAAGCGTTTAACATCTTCTATGACGCAGGAACTCTGATTGCGATCGGTGTTCGGGCGAGAACGGCATTCAGCGAAGCTGATGGTTGGCTTGCGGCCCAGAATCTGATGTTGACTGCGAGCGAAGCTGGCTTGGGCACCTGCTGTATCGGGTTTGCAGTCTCCGTACTAAATCTGCCTGACATCAAGCGGGAACTGGGCATCCCCGAGGAAGGGGCGGTGGTCGCCCCCATCATTATTGGGTACCCGAGCGCCTCCCCTCCGCCCGTGGTGCGCAACGAGCCGTACATTGGTGCATGGCTTCGAGAATGACTCGTCGAATAGTCCAGCGGGCGGGTCGCCCAACAATTCGCTGTAGGCGCGATGGCCCCGGACGGGCCTCGGCCTGAGCTCAATTGTTAGGCAGCAAGAAGCACCGTCGCGTAATCCACTCATCGTAATGGAGATTGAAAATGAACAGACTAACTAAACCCATCGGTGCCTTATTCGGGGCGGCTCTAGCTGTGTCCGTAGCGCAAGCACAAGATACGAAAGACATCCCACAAAAATCCGGGGTAACACCTACAGATCTCATAGTACGTGGAGTGGACGGCACAGCGAATCTGGAATTCACGGTTTTAGATGTGAAGTACGAGCCAGGTGGTGTCAACCGTCGCCACTTTCATCCGGCGGCGGTCACCTTCTATGTGGTTTCTGGGACACCCGTTTTCCAGGAGGAGGGTAAGAAACCCATTACCCTCAATCCCGGTGACAGCCTGCTCGTTCCCGCCGGCACCACTCATTCCCATTGGAACCCTAGTGAGACTGAAGGTGTTCGATGGCTGGAATTCATCGTGGCTGAAAAAGGTAAAGGAAGATCCATCCGAAAGCCTTGAATAAAGCGACTGCGCCGCCACAAGACGCCACGCGAACTTTTAGAGAGATGGCTGTCTCAGACCCGGACGGTAATCGGTTGCGGTTCCCACCCCGTGTTGCCGCCTAACAATTCATTCAAGCCGACGCCGCTTTTCGGCGCGGCTTAATTCAGGCGTTGGGCGGCAATGTCAGGCTCAGAGCTATTTAAAAAATATTTTTGTTTTTTCTAAATAATGGGATTCCCCCATCATGAATAACTCCAGCCTCCACGAAGCGATAATTTCATTCTTTCTCGAAAACCAACGCTCACCAAAGATCAGCGAAGTTGCTTCACATTTCCATTGTGATGAGGCAACGGCTCGCAAAGGGCTAAGGGCATTGGCGGATTACCACGGAGTGGTTCTCCATCCAAACTCAGATGAAATTTGGGTTTCTCATCCGTTCTCCTCAGCGCCAACCAATTGTGTTGTTAGATCAGGCCCGAAGGCATGGTGGGGAAACTGCGCTTGGTGCTCCCTTGGCTTGGCGCATTTGGCTGGCGGAACGGCCACAATCGAAACACGCGTTGGCGCAATGGATGAGCACGTAACGATACAGATTGAAAATGGCAAGTTGATTGATACCGATTTTGTTGTTCACTTCCCAATACCTATGCGCAAAGCATGGGAAAACGTGATCTACACATGCTCCATCATGTTGATTTTCCGCAATGAATCACAGGTAAATGATTGGTGTGCTTCAAGGGGTATTCCGAAAGGCGATGTTCGCCCCCTTGAGCAGGTATGGGCGTTTGCTACCGAATGGTATGCACGCCATGCGGATACCAACTGGAATAAATGGACGGTACAGGAGGCCGCAGAAATATTTAAAAATCATGGCTTAACCGGCCCAATCTGGGAGCTTTCGGCTGCTTCAGAGCGCTTCTAGCAACAAAGTGCCGGTCCGGAAGTTATTGTTTGTTGAGGTCATTGCTTGCAGGGGTTCGGACGGCGGAATCAGGCGCCCGCTTCTCCCGCATCGACCCCGCAATCAGCTTGTACTGCAGGAAGCGGGTTTCGATCGGGCCGTTGAACAGCGGGATGCGGCGGCTGGCCTTGAGGCCGAGCAGCTTCGGCAGCAAGGGATCGCCGGAAATGATCCATGCCTGCCAGCCGCTGAAATTCCGCTTCAGCCAGTCGCCCAGCAGCGGATACCACTCGGCCAGATCCTCGGCCTCGCCCAGTCGTTCGCCATAGGGCGGGTTGGTGACGAGGGTACCGGCCGGGGCCGGCGCTTCCAGGTCGAGCGCATCGGACACTTTCAGTTCGATCGCATCGGCGTAGCCCGCTGCCGCGAGATTGTTCTTCGCCTTGTCGAGCACCCAGCGGTCCTGGTCGGCGCCGAAAATCGGCAGCCGGGTGAGCGGTTTTTCCTGCGCCTGCGCCTCCGCCTTGATGCGCTGCCACAGCGCCGCGTCGAAGTCGCGGTAGTGCTCGAAGGCGAAATGCCGGCTGCGCCCCGGCGCGCGGTTGAGCGCCATGTCGGCCGCTTCCAGCAGGATGGTGCCGGCGCCGCACATCGGGTCGAGCAGCGGCGTGCCGGGCTCCCAGCCGGACAGCATCAAGAGGCCGGCGGCCAGATTCTCCTTGATCGACGCCGCGCTGGCCTCGCGCTTGAAGCCGCGCTTGAACAGGGGCTCGCCGCTGGTGTCGAGGTAGAAGGTGACCGCATCCGGGGTGAAGAAGGCATACACCGGCACGTCGGGCGATTCGGTGTCGACGCTCGGGCGCTCCCGGGTTTCCTCGCGGAAGCGGTCGCAGATCGCATCCTTGATCTTCAGCGTGATGAAGTTGAGGCTTTTCAGCGGCGCGTTCTGCGCGCCGACCTTGACCGCGATGGTCTTCGTCACGTCGAACCACTCGGGCCACGGCAGATCGAGCGCGGCGCGGTAGATGTGCTCTTCCTTGCGATAGCGGGTGTAGCCGACCTTGCGCAGGATGCGGGTGGCGATGCGCGAGGTGAGGTTGGCGCGCATTTCGGCGGCGGCGTCGGCGGTGAACAGCACGCCGGCGGGAATCTGGCGCACCACCTGCGCGCCCGCCGCCTTCAGTTCGGCCGCCAGCAGTTCCTCAAGGCCGCGCGGGCAGGTGGCGAAATGGCTGGCGGGCGGGAGCGCCTCGCGCTCGGGGCGGACGGGATGCGGCGCAGGCTTACGGCGGGGTTCGGGTTTCAAGCTGGGCTTTCAAAAACATTTGTCCGCGAAGGACGCGAAGGGGCGCGAAGAAAACCTCAAGAAATACTGGTTTTTACTTCGCGTTTCTTCGCGTCCTTTATGCCCTCTGGGTATTCGCGGATGAAAAAAAGAAATCAAAACGGCTTCAGCACCACCAGCAGCACCACGACCAGCAGCGCAATCACCGGAATTTCATTGAACCAGCGGAACCAAGTGTGCGATTTCGTGTTCTGTCTGGCTTCGAATGCACGCAGCAGACCTTTGCAGACATGGTGATAGCCGACCAGTCCGGCGACCAGCACGAGCTTCGCCCACAGCCAGCCCATCGTCGGCAGCCAGTACGCCAGCCATAGCCAGACCCCGGTGATGAGCGCGAGCCACATGATGGGGGTGACAAACCGATACAATTTGCGCGCCATCAGCAGCAGGCGATCGTAGGCGGCATCGTTGGTTTCCATCGCCAGGTTGACGAAGATGCGCGGCAGGTAGAACAGTCCGGCGAACCAGCTCACCACCATCACGATATGAAACGACTTCAGCCACAGCATGGATAGACAAGCCTTTTTGAAGAAATGGACGCCAAGTCCGCTGACCCTGATTTTACTGGGTTTGGTCGCGTACCTGTGGTTTCGCCCGCCGGCCGATGTCAGCGAGGAGAACCGCCCCGCGCCGCCCTGGCAGGTCACCCTGCCCGACGGTCGCGTGCTGACCAGCGATTCCCTCAAGGGCAAGGTCGTGCTGGTGAACTTCTGGGCGACCTGGTGCCCGTATTGCCGCAAGGAAAAGCCGGCGATCGACGATTTCTGGAAAGATTACCGCGACCGCGGCTTCGAGGTCGTCTCGATCAGCGTCGACGACCCGCCGGACAAAATCGCCGCCTGGATGCAGGACAAGGACTACGCCTTCATGGCTGCGCCGACCAATGCCTCGGTCGCCCACGCATTCGGCAGCGTGAAAAGCGTGCCGACCTCGTTCATCGTCGACACCAAGGGCCGCATACGCCACCAAATTGCCGGACAGGTGCATTATCCGCGGCTGGAAAAACTGGTCGCGCCGCTGCTGAACCCGACCCCGCAACCCGGAAACCGATGATGGACGCCCGCCTCAACGAACTCGAAGCCAAGCTTGCGTTTGCCGAAGACATGATCGAGACGCTCAACCAGACGGTGATTCGCCAGCAGGGGCAGCTCGATTTGCTGCAGCAACAGCTACGCCTGCTGCACCAGCAATTGCAGGCTGCACTGCCGGACGAGGCGCGCAACCTGCGCGACGAAATCCCGCCGCACTACTGAAAACTAAACCGCGATCTTCACCACTACCTTGCGGATCATGCCCGTGCCGACCAGCGGCGCGTGGGCGTCGTCAGGGAAAAACAGGCAGAACGCGCCCGGCGGCGTGGCAATCCAGCTGGCGGGCGCGTCGTTGAAAAAACGGATGTCGCGCGCGGCATCGTAATCTGTTGCCGGGTCCACGCACTCGGTGACCGGCTTCCAGCCCATTTCGTCGACGCCTTCCAGCACCAGTTGGATATCGATGTAGCGGCGATGGCACTCCAGTTTCGCATCCGCCCGCGTGCGGCCGGCACAGGCCTCGACGATGGCGAAAAGCTGTTCATCCTGTATGCCGTGTTTGCCGGGCGCGAGCGTTGCCAGGTCGGTATTGCGCAGGAAATCAAAGGCACGCGCAAACAGCGGATGCAAAGTGAGGTAGCGGTCAGCCTCGGTCAGGTTTGCCAGAATCATTGCGTACTCAGCGGCTGATCGGCTTGTAGCGGATGCGTTTCGGCTTGGCCCCTTCTTCGCCCAGCCGCTTCTTCTTGTCGGCCTCGTATTCCTGGTAGTTGCCGGGGAAGAACGTCACCTGCGAGTCGCCTTCGAAAGCAAGGATATGGGTGGCGATGCGGTCGAGGAACCAGCGGTCGTGCGAGATCACCAGCACGCAGCCGGCGAATTCGAGCAGCGCGTCTTCCAGCGCGCGCAGGGTTTCCACGTCGAGGTCGTTCGACGGTTCGTCGAGCAGCAGCACGTTGCCGCCGGCGATCAGCGTCTTCGCCAGGTGCAGCCGCCCGCGCTCGCCGCCGGAGAGGTTGCCGACCCGCTTCTGCTGATCGCCGCCCTTGAAGTTGAAGCGGCCGAGGTAGGCACGCGACGGTGTTTCATAACGGCCGACGGTGAGGATGTCGCGGCCTTCGGCGACTTCGTCGAACACGGTCTTGTCAGCGGCGAGCGCGTCGCGGCTCTGGTCGACGTAGGCGAGCTTGACCGTCTGACCGATCTCGACTTCGCCGCTATCCGGCTTTTCCTGGCCGGTGATCATCTTGAAGAAAGTCGACTTGCCGGCGCCGTTGGGGCCGATGATGCCGACGATGGCGCCGGGCGGCACGCTGAAGGACAGATTGTCGATCAGCAGGCGGTCGCCGAAGGATTTCGACACATTGTGGAAGTCGATCACCTTGTCGCCCAGCCGTTCGCCGACCGGGATGAAGATTTCCTGGGTCTCGTTGCGCTTCTGGTATTCGACCGAGTTCAGCTCTTCAAATCGGGCCAGCCGCGCCTTCGACTTGGCCTGGCGCGCCTTGGGATTCTGCCGCACCCATTCGAGCTCCTGCTTCATGGTCTTGATGCGGCCGGCTTCCTGCCTGGATTCGGTTTCCAGCCGCGCTTCCTTCTGTTCCAGCCAGCTGGTGTAGTTGCCCTTCCACGGGATGCCGTGGCCGCGGTCGAGTTCGAGGATCCACTCGGCGGCGTTGTCGAGGAAGTAGCGGTCGTGCGTCACCGCGACCACCGTTCCCGGATAGCGCACCAGGAACTGCTCCAGCCAGTCGACCGACTCGGCATCGAGGTGGTTGGTCGGCTCGTCGAGCAGCAGCATGTCGGGATTCGACAGCAGCAGCTGGCACAGCGCGACGCGGCGCTTTTCGCCGCCGGAGAGCTTGCCGATCACCGCGTCCCACGGCGGCAGGCGCAGCGCATCAGCGGCGATTTCCATCTGCGTGTCGAGGTCGGCGCCGGCGGTGGCGAGGATCGCTTCGCACTTCGCCTGCTCCTCGGCCAGCTTGTCGAAGTCGGCGTCGGGCTCGGCGTAGGCGGCATAGATCTCGTCGAGGCGCGTCTTGGCGGAAACGATCTCGCCCAGCCCCGCTTCCACCGCCTGGCGCACCGTGTGCGCAGGATCGAGCTGCGGCTCCTGCGGCAGGTAGCCGATGCGGATGCCCGGCATCGGGATCGCCTCGCCTTCGATGTCCTTGTCGACGCCGGCCATGATGCGGATCAGCGAGGACTTGCCGGAGCCGTTGAGGCCCAGCAGGCCGATTTTCGCGCCGGGGAAAAAGCTGAGGGAAATGTCCTTCAGGATCTGCCGCTTGGGCGGCACGATCTTGCCGACCCGATTGAGGGAATACACGTATTGCGCCATGAATAAATCAATCCGGAAGAGAAATTAGTGGTTGTTTGCGTCCGGACACGCGTCAAACGCGCAGCCCTTGTCCGGGTTGCGGCTGACATAACGGCCGTCGGCACACTGCTTGACGTCCGCGGCGCAGGCGCCGCCTTGGTCCGGCAGTGGCGGCGGCGGTGGCGCCGGGGGCAAAGGCTTGTCCGCAGCGGGATGCGGTGCCGGCCTGGCTGCCGGGTCTGTGCCGGCCAGGCCACATCCGCTCAGCGTGAACAGCAGCACGGCAGCAGCGAGTGCTCTCATCAAGACAATTCCCTGTCGAGCAAGGCCTTCAGCTTGACGAAATCGAGTTCGCCCAGCTTCTGTTCGAGGATGTGGCCGTTCTTGCCGATGATGAAGCTGGTCGGGGTGAGCTGCACGTTGCCGAAGGCGCGCGCGTGCTCGCCGTCGACGTCGAGCGCGACCGGAAACGGCAGTTGCCGCGTCTGAACGAAATTGGTGACGTAGTTGGGCGGATCGTAGCTCATCGCCACCGCGACGATCTCGAAACCGCGGCCCTTGTACTGGTTGTAGGTCTCGATCATGCCCGGCATTTCCTTGATGCAGCCGGGGCAGGAGGTCGCCCAGAAATTGACCAGTACCACCTTGCCGCGCAGCTCATCGAGCACGATGGACTTGCCCTCCAGTGTGGTAAAGGTGGCGGCCGGCGCGCTGGATTTGTCCATCAGGGCATAGACCAGTGCGCCAGCGATGGCGAGCACGACAACGGCGACGAGAAGCGGTTTGGTGTATTTCATGAGCTTTTACCTTGTTAACGGGCAGCTTGATCCTGCACCTGGGATTGATACGACCGCGCCAGCGCGACATAGTGCTCGGCCGAATAGCTGAAGTAGGCGATTTCTTCCGTGGTCAACGCACGCACCAGCTTGGCCGGACGGCCCAGATACAGATGGCCGGATTCGAGCACCTTGCCTTCCGGTACCAGCGAACCGGCGCCCAGCAGCACGTGTTTCTGTACCACCGCACGGTCGAGAATGATGCTGCCCATGCCGATCAGGCATTCGTCTTCGATGGTGCAGGCGTGCAGGATGACCGTGTGGCCGACGGTGACGCGCGCGCCGATGAGCAGCGGCCCGCCCGCCGGGTTGGCCGGCGTCCTGTGCGATACGTGCAGCACGCTGTTGTCCTGGATGTTGCTCGCCTCGCCTATGCTGATCGCATTGACGTCGCCGCGGATCACCGCGCCCGGCCACACCGAAGCATCGGCCCCGAGGCTGACCTCGCCGATCACCGTGGCGCGCGGATGGACCCAGGCGCCGGTGGCAAGTGCCGGGGCAACGCCGTGATGCGGCGCCAGCGGTTGAGCATAAACCTTGTCTGTCATGGGGTTGAAAATCCGTCTACGGGCCGAAAGTATAATTCCCTTCCCCCCTCACTGCTGGTTGCCGCCATGAATACCCCGATGGGCATCAATCCCCTGCTCGACTTTTCCGGTCTGCCCCGTTTCGCCGAATTCAAGCCCGAATTCGTCACCCCCGCCATCGACCAGCTGCTGGCCGACGCCCGCGCGGCGGTGGCGCGTGCGGAAGCCGCCGACACGCCGGCCGAGTGGGACGCCTTCGTCGCCCCGCTCGACGACGCCAACGAGAAACTGGGCCGCGCCTGGGGCCAGGTGTCGCATTTGCATTCGGTGATGGACTCGCCCGAACTGCGCGAGGTCTACAACGCCAACCTGCCAAAGATCACCGTGTACTACGCCGAACTGGGGCAGAACGAGGCGCTCTTTGCCAAGTTCAAGGCGCTGAAAGCGCGCCCCGATTTCGCCGCGCTGTCGGCTCCGCGCCGGAAGATCGTCGACAACGAGCTGCGCGATTTCCGCCTCGGCGGCGCCGAACTGCCGGCCGACAAGAAGGCGCGCTTCATGCAGGTGCAGGAGGAACTGGCCCAGCTGTCGGCCAAGTTCGAGGAAAACCTGCTCGACGCCACCAATGATTTCGCGCTTTTCATCGACGACGCGGCCGAGCTTGCCGGCGTGCCGGGCGACGTGCTGGCCGCCATGAAGGCCGCGGCCGAAGCCGACGGCAAAAGCGGCTGGAAAATCACCCTGCACATGCCGTCCTACCTGCCGGTGATGCAGTACGCCGACAACCGCGGCCTGCGCGAGCAGGTGTACCGCGCCTACGTCACCCGCGCCTCCGAGTTCGGCAAGCCCGAACTCGACAACACCCCGCTGATTGCCGGCATCCTCAAGCTCAGGCGCGAAGCCGCCGAACTGCTCGATTTTTCCAGCTATGCACAGGTATCGCTGGCAGCCAAGATGGCCGACACCCCGGCCGAGGTGCTGAAATTCCTCGACGAACTCGGCGTCCGCGCCCGCCCCTACGCGGAAAAGGACTATGCAGAACTGAAGGCATTCGCCCGCGACGAACTCGGCCTCGCAGACCTGCAGGCCTGGGACACCACCTACGTCTCGGAAAAACTCAGCGTCGCCCGCTACAGCTTTTCCGACCAGGAAGTGAAGCAGTACTTCCCCGAGCCGCGCGTGCTGGCCGGCTTGTTCAAGCTGATCGAGACGCTCTACGGCCTACACGTGCGCGAGGACCAGGCGCCGCTTTGGCACCCCGACGTCAAGTTCTACACCCTCTACGACCGCAGCGGCCAGCGCGTCGGCCAGTTCTACCTCGACCTCTACGCGCGCGCATCCAAGCGCGGCGGCGCCTGGATGGACGACGTCATCACCCGCCGCAAAACCGCTGACGGCATCCAGACGCCGGTGGCCTATCTCAACTGCAACTTCTCCGGACCGGTCGGCGACACCCCCGAAGGGGGCAAGAGACCCGCGCTGTTCACCCACGACGAGGTCATCACGCTCTTTCATGAAGCGGGCCACGGCCTGCACCACCTGCTGACGCAGATCGAGGAACTCGGTGTCTCCGGCATCAACGGTGTCGAGTGGGACGCGGTCGAGCTGCCGAGCCAGTTCATGGAGAACTTCTGCTGGGAATGGGACGTGTTGAAGCACATGACCGCGCACGTCGACAGCGGCGAACCGCTGCCGAAGGAGCTGTTCGACAGGATGCTGGCGGCGAAGAACTACCAGTCCGGCCTGCAGACGCTGCGCCAGATCGAGTTCGCCAGCTTCGACATGCACCTGCACGACGATTTCGACCCCAGCGGTCCGCGCACCGCACTGGACCTGATCGACGACATCCGCCGCCAGATCGCGGTCGTCATCCCGCCGGCCTACAACCGCTTCCCCAACAATTTCTCGCACATCTTCGCCGGCGGCTACGCGGCGGGCTACTACAGCTACAAGTGGGCGGAAGTGCTGTCGGCCGACGCCTACGCGCTGTTCGAGGACGAGGCAGCAGGCTACGGCGGCGTGCTGAACCCCGAAGTCGGCCACCGCTTCTGGAGCGAAATCCTCGCCCAGGGCGGCGCCCGCCCGGCGCTCGAATCGTTCAAGGCTTTCCGCGGCCGCGAACCCACCATCGACGCCCTGCTGCGCCATAACGGCATGGCATGAGCGCGGTTGTTGCCGCATACGATTCCACATGGCACTCGCAGGTAAAGCCCAGCCCGGTTATGACCGTTAGAGCGGAGAATCAGATCGTTCGGAGCACGGCATGAAAGCGGGACTCATCATGGTAGCGGCCTGGCTGGCGGTGGCGAGCGCCCCGCTTGCCGCCGCTCAGCTGTATCAGTGGAAGGACGCACAAGGCCGCGCGGTATACAGCGACCAGCCGCCTCCGCCCAGCATCAGGAATGCCCAGCAGAAAGCCTTCAAGGGCAGCGTCATCGAGGTGGGTGAATCCTATGCCGCCAGAACCGCGCGTGAGAAATATCCGGTCACCCTGTACGCCAGCGCCTGCGGCGCGCCCTGCGACCAGGCGCGGCAACTGCTGAACGAGCGCGGCGTTCCCCATAGCAACAAGGATCCGCAAGCCAGCCCCGAAGCGCAGGCCGAACTGCAAAAGCTTACCGGACGCTTGAGCGTTCCGGTGCTGGTGGTGGGCAGCGACAAGATCGATGGCTTTGAAACCGGGCAATGGCAATCCGCGCTCGACCGCGCCGGCTATCCAAAATCCGCCCCGCCCGGCCGCAAGCCGGTTGCGCCAGCCGCGCCCGCCCCTGCGGTTGCACCCGCCCCCTGACGGCTGCGCCGCGCGGCCGGCACGGCTGTCCTGAAGGACTCCGATCCACTACGGGCTCTTGTGCCCCTCAGGGTAGAAGCGCGTGTGGAGTCGTATGCCCCATGAAGAGGCTCCGATCCACTACGCGCTGAAGCGCGTGTGGAGTCGTATGCCCTGAAGGACTCCGATCCACTATGGGCTAAAGCCCATGTGGAATCGTATGCCCCACAAGGGGACTCCGACTTTCTATGGGCTAAAGCCCATGAAAGATCGTATGCGCTACACTCGGCGCCATGAAAATCGCCGCCTGGAACGTCAACTCCCTCAAGGTCCGCCTGCCCCAGTTGCTGGACTTTCTCGCCACCCGTCAGCCCGACGCGGTGTGCCTGCAGGAGACCAAGCTCACCGACGACAACTTTCCGGTTGCCGAACTGGAGGCGGCCGGCTACCGCGTCGCCTTCGCCGGGCAGAAAACCTACAACGGCGTTGCCATCGTCAGCCGCGCCGAACTGCTCGACATACAGATCGGCATTCCGGGGCTGGAGGACGAACAGAAGCGCGTCATCGCCGCCACCGTCGACGGCGTTCGCCTGGTGTGCGTGTATTGCCCCAACGGACAAAGCCTCGATTCCGACAAATATCCCTACAAGCTCGCCTGGTTCGACGCCCTTGCCGCCTGGCTGAAGGGCGAACTGACACGCCACCCCCGACTCGCCGTGCTCGGCGACTACAACGTCGCCCCGGAAGACCGCGACGTGCACGACCCCGAGGCGTGGAAGGACAGCGTGCTGGTATCGGAGCCGGAACGCGAATGCTTCCGCAAGCTGCTGGCGCTGGGCCTAAAGGACAGCTTCCGTCTGTTCGAGCAGCCGGAAAAAAGCTTCAGCTGGTGGGATTACCGCATGATGGGCTTCCGCCGCAACCACGGCCTCAGGATCGATCACATTCTTCTCAGCGAGCCGCTGGCCGCTGCCTGCACGTCAAGCACCATCGACCGCGACATGCGCAAACTGGAACGGCCGTCGGATCACGCGCCGGTGGTCGCTGAGATTGGAAACTGAAGTATTTGCAATCGATTCCACCCGACAAGAGAACATCCGTACTCAATCCGGCTGATGACGGTTATCTGCGCCAAGCGGAAACCGGTGCCAATAGCTGGCGGCGGCTCTTCTTCGGCCATTGCTGCCATTGGCATACTGCCCCAACCAAGTCAGCTATGCGCTGCACATCGGTCATTGGCTAGAAATGCCGATAAATGACCACGTTCGACTCCGGCGGATGCGTTGGATCGAACTCTTGGTGAATGCGCAGGAATCTGTAGAATCCAATTCATGCGTCGTCTCATCGCCCTGATCATCATGCTCGTCGTTCCGCTCCAGTTTGCCTGGGCAGCGGCGGCCGGCCTGCATGGGCACGTGGCGATGGACATCATGGGCGCGCATGTCCACGCTCATGACCATCACGATGGCGGGCACGCCAGCCATGATCTCGGCGCACTCGGCAGTACCGATGGCGAACAGCACAATGAAGACGGTCATCATGGCAGCCACTGCCACCATGTGTTCTCCTTCATCCTCCACCAGCCCGGCTCCCTGCCCGGACTGGAACTGAAGGGTGGTCCGCTTCAGCACGCGCCAGCCGCCTTCCTCAGCCGTATCCCTCCTCTGCTCGACCGTCCCCCGCTAGAGCGCGCCTGACCGGCGCGTTCGTCTGATCTGTTCGATGCGGCCTTGAGCCGCGATCCCGTCGCGCGCCGGTGCTCTTCGTCCTGTTTCTTAAACGAGGAAAACCATGCGACTCCTGCTATCCGTATTCCTGCTCACGCTCGCACTTCCGCTGCCGGCGTGGGCACAAACCCCGCTCACCGAGGCCGAGGCCGTTCGGCTGGGCCTTTCGCGTGCCGATCTCGCCGATCTGGAGCGCGGCGTGGTGCAAGCGGCCGAGGCCAATGCGCTCGCCGCAGGTCTGTTTCCCAACCCGACCCTGAGCTACAGCCGCGAGCGCATCGACGGCTCGCCGGAGTCTATCGAGCAGACCTGGATGCTCGAACAGGCCTTCGATGTCTCGGGCCGCCGCAGCCTGCATCGCGAGGCGGCCAACCGCCGGGTGGCCGCCGCCAGCGCCGGCAACGCCAGCCGGAAACTGGAATTCGCCGCCGAAATCCGCCGTAGCTTCCATGCCGTGCTGTTCCGGCAGGAATCCATTCGCGCAACCGAGGCCTGGACGCAACGCTTCGCGCGGGTCGAGGGCATGGTCGGCAGGCTTGCCCGTGCCGGCGAAGCCTCCGGCTACGATCGGCGCCGCCTGGCACGCGAGCGCCAGACCGCGGAAGCCCGGCTGGCAGCGGAGCGCGCCGAACTTGACCGCGCGCTGGCGCGCCTGCTGGCACTGACCGGCGCACCCGACGCCCCCGCCATCCAGGGCACGCTGCTGCCGCCGCCCCTGCCCGCGGCCGACACGGCACTGGCCCGGCTTGATCAGCGTCCCGACCTGCAGGCCATGTCCCGCCGTGCCGAGGCGGCCGATCTCGACGGGCGCGCCGCACGGCGCGGCGGCATCCCCGAGGTGACCGTGGGCATCGGCCCCAAGCATGTAGACAACGGCAGCACCCGGGACAACGGCGTGGCGCTCGCGCTTTCGGTGCCGCTGCCGGTGTTCGACCGCCAGCAGGCCGGGCAACGGCGCGCCGCCGCCGAAGCCTTGCAGGCGCGCGCCGAATACCGTCTGGCGAAGAGCCGCACCGAAGGCGAACTGCGCGGCCTGCACCGCCAGCTGGAAGGCCTGCGCGCAACGGCGGTCGACTACCGCACACGCGCGGTGGCCACCATCCCCGACCTGCTGCGCATTGCGGAAACCGCCTATCAGGGCGGCGAATCCAGCCTGCTGGAATTGCTCGACGCCTATCGCGGCGCGCTGGAGACGGAAGTCACCGCGCTTGAACTGGAACAGCGGGCGCGCGACGCCCGCATCGAATACGACCTCATGATTGGGAGCACCGAATGAACCGCCTGACCCTTGCCCTCATGTTTGCCGGCGCATTGACGCTGGCCGCCTGCGGCGAAAAACCTGCCAACCAAGCCGCCGAATCGGCTACCGAGGCTGCGCACGGACACGGCAGCGGCGGCGAGAAGCTGACCCACTTCACCGACCGCAGCGAACTCTTCGTCGAGTTCCCCCGCCTGGTGGTGGGCGAGAAGGCCGCCTTCGCCGCCCATCTGAGCCGCCTTCCCGATTTCCGGGCGATCACCGCCGACAAGATCACGCTGCGGCTTTCCGGCGACGGCCAGCCGGACGAGGTCTTCACGGTCGAACGTCCCAGCCAGCCCGGCATCTTCCGCCCCGAGGCGACGCCGAAGCATGCGGGTGAACGGGAACTCGCCATCGAGGTGAGCACGCCCGAATTCACCGTGACTCACGAACTCGGACCGGTCACCGTGTATGCAGACCGCAAGGCCGCCGACGCGGAGCCTGCTGCCGACGATGACGGCATCGTCTTCACCAAGGAGCAGCAGTGGAAGGTGGACTTCGCCACGGCCGAGGTGGTGACGCGCCCGATCCGTGCGGCAGTCGCCGCCACCGGCAGCGTGCGCGCGCGCCCGGACGGCGAGGCGCAGCTCACGGCGCCGACGGCCGGACAGGTGCAGCCAGCGGGGGCCTTCCCGCGCCTGGGCCAGGCCGTGAAAAAAGACCAGGTGCTCGTGTATCTTGTGCCCCGCCTCGGCGGGGAAACCGATCTCGCCACTCTGCGCGCGTCAGCGGACAAGGCGCGGGTCGAGCACGAACTCGCCCGGCAGGAACTGGCGCGCGCGGAGGCCCTGTATCGGGAGGAAATCGTGCCCGAGAAGCGCCTGTTGGCCGCGCGTGCTGCCGAGGCTGCCGCGCGCGCCGAGTCGCGTGCCGCGCAGCAGCGCCTCGGCCAGTACAGCGGCGCCGGCGGCGGCATCCCCGTCCGCGCGCCGGTGGCGGGAACGCTCGCCGAGGTGCGCGTGTCGCCCGGGGCCTATGTCCAGGAAGGCGCGCTGATGTTCCACATCGCCGACCGCAGCGCATTGTGGCTGGAACTGCGCGTTGCGGAATCCGACGCGGCACGCCTGGCTAGCCCGACCGGCGCCGCCTTCCGCGTGGCGGGCGACGAGCGCAGCGTCGAGATCATCCCCGGCAGGAACGGGCGGCTGATCGCGGTCGGCGGCGTGGTCGATGCCTCCACCCGCACCGTGCCGGTGGTGTTCGAATTCACCGCAACCGACCGCCACCTGCCCATCGGCATGGCCGTCCAGGCCCAGGTGTTTGCCGGCGGCGCGCGCGACGCGGTGGCGATCCCGGCATCGAGCGTGCTCGATGAAGGTGGCATGGACGTGGTGTTCGTGCAGGCCGGCGGCGAGTCCTTCGAGCGACGCACGGTGCGCCTGGGCGCGCGCGAAGGCGACTGGGTGGAGGTGCTGGACGGTCTGATGCCGGGCCAGCGCGTGGTGTCGCGTGGCGCCTACCTGGTCAAACTCGCCTCGACCGGGACCGCGCAGATCGGCCACGGCCATGCGCACTGATCGGGGGACGCCATGACTTTACCTTGCTCACTTACGTTCGCTAGTCATGCCTCCTCGGGGCTGCCCTTCGGAGGCATGACGCCATGATCGGACACATCATCGCGTGGTCGCTGCGCAACAAGCTCTTCATCGTCATCGCCGGCATCCTGCTGCTGGCCTGGGGCGGCTGGCAGGCCGCCAGGACGCCGGTGGACGTCTTCCCCGACCTCACCGCGCCAAGCGTGACGGTCGTCACCGAGGCGCACGGCATGGCCCCGACCGACGTCGAGAACCTGGTCACGTTTCCCATCGAAGCGGCCATGAACGGCGCGCCCGATGTGCGCCGGGTGCGTTCCTCGACCAAGACCGGCCTGTCGGTCGTCATCGTCGAGTTCGAATGGGGCGCCGACCTCTACCAGGTGCGGCAGATCGTCGCCGAACGCCTGCAGCTGGCCCGTTCCGCGCTGCCGCCCGACATTCCCTCGCCGGTGATGGCGCCTGCCGCCTCGGTCATGGGCGAAATCCTCTTCATCTCGCTGGCCTCCGACGCGCACGACGGCCTGATGCTGCGGCAGACTGCCGACCAGACCCTGCGCCGCCGCATTCTCGCGGTGCCGGGCGTGGCCGAGGTGGTGAACATCGGCGGCGACATCCGCCAGTACCGGGTGACGCTCGATCCCGAGCGCCTGGCCGCTTACGGGCTGACGGTGGACGAGATCGCCCGCGCGCTGCGCGACGCCAACCAGAATGCCTCGGCCGGATTCATGGTGAGCGGCGGCCAGGAGTATCTGATCCAGGGACTCGGCCGCATCGCCGCGCTGAACGACATTGCCGACACCGTGGTGGCGCGCCGTGGCGGACAGCCGGTGCTGGTGCGGCAGGTGGCGGCGGTGGACATCGGCCCCGCCCCGATGCGCGGCACCGGCGCCCACAACGGCAAGCCGGCGGTAGTGCTGGGCATCCAGAAGCAACCCGGCGCCAACACGCTGGAACTGACCGACCGGCTCGACGCCACCCTGGAGGAAATCCAGGCCGGCCTGCCCAAGGGCATGAAGATCGACCGCCACATCTTCCGCCAGGCCGACTTCATCCGCGTCTCCATCGCCAATCTGGAAAAGGCGCTGATCGAGGGCGCGATCCTGGTGGTGGCCATCGTCTTCGCCTTCCTGCTCTCGGCTCGGGCTACCGCGATCAGCCTGGTGGCGATCCCGCTGTCGCTGGTGGCGGCGATCCTCGCCATGAAGGCGCTCGGCGCCACCATCAACACCATGACCCTGGGCGGCATGGTCATCGCGCTGGGTGCGCTGGTCGACGACGCCATCATCGTGGTGGAGAACATCGTGAGGCGGCTGCGCGAGAACCGCGCGCGCCCGGTCGGTGAGCAGGCCGCGCAGATGCACGTGGTGTTCGAGGCCACGCGCGAGATTCAGGGCTCCATCGTGTTCGCCACCCTGATCATCATGCTGGTGTTCCTGCCGCTGTTCTTCCTCTCCGGCGTCGAGGGACGGCTGATGGCGCCGCTGGGCCTGGCCTACGTGGTGTCGCTCGCCGCCTCGCTCGCGGTGGCGATCACGGTGACGCCGGTGTTGTCGGCCTTGCTGCTGCCGAACGCCAAAATCGTGCGCGAGCGCATCGAGCCGCGCTTCGTCCAGCGCCTCAAGGCCGGCTACCGCCGCGTTCTCGACGCGACGCTTGCGCGCTGGAAGTCGGTGACCGCAGTCAGCGTGGCCGCGCTGGCCATTGCGCTGATCGCGTTGTCCTTCGCGGGACGCGCGTTCCTGCCGGATTTCAACGAGGGCACCCTGACCGTGAGCATGGCGACCCTGCCGGGCACTTCGCTGGAGGAATCCGACCGCCTGGGGCAGATGGTCGACCAGATCCTGCTGGCGCACCCGGAAGTGGTAAGCGCCGCGCGACGGACCGGCCGCGCATCGGGCGACCCCCACGCCATGGACATTTCGGCCTCCGAGATCGAGGTGACGCTGAAGATGGGCGAGCGCAACAAGGAAGACTTTCTCGCCGCGCTGCGCGAGGATTTCGCCGGCGTGCCAGGCACCCAGATCATCGTCGGCCAGCCGATTTCGCACCGCATCGATCACATGCTGTCGGGCAGCCGCTCCAATATCGCGGTCAAGATCTTCGGAGAAGACCTGGCCGAACTGCAGCGGCTGACGCAAGCGGTCAAGGCCGTGGTGCAGGGCGTGCCGGGCGCGGTGGATGTCACCGACGAGCAGCAGACGGACATTCCGCACCTGACCATCCGCTTCCATCGCAATGCCTTGGCGCAGCATGGCCTCTCCATGCGCGAGGTGTCCGAAGCCATCGAGACCGCGTTCTCGGGCTTGCCGGTGAGCCAGGTGCGGGAAGGCCAGGCCGCCTACGACCTGGTGGTGCGCTACCACCCGTCGGCCCGGGCGAACCTCGACGCCGTGCGCGCCACCCTGATCACCACCACCGACGGCGCCCGCCTGCCGCTCTCCGCACTGGCCGACATCCGCAACGAGCGCGCGCCGTACTCGATCAGCCGCGAGAACGTGCAGCGCAAGATGGTGGTGATGGCGAACGTGGCCGGGCGCGACCTGGCGAGCGTGGTCGATGACATTCGCAAGCGGGTCGCTGCCGAGGTGCCGCTGGCCGCCGGCTACCACATCGAGTACGGCGGTCAGTTCGAGAGTGCGGCGGAGGCGTCGCGCACCCTGCTGCTGCTGGGCGTGGGGGTAACGGTGGGGATCTTCCTGCTGCTGTTCATCGCCTTCCGCACCGCGCGCGATGCCCTGCTGGTCATGCTCAACCTGCCGCTCGCCATGATCGGCGGGGTGATCGGCGTGTTCGCCGCCGGCGGCGTGCTGTCGGTGGCGTCGATCATCGGCTTCATCACCCTGTTCGGCATCGCCACCCGCAACGGCGTGATGATG
>NCIH01000048.1:0-20490 GCA_002281975.1 Hydrogenophilales bacterium 17-64-11 | reverse complement strand
ACGCCACCGCCTTGCCGGCGATGACGTGCATCAGCGGGCCGCCCTGCAGGCCGGGGAAGATCGCCGAGTTGATCGCCTTTTCGTGCTCGGCGCGCATCAGGATGATGCCGCCGCGCGGGCCGCGCAGGGTCTTGTGGGTGGTCGAGGTCACCACGTCGGCATGCGGCACCGGGTTGGGGTAGACGCCCGCGGCGATGAGGCCGGCGTAGTGCGCCATGTCGACCATGAAGATCGCGCCGATCTCTTTTGCGATTTTGGCGAAGCGCTCGAAGTCGATGCGCAGCGCGTAGGCCGAGGCGCCGGCGATGATCAGTTTCGGTTTATGTTCGCGCGCCAGCGCTTCCATCCTGTCGTAGTCGATTTCCTCTTTTTCGTTGAGGCCGTAAGCGACGGCGTTGAACCACTTGCCGCTCATGTTGAGCGCCATGCCGTGGGTGAGGTGGCCGCCTTCGGCCAGGCTCATGCCCATGATGGTGTCGCCGGGCTTCAGGAAGGCCATGAACACCGCCTGGTTGGCCTGCGAGCCGGAGTTGGGCTGCACGTTGGCGGCTTCGGCGCCGAACAGCGCCTTGACGCGGTCGATTGCCAGCTGCTCCGCGACGTCGACGTATTCGCAGCCGCCGTAGTAGCGCTTGCCGGGGTAGCCCTCGGCGTACTTGTTGGTGAGCTGCGAGCCCTGCGCCTGCATCACCGCCGGGCTGGTGTAGTTTTCCGACGCGATCAGCTCGATGTGGTCCTGCTGGCGCTGGTCTTCTTTCAGGATCGCCGCCCACAGGTCGGGGTCGGTCTTGGCGAGGGTGTCTTGGCGGTTGAACATGGCAGTCGGGCTAGGCAGGAAAGGGGCGCATTTTAACACGCGGCGGTTTTTGCAGCGGCTCGTATAATCGGCCAAAACCGGAGCAAATCCATGCAAAGACGAGATTTCCTGGCGGGCGCAGGCGCGGCCGCCATGCTGCCGCTGGCGGCCGCGCAGGCTGCCCCGGCCGAATCCGGCCCGCTGCCGGCGATCCGCTGGCGGCTGGCGTCGAGCTTCCCCAAGAGCCTGGACATCCTCTACAGCGCGGCCGAAATGCTGAGCAAACGGGTGGCCGCCCTGACCGGCGGCAAATTCCAGATCCGCGTGTTTGCCGGCGGCGAACTGGTGCCCGGCCTGCAAGTGCTCGACGCGGTCGGCAACGGCACCGCCGAATGCGGGCACTCGGCGGGCTACTACTACGTCGGCAAGAACCTTGCCCTGGCCTTCGATTGCGCGGTGCCGTTCGGCCTCACCGCGCGCCAGCAGAACGCCTGGATGTACGCCGGTGGCGGCATCGAGGCGCTGCGCAAACTCTACGCCAAGTACAACGTGCTGCAGTTTCCCGGCGGCAACACCGGCACCCAGATGGGCGGCTGGTTTCGCAAGGAGATCAAGTCGCTGGCCGATCTGCGCGGCCTGAAAATGCGCATCCCCGGCCTCGGCGGCCAGATCATGGCGCGGCTCGGCGCGGTGCCGCAAACCCTGCCCGGCGGCGACATCTACCCCGCGCTGGAACGCGGCGCGCTCGACGCCGCCGAGTGGGTGGGGCCGTACGACGACGAGAAGCTCGGCTTCCACAAGATCGCCCAGCATTACTACTACCCTGGCTGGTGGGAGGGCGGGCCGCAGCTCTCCTTCTACGTCAATCAGGCCTCGTGGCGCGCGCTGCCCGAGCAGTACCGCCAGGCCTTCGAAGCTGCCAGCTTCGAAGCCAACCAGTTGATGCTGGCGCAATACGACGCCAGGAACCCGCCCGCGCTGCTGCGCCTGGTCGGACAGGGCGTCACGCTGCATCCCTACC
This sequence comes from Hydrogenophilales bacterium 17-64-11, assembly GCA_002281975.1. GTDB lineage: Bacteria > Pseudomonadota > Gammaproteobacteria > Burkholderiales > Thiobacillaceae > Thiobacillus. The sequence goes on along the minus strand of NCIH01000048.1, from coordinate 18,673 downwards.
CCAAGGACGTGATGCTCGCTGCCCGCCGCGCCACCTTTGCGATGTACGAGCAAGAGGCGAAAATCAATCCCGACTTCGCCGCCATCTACCGCTCGTGGAAGCAGTTCCGCGACACCGAATTCCAGTGGTTCAAGGTCGCCGAAGCCGCGTACTCGAACTTCAATTACTATGTGAAATAGCCATGAACCGACTCGACCAGCTCATCACCACCTTCGACCTCGGCCTGCGCACTCTCTTCGCCAGCCCGCATGCGGGCCGCCCCTACCCCGGCGCCGGCCCCGAGGCCGAACTGAGCGAAGTGGAAAAAGCCCAGGCCGCCGCGCTGATGCGCGTCAACCACGTCGGCGAAGTCTGCGCCCAGGCGCTGTACGCCGGCCAGGCGCTCACCGCAAAGAACGGAGCGGTGCGCGCCGAGCTCGACCAGGCCGCGCACGAGGAAACCGACCACCTCGCCTGGTGCGAGCAGCGCATCAACGAGCTCGGTGGTCGCAAGAGCCTGTTGAACCCCTTGTGGTTCGGCGGCGCGTTCGGAATCGGGATGGTCGCCGGCCTGCTGGGCGACAAATGGAACCTCGGCTTCCTCGCCGAGACCGAACGCCAGGTCGAAGCGCATCTCGACGGCCATCTGCAAAAGCTGCCGCAGGCCGATGCCAAGAGCCGCGCGGTGGTCGAGCAGATGAAGATCGACGAAGCCCAGCATGCGCAGACCGCGGTCGACCACGGCGGTGCGCCGCTGCCGCTGCCGGTGAAGATGGCGATGCGCCTGGCGGCGGATGTGATGCGGCAGACGGCGAGCCGGGTTTAGCCAGTCCATCGCTTTGTTCACAACCGACTGAATGTACAGCTATCTATTCTTGCCCATCGGCCTATGATTGGCCTGTGTTGCATACGCAGGGTTTATTCAAACCCAGCCCGACACTTCTGACGCCACTGCAAGGAGAATCACCATGGCAAAAGGCCAGTTACGTGGAAACAAGGAAGCAAAGAAACCCAAGAAACCGAAACAGGTTGTGGTTCCGGCGGGATCGTTCATCACTCCGCCCAAGGCCTCCAATCCGGTAAAAAACCGGCACTGATTGCCGGGGGGTTCCGAACAAGCGCCACCGTCGAGGTGGCGTTTTCACGTCCGGCGTTCCCTGTCGCAGCCGCATCGGTCTGCCCGGTTTTTCCGGGCGGCGCTATACAATTCCCTTCCCGATCCGGCCGCGGAATTCGCTGTTTCGCGCATGCGGGCAGTGCCCGCCAGGCAGGCGATCGTGAAGCGGGTTGCCGCCGGGTGGCGGGCAATCCGGCGTTTCTGCCGGCGGCAGATCGGCAAGACCATGAAGCCGCGGGCTTTAGGAAAAATTGAACGAATGAATGCCTGACGGGTGCGGCTTGATGCTGGATCGTTTTATCAGAATGTTTGGGGGCAAGGCCAGGCGGCGCAAGGACATCGAACGCGGCGGCCTGTTCGCGTCGCAAGCCCAGATGGCGGCCTTTCGCAAGCTGGATGCCGTTGCGCCTCTGGTGGGCGAGGCGCATGCAGCGCCGGTCGAAGTGGTGACCCATTCGAGCACTCCGCTGGCGCCGGCCAGCCATTCGATCGTGCGGCGCGAGGCGGTGCTGGGAAACGATCGGCGGGTGGCGGGGTATGTCTTCAGCCTGGTGTACCAGGCCAATCCGCGGGTGCTGGCCTCCAGTACCGGCATCCAGCGCCTGTACGACAAGGTGCTGTTGCGCAATCTGAACGTCATGGGGATTCAGCGCTTGCTGGAGCACCGGCTGGCTTTTGTCGAGGTGTCGGCAAATTCCCTGGGCATGCCGTTCGTCGAAGAGATGCCGCCGCAGGGCACCGTCTACGTGATCGGCGCGAGCACCTGCCTCGCCGCGGATCACGAATCCTGCCTGAGCCGCCTCAAGGCGCTGGGATATCGCATTGGCCTGCGCGCCGCAGACGGGAACGCCCCGGACAGCCTTTCTTTTTGGGGGCGGGTGGATTTCCTGTTCATCGACGTCGGCAACAGCGATATCCCCTTCATCAAAGATCGGATGGAGGCTGCCGTCAGGCGGGCGCCGGCAATGAAATTCGTGGCGACCAATATCCAGACCCTGGAGGAATACCGCGTCTGCGCCAGGCTGCCCTTCGCTTTCTATCAAGGCCCTTTCATCACCAGCCGGGAAAAGCTCGACGCCCCGGGGATGGATGCGGGGCGCATCAAGATCCTGGAGTTGTTGAACCGGCTGCGAAGCGACGCGGAGGTGGCCGAACTGGCCGTCCTGATCAAGCAGAATCTCGCCTTGGCCTACAAGCTGCTGCGCTACATCAATTCCCCGGGAATGGGGCAGACGCAAAAGATCGTCACGCCGGAGCAGGCGCTGATGGTGCTGGGCCGGCAGAAGCTGTATCGCTGGCTCACCATTCTGCTGTTTACCAGCGGAAAAACCCCGGGGCTGGATTGGGCCGTCATGGAGAACGCCCTGATCCGTGCGCGGCTTGCTGAGCTGGCGGCGCACAATACGCTGACTGCGGACGAACTGGACGAGGTCTTCGTGGCGGGCATGTTCTCCCTGCTGGATGTCGTGCTATCCACTCCCATGGAGGCCGTGCTCAAGCAGGTCAACCTGCCCGCGCCGGTTAACGAGGCACTGCTTCGCCAGCAGGGGAAATATGCGCCCTATCTGACCCTGGCCATCGCCTGCGAACAATCCGACGACGCCAACATTGCCGCGCTCGCGCAAGCCGCCGGACTGGATATCTGGCGGGTCAACAACCTCCATGTCGACGCAATGCTCTGGGCCCGGCAGGCCGGGGAATAGGCGGTCCGGGGAAAGGCGCGCGCGGGCGGGTTGTGCGAGATGACGGGGCGCTGCATCATGGGCGGGATTCTCATGGCGTCACGCCGCTCCACGCATGGTTACCGCGACCTTCCGCTTTTATGCAGCGCTGAACGACTTCCTCGCGCCGGCCCGGCGCAAGCAGGAGTTCGCCGTTCCGTGCGCGCGGGCGGCGACTACCAAGCACATGATCGAGGCGCTGGGGGTGCCGCACACCGAGGTGGAGCTGATCCTGGTCAACGGCGAAGCGGCGGGCTTCGGCCGCCTGATAGAAGACGGCGACCGGGTGGCGGTGTATCCGCGCTTCGCGGCGCCGGACGTGGCGCCGTTGCTGCGGGTGCGCGTATCCCCCTTGCGCGAAACCCGCTTTGTCGCCGACGCGCACCTCGGCGGGCTGGCCCGCATGTTGCGCATGCTGGGATTCGACACCCTGTACGACAACCGTTTTCACGACGACGAAATCGCGACGATTTGCGAGCGCGACGGGCGCATTGTGCTGACGCGCGATCGTGAATTATTGAAGCGCCGCGCGGTGACGCACGGCTGCTACGTGCACGCGCTGAAATCGGAAGACCAACTGCGCGAGCTCGTCGAGCGGCTCGACCTGGTGCGCAGCGCGCGGCCGTTCACGCTCTGCCTGCACTGCAACGCGCCGCTGCGTGCGGTCGACAAGGCGAGCGTGCGCGACCGGCTGCCGCCCAGGGTGCGCGAGCATTACGAGCGCTTCTCGACCTGCGACCAATGCGGACGCGTGTACTGGGAGGGCTCGCATTTCAGCAGCATGCGGCGCCTGCTGGACGGCGTGCTGCCGAACAACGGGCCAAGCGGAACTTAAGACGCGACGCACCCTCTCTCCTGTCTTCCCATACGAGAAAATCCCATGAAAAGCCTGAAATGGAAAATCTTCGCCACCCTGGTCGTCGGCCTCGGGCTGGCCGGCTGCGACGGCACGCCCCTGACAGGGCAGGCCGAAACCGGCGAGGTGGCGGTCGAGCGCAAGCTCGACCCGGCGCAGGTGACGCGCGGCCAGGCGGTCTACGAGAAATACTGCCTCGAATGCCACGGCGTGGGCGGCCGTGGCCAGCCCGGCGACTGGCGCATCCGCGACGCCGATGGCCATTTCCCGCCGCCGCCGCTCGACGACAGCGCGCATGCCTGGCATCACCCCACTGCGGTGCTGCTGGAGGTCATCCGCGAAGGCAGCCCGCAAGGCCAGGGGAAAATGCCGGCGTGGAAGGACACGCTTCCCGAAGCGGAAATGCAGGACGTGGTGGCCTACATCAAGTCGCTGTGGTCGGACGAGGTGTACCAGCTGTGGTGGAAAATGGAGCAGCAATCGCTGGAACCCTGACGAACTGCCGGTGCTGCCACGCCGAAGCAAGTAAAATGTCAGCATTCACATCACCCAACCCAGGAGCAACAACATGAGCGAATATGGATTCGACACCCAGATCGGCGGTCCCTTCGACGCCGCCATTGACAAGGTTACCGCCGCCCTCAAGGCCGAAGGCTTCGGCGTGCTGACCGACATCGACGTGAAGAGCACCATGAAGGCCAAGCTCGACATCGACATGCGTCCCTACCGCATTCTCGGCGCCTGCAACCCGCCGCTGGCGAACCAGGCCATCAGCGCCGAACCCGACGTCGGCATGCTGCTGCCGTGCAACGTCGTGGTGCGCGAAGAGGCCGACGGCAAGGTGACGGTGTCCTTCCTCGACCCCGGCATCATGGTCAAGCTGGTCGCCAACACCGCCGTGCATGGCGTCGCGACCGAAGCGCGCGCACGCCTGCTGCGGGTGAAGGACAGCCTGGCCGCCTGAGCGATCTGACGGCCAGTAAAAAGCCCGCAACTGCGGGCTTTTTTGCGGGCTACGAATCCAGTTGCTTCACTGCTTCCTGCACCAGCACCCACGGCGCCACCACCACTGCCCAGAACATCGGCTGGCGCGCGTGCCAGTCTTCGGCGTCGCTGAGTTCGGCGCGGGCGATGCGGCCCTCGGCCAGCCAGGCTTCAACGCTCGCTGTGTTGTTCTCGGCAATATGCAGGGCCGCGTCGATCAGGTCCACGCCAACGGCAACCTTGATGACGTCGCCACGCGCGAAGTGGCGTTCGAGTTCGGGCCAGCCGAGCTGGGCGGTTTCGAGATTGAGCTTGGCGCGGAGGATGTCGCTGGGCGTCATTTCAGATACACGTTACAAGGTGCAAGTTACAAGAGACAAGTCAGCGGGATTTGCCGCCGCCGCGGCGCTGGCTGAGCGGGTGCTTGGGCACTTGCGGCGGGCGGCCGCGGCCGGCGGGAACAGGCCTGTCCGATGCGGATTTGCTTGCGCCGGGTTTGGGTGCATTCGGTTTGCTTGTGCCGGGTTTGGCTCGACTGCCGCCTTCGGCGCGCGGCGCGCGCGCGCCTTCCGGCTGCCTGCCGGTGCCGGCGGGCTGATAGAGCGGAATCAGGTGCTTCTTGCTGTTGCCGATGAGGTCTTCGCGGCCCATTTCCTTGAGGGCTTCGCGCAGCAGCGGCCAGTTGTCGGGGTCGTGGTAGCGCAGGAAGGCCTTGTGCAGGCGGCGGGTGCGGCCCTGGCGCACCACCGGAACGGTCTCGGCGCGGCCGCCGAGCACTTTCTTCAGCGGGTTTTTCTCGGTGTGGTACATCGCCGTCGCCAGCGCCATCGGCGTGGGCAGGAAGGTTTGCACCTGGTCGAGGCGGAAATCGTGCTTCTTCAGCCACAGGGCGAGGTTGAGCATGTCCTCGTCGGTGGTGCCGGGGTGGGCGGCGATGAAATAGGGGATCAGGTATTGCTTCTTGCCGACTGCCCTGGAGGCGGCTTCGAACATCTCCTTGAAGCGGTCGTAGGCGCCCATGCCGGGCTTCATCATCTTCGACAGCGGGCCGGCTTCGGTGTGCTCGGGCGCGATCTTCAGGTAGCCGCCGACGTGGTGCTGCACCAGTTCCTTGACGTATTCCGGCGAGCGCACCGCGAGGTCGTATCTGAGGCCCGAGCTGATCTGGATTTTCTTGATGCCGGGAATCTGGCGCGCGCGGCGGTAGAGGTGGATCAGCGGCGTGTGGTCGGTGTTGAGGTTGTCGCAGATGTCGGGGAACACGCAGGACAGCCGCCGGCACGACTGTTCGATCTGCTTCGACTTGCATGCCAGGCGGTACATGTTGGCGGTCGGTCCGCCGAGGTCGGAAATGACGCCGGTGAAGCCGGGTGTCTTGTCGCGGATGGCTTCGATTTCGCGGATCACCGAATCCTCGGAGCGGCTCTGGATGATGCGTCCCTCGTGCTCGGTGATCGAGCAGAAGGTGCAGCCGCCAAAGCAGCCGCGCATGATGTTGATCGAGAAGCGGATCATTTCCCACGCCGGGATCTTGGCGTCGCCGTAGCTCGGGTGCGGCGCGCGTGCGTAGGGCAGGTCGTACACCGCGTCCATTTCCTGGGTGGAAAGCGGGATCGGCGGCGGATTCAGCCAGACGTCGCGCTCGCCGTGCGCCTGTCGCAAGGCGCGGGCATTGCCGGGGTTGGATTCGAGGTGGAAGACCCTGGACGCGTGGGCGTACAGCGTCGGGTTGTTCTTCACCTGGTCGTAGTCGGGCAGGCGGATCACGGTACGCGCGCGCACTTCCTGCTTCGCGACGAGGCGTTCGGCCTTGGGGACGAGGCGTACCGGCGCCGTGCCTGCGGGCGTCTGCGGCGCAGGCGCGCTCGGGGCCATGGCGTAGGGGTCGGCGTGGGCATCGATCGCGCCAGGGGTGTCGAGTTCGGTCGAGAGCACCTCGATCCAGCTTTCTTCCGGTTTCCAGTCGTGCGCCACCATGAAGCCGGTGCCGCGCAGGTCGCGGATGTCGCCGATTTTCTCGCCGCGGGCGAGGCGATGGGTGACGTCGAGCAACGCCCGCTCGGCGTTGCCGAAGATCAGCAGATCCGCTTTCGAATCCGGCAGCACCGAGCGGCGCACGGTGTCGGACCAGTAGTCGTAATGCGCGATGCGGCGCAGGCTCGCCTCGATCGAGCCGATGATCACCGGGGTGCCGGGATAGGCCTCGCGGCAGCGCTGGGCATACACGGTGACGGCGCGGTCGGGCCGCTTGTTGGGTTCGGCGTTGGCGGTGTAGGCGTCGTCGGAGCGGATCTTGCGGTCGGAGGTGTAGCGGTTGACCATCGAATCCATGTTGCCCGCGGTGACGCCGAAGTACAGCGTCGGCTGGCCGAGCGCGCGAAACGGCTCGGCCGAATGCCAGTCGGGCTGGCTGATGATGCCGACGCGGTAGCCCTGCGCTTCCAGCAGCCGCCCGACCAGCGCCATGCCGAAGCTGGGATGGTCGATGTAGGCGTCGCCGGTGACGAGAATCACGTCGCACGCATCCCAGCCGAGCGCGGTCATCTCGGCGCGCGACATCGGCAGGAAGGGGGCGGTGCCGAAGCGGGCCGCCCAGTGCTTGCGGTGGGAAAACAGGGCGTGGGTCATGGGTTTATCCGCGACATGCGGATGGAAGGACTCAGTTGACGCCCAGCAGTTCCACTTCGAACACCAGCGTGGCGTTCGGCGGAATCACGCCGCCGGCGCCGCGGGCGCCGTAGCCCAGGTTCGGCGGGATGGTGAGTTTGCGCTTGCCGCCGATCTGCATGCCGGCCACGCCCTGGTCCCAGCCGGCAATGACCTGGCCGGCGCCGAGCTTGAATTCGAACGGATCGTTGCGGTCGACGCTGGAGTCGAATTTCTTGCCGTCGGTGAGCCAGCCGGTGTAGTGCACCGACACGAATTGGCCGGCGCTGGCGGCGTCGCCGCTGCCGACGACGAGGTCTTCGATGATGAGTTCGCTCATGGATTCAGTCCCTGGAGTGTTGACGTTTGCGATTGACGCGCATCTGACAAGCGATGCGCTAGGCCGTTCATTTTCTCACGTTTCCCGCCATCGGCGGCAGACTGGCTTCAACGCCACTCGGCCGGCAGGTAATAGGCGTCGGGATCGACGTCGATGGGAATCTCGCGCACGCTGCTGGCGTCTGCGGGCGCGTCGCGCAGGACCACCTGCGGGAAGGCCAGCACCATCGCAACCATGACGATCTGGATGGCGAGGAAGGGAATCGCGCCCCAGTAGATGTCGGCGGTGCGGATCGACTTCGGCGCGACGCTCTTCAGGTAGAAAAGCGCGAAGCCGAAGGGCGGGTGCATGAAGGCGGTCTGCATGTTGACCGCCAGCATCACGCCGAACCAGATCGGGTCGATGCCGAGCTTGGTGGCGATGGGGCCTACCAGCGGCACCACGATGAAGGCGATCTCGAAGAAATCGAGAAAGAACGCCAGCACGAACACCAGCAGATTGACCGCGATGAGAAAGCCGAGCACGCCGCCGGGCAGCTGGCCGAACAGATGCTCGACCCAGACGTCGCCGTCGAGCCCGCGGAACACCAGGGTGAAGAGGGTCGAGCCGATGAGGATGAAAACGACGAAGGTGGTGAGCTTGGTGGTGCTGTCCATCGCCTGGGTCAACTGCAGGCGGGAAAGTCGCCCGCGCGCCAGCGCCAGCAGCAGCGCGCCCGCAGCGCCCATCGCGCCGCCCTCGGTGGGGGTGGCGACGCCGAGGAAGATGGTGCCGAGCACCAGGAAGATCAGCACCAGCGGCGGCAGCAGGGTGGTGAAGACGCGCAGCAGCAGGGCCGAACCGTGCAGGGTGCGCGCGGAAGCCGGCAGGGCGGGCGCGGCGTGCGGCCTGAATACGGTCACGGCGAACACGTAGGCCAGGTACAGCCCGACCAGCGCCAGGCCCGGGACGAGCGCTCCCTTGTACATGGCGCTGACCGAGGCGCCGAGCTGGTCGGCCAGTACGATCAGCACCAGCGACGGCGGCACGATCTGCGCCAGCGTGCCGGAGGCGGCGATGACGCCGGACGCCAGCCGTTTGTCGTAGCCGTAGCGCAGCATCGCCGGCAGCGAGATCAGCCCCATGGCGATGACGGTGGCGGCGACCACGCCGGTGGTCGCGGCGAGCAGGCCGCCGACCAGGATTACCGCGTAGGCAAGGCCGCCGCGCAAGGAGCCGAACAGCTGGCCGATGGTGTCGAGCAGGTCCTCGGCCATGCCGGAGCGTTCGAGGATCAGCCCCATGAAGGCGAAGAAGGGAATCGCCAGCAGCGTGGGATTGGCGACGATGCCGTAGATGCGCTCGGGCAGCGCGTGCAGCAGCGATACGTCGAACAGCCCGGCCATGATGCCGATGCCGGCGAACAGCAGGCCGTTGGCGGCGAGCGCGAACGCCACCGGATAGCCCAGCAGCAGGAACGCCACCAGCCCGAGGAACATCAGCGGCGCCACGTTTTCCAGCAGCATGGCGACCATCAGACCTCCTCTTCCGGTGCTTCGCGTGGCAGGGTGAGATGGCCACTGAGGACACCCAGGCGCTTGATGACCTCGGCCACCCCCTGCAGGGCGAGCAGGGCGAATCCCAGCGGCAGCAGCAGCTTCACTGGCCAGCGCAAAAGGCCGCCGGCGTCGGGCGAGTGTTCCTGCATCTGCCAGGCTTCGTAAAACATCGGCCAGGACAGCCAGGCCAGCAGTAGCGCCATCGGCAGCAGGAACAGCAGGCCGCCGGCGAGGTCGATCCAGGCCTGCCCGCGCGCGCCGAGGCGGTGGTAGAAAATGTCGATGCGGACGTGGCCGTTGTGCTTCAGCGTGTAGCCGGCCGCCAGCAGGAACATCGCACCGAACAGGTACCACTGGATTTCCAGCCACGCATTCGAGCTTTCGCCGAGCGCATAGCGGGCGAGCGCGTTGCCCGCCGAGATCAGCGTGGCGACCAGCACCAGCCAGATGGCGATGCGGCCGACGCGCTCGGTCAGCGCGTCGATCAGGCGGGCCAGCGCGAGCAGGACTTTCATGCGGAAAAGCTTTTTTGTCCGCGAAGTGCGCGATGTGCCGCAAAGGAAAACCCCTGGGGCGTTCTTCGCGTTTCTTCGCGTCCTTTATGCCCTTCCGGGTATTCGCGGATGAAAGGGGTTTGATTCACAAGGCCCCGGCTTCCCTGAGGAATTCGGCCAGCCGCTCGGCGACCATGCGGTAGCCTTCGGCGTTGGCGTGGATCGGGTCGGCCTTGAGGCGGTTGTCCTTCAGCACCGCGTCGAAGACGTCGTCTTCCAGCGGCAACCGCATGTCCCTGGCGACGCGGGCGTAGAAATCCGGCGCGCCGCCGAACAGTTTCGGTTCGGGCACGCCGATCAGCACCACCTCCGCGCCGCTGGCGCGGATGGTCCGCACCAGCAGGCGCAGGTTGTTTTCGGTGGCGGCCTCGGGCTGCTTCCTCAGCATGTCGTTGCCGCCCAGGCACAGCAGCACCAGGCGCGGCCTGTATTCGGCCAGCACCGTCGGCAGGCGCTGCAGACCTGAGGCGGTGGTGTCGCCGGGAACCCCGGCGTTGACCACGGTGCGGCCAGTGAGCGACGCCAGCACGGCCGGATAGGCCGTATCGTCGCTGGCGCCGGTGCCGTGGGTGAGGCTGTCGCCGAAGGCGACGATGATGTCGTGCGGATTGAGCTTCGGCAGCGTCGGCGCGCGCTCGCACGCGGCGAGCAGGACAGCAAGACAAACCGCGAAGAATAGGCGGCTTGCGCGCTGCATGTCAGTTTCCTGCGACGGTCATCTTGTCGATCAGGATGGAGCCGACCTGCTTGGAGCCGCGCCGCTCGATGTCGCGGCCGATGGCGGCGATGCCCTTGAACATCTCGGCGAGGTTGCCGGCGATGGTGATTTCCTCGACCGGGTACAGGATTTCGCCGTTCTCCACCCAGAAGCCGGCGGCGCCGCGCGAATAGTCGCCGGTGACCATGTTGGCGCCGTGGCCGAGCAGCTCGGTGACGAGCAGCCCGGTGCCCATCTGCTTCAGCAGGCCGTCGAGGTCGTGTTCGCCGGGGGTGACGATGAGGTTATGGCTGCCGCCTGCGTTGCCGGTGGTCTTCATGCCGAGCTTCTTCGCCGAGTAGGTCGACAGGAAATAGCCCTGCAGCACGCCGTCCTTGACGATGTCGCGATCGAGGCAGGCGACGCCCTCGCTGTCGAACGGCGCGCTGCCGAGGCCGCCCGGAATGAAGGGCTGCTCGCGGATGGTCACCAGCGGGGCGAACACCTGCGTGCCCAGGCTGTCGAGCAGGAAGGACGATTTGCGGTAGAGGCTACCGCCGGACACTGCGGCGACGAAGTTGCCAATGAGGCCGGTGGCGATCGGCGCCTCGAACAGAACCGGGCAGGTGCGGGTATCGAGCTTGCGGCCGTTCAAGCGGCGCACGGTGCGGGCGCCGGCGATGCGGCCGACGCTTTCGGCGGAATCGAGATCGTTGGCATTGCGGGCGCTGGTGTACCAGTAGTCGCGCTGCATGCCGCCATGGTCCTCGCCGATGACGGCGACCGACATGCCGTGGCGCGAGCCGGCGTAGCCGTTGCAGAAGCCGAGGCTGTTGGCGTAGATGAACTGCGAGGTGTGCAGGCTGACGCCGGCGCCTTCGGAATTGGTCAGCCGCTTGTCGACAGCCAGCGCCGCCGCCTCGCAGGCGCGGGCGCGCTCGGCCGCCTCTTCCACGCTGAGATTCCACGGGTGGTAGAGGTCGAGGTCGGGCACGTGCTGCGCCAGGCGGTCGGCGTCGGGCAGGCCGGCCGCTTCGTCCTCGGCGGTGTAGCGGGCGATGGTCAGCGCCTTCTCCACCGCGCTTTTCAGGGCCGCTTCCGACAGGTCCGAGGTCGAGGCGTGGCCGCGCCGCTGGCCGATGTAGACGGTGACGCCGGCACCCTTGTCCTTGTTGTATTCGATGGTCTCGATTTCGCCCTGGCGCACGCTGACGTTCTGGCCGACGCCTTCGGAGATCTCGGTGTCGGCGGCGGTGGCGCCCTGTTTGGCAGCATGCTCGATGACGATCCGGGACAGGGCCATGAGCTGGTCGCGGGTATAGCTGAATTGGGAGCGGGGCATGTCGGAATTTACAAAAGGAAATGGGGGGCGCGAATACGTTTTGTATGGGCTGAAACTACAATGGCGATAATAACAGCAACCGAAAGCCCCACCGTGCGCCTGATCGACCCCGATGCCGAGCTGGAATTCGACCCCGACGAGGTCTACGACGGCCCCAGCAAGAGCCACAAGAAACGCGAAGTCGAAGCCCTGCAGGCGCTGGGTGAAATTCTGGTCAAACTGCCCGATGCGCAATTCAAGCGCATCGAGCTGCCGGAAGAGCTGCGCGAGGCGGTGGCCGCCTGCCGCAAGATCACCCAGAACGGCGCGCTGCGGCGGCAAAAACAATACATCGGCAAACTGATGCGGGCAGTCGACCCGGCGCCGATCCAGGCGCAGATCGACGCCTTCAACGGCGTGTCCGCGGCGGAAAACGCCAAGCTGCACCAGGCCGAGAAATGGCGCGAGAGGCTCATCGCCGACAACGAGGCGCTGACGCTGTTCCTCGACAATTACCCCGGCACCGACGCCACGCACCTGCGGCAGATCATCCGCAATGCGCGCGACGAAGCGGCGCGCAGCAAGCCGCCGAAGGCGTTCCGTGAATTGTTTCGGGCGGTCCGCGAGGCCATGCAGGAAAAGTAAGCGATCCACGAAGCAGGCGCAGCGAGACGCAAGAACCGCGAAGACTTCTTTGCGCGCCTTCGCGCCCTTCCTCGCGGATGAACGTTTTTTGAACTGGGAGTGACGCATGTGGGGACGCCTCGGCAAAATTGCATTGAGCCTGCCGTTTTTGATCGTTGCCGGGCTGTTCGGCCTGTATCTGGCGTTCGGATTTTTCCTGGTGGACCCGCTGGCCAAAAAGCTGCTGCCCTGGGTCGGTGAAAACAAGCTTGCAAGCCGGCTGAGCGTGCAACAGGTCAAGTTCAATCCGCTCACCCTCGAAGCCACGGTGGACGGCCTCAAGCTGGCCGAGATGAATGGTGCGCCGCTGGCCGGCTTCGACCGGCTCTACATCAACCTCGACAGCACCGGCCTGTTCCGCTGGGCCTGGCGTATCCGCGACGTTCAGCTCGAACGGCCGCGCGCCATCCTGACGGTGCAGCCCGGCGGCAAGCTGAACTGGGCGGCGTTGATTGCCAGGCTCAATGAAAACAAGGAGCCGCCGTCCGATACCCTGGCGCGGGTGCTGGTCGATCGCATCAAGATCGACAACGGCGACATCGAATACACCGATGCCAATCGCACCGGCGCCCCCTTCAAGGCGGCGCTGCAGCCGCTCGGCATCGAGCTCGAAGGCCTCTCCACGCTGCCCGAGGACAGGGGCGATTACCTGATCGCGGCCAAGTTGCCGGAACAGGGCGGCACGCTCAAATGGAAAGGCGACGTCGGGCTGAATCCCGTCGCATCGAGCGGCGAGCTCGGGCTGCAGGGGGTGCGGCTGGGCAATCTGCTGCGGGTGGTCAAGAGCCCGCGCAATTTCGAACTGCCGTCCGGCACGCTCGCTGCAGGCTTGCGCTACCGCTTCGCCATGGTGCGCGACAAAACCGGCACGGACGTGCCTTGGGTGCAGATCAGCGGCGCCAACCTGATCGTGCAGAACCTGGCGCTGGCGCCACGCGGCGAAGCGCGTGCGGAATCGCATGCGCCGGTGCTGGAGCTTGCCGAGGCGCGCGTCGGCAACGCCAACCTCGACCTGGCCCAGCGCCGCATCGAGGTGGCGAGCGTCAGCCTGGCCGGCGGCAAGCTTACGGCGACGCGCGACCTCAAGGGCACGCTGGACTGGCAGACCCTGTTCGCTGCGGGCGAGGACGCTGCCGCGTCCAGGCCCGCGGCAGCCAAACCGGCGGCAGCCGAAACCGCCACGCCGTCGCTGCCGTGGAAAATCGACGTGCGCGAAATCAAGCTGGCCGAGTGGGCGGCGCGTTTCACCGACCGGAGCTTTGCCGCGCCGCTTGGCGTGAGCGCCGAGGGTTTCGGCCTGACCGCGGCGCTGACGGGCGAGGTGGGAGCCGCGGCCGCCATCGATGTCGGCCCGGTCAACGCAGCGCTGGGCCCGGTGCGGGTGCAGTCGGGGACGCAGCAGGTGGGGGAATTGCAGCGTGCGGCGCTGGTCAACGCGCGGCTGAAGCTGGCGGAAAACCGGCTCGCCATCGAGGCGGTGGAACTCGGCGGCGCAAAAACCAGCGTGGCGCTGGACAAGCGCAAGACCCTCAACTGGGCCGCAATCCTGAAGCCGGCGTCCGGCGCGCCTGCCGCAGCGACAGCCAAGGCGGAAACCGCGACGGCTTCGCCCATGGACGTGCAGCTCGCGCGCCTCAGCCTCGACGGACTCGAAGTCGGCATCGTCGACCAGTCGCCCGATGCGCCGGTCAGGATCGATGTCGCCAGGGGCTTCGTCACTTTGAAGGATCTCAGCCTCGACATGAACAAGGCGGTGCCCCTGCAGGCCGGCTTCGCGCTCAGGCAGGGTGGCCGTTTCGAGGCCAGTGGCACGGTCGTTCCGGGCAAGACGTCGGGCCGGCTCGACCTCAAGCTGGCCGGGCTGTCGCTGCAACCCTTTGCGCCCTACGTCAACCAGGTGGCCAGGCTCAACCTGCATTCGGGCGTGGCATCGACCCGTGGCAGGCTGACGTTCGCGCAGGCCAAATCGGGCATGAAGCTGGATTTCGACGGCGGCTTCGCGGTCGACGATCTCGCCATCACCGAGGAGGAAACCGAAGAGGCCTTCCTTGGCTGGAAGAAACTGTCGTCCGACAGCCTCGAACTCAGGCTCAACCCCGGCCGCCTGCACATGAACGAACTGGTGGCGCTGAATCCCTTCGGCAAGGTCATCATTTTCGAGGACAAGTCGATCAACCTGCAGCGCATCCTGCGCACGCCGGCGCAGGCGCCGCTCGCCGCGGCACCCGCAAAGCCACAACCGGCGCCCCAGCCGACCGCCCAGCCGGCCGCGTTTCCGCTGGCCGTCGAACGTCTGCGCATCGTCGGCGCGAACGCGGAATTCGCCGACCTTTCGCTGACGCCGCAGTTCGGCACCCGCATGCACGACCTCGGCGGCGTGGTGACCGGGCTGTCCACCGATCCGGCGACGCTGGCGCTGGTGGAGCTCGACGGCAAGGTCGACGAGTTTGGCTCGGCCCGCGTGCGCGGCTCGATCCAGCCGTTCAGGGCGACTGATTTCACCGACCTGAAGCTGACGTTCCGCAATCTGGAAATGACCAACATGACGCCGTATTCTGGCAAGTTCGCCGGACGCAGGATCGATTCTGGCAAGCTGTCGGTCGATCTCGAATACAAGATCAAGCAGCGCCAGCTGGCGGGCGAAAACAAGTTCGTGATCAACAAGCTCAAGCTCGGCGAGCGGGTCGACAGTCCCGACGCGATGAAGCTGCCGCTCGACCTGGCGATCGCCCTGCTGGAAGACAGCGAAGGCATCATCGACCTCGATCTGCCGGTCACCGGCAGCCTCGACGATCCGCAGTTCAGCTACGGCAAGATCATCTGGAAAGCCGTCGTCAACGTGCTGACCAAGCTGGTGACCGCGCCTTTCCGCGCGCTCGGCAGCCTGCTGGGGATCAGTTCCGACAAGCTCGAAGCCGTCGAATTCGATTTCGGCACGGCCACCCTGTTGCCGCCGGAGCAGGAGAAGCTCAAGGCGGTCGGCCAGGCGCTGGCCAAGCGGCCGCAACTCGCGCTGTCGATTGCGCCGGCGTACGAGGTGAAAGGCGATACGCGCGCGATCCAGGAATTGTGGATCCGCCGCGATGTCGCACAGCGCATGGGGCTGAAAATCGAGCCCGGCAACGAGCCCGGCCCCGTCGACACCACCAACCCGCGCGCGCAGAAAGCGCTGGAAGAGCTGTACGGCGAGCGTTTCGGCAAGCAGGGCGGGGTGAGGGCGATCAAGGCCGAATACGCGAAGGTCAAAGACGCCAGGCAGCCGCTGCACGCCGCCATGCTGGAGCGCCTGACCCTGCAAATCCCGGTGACCGAGGCCGAACTGCAGCGGCTGGCGCAGGCGCGCGGCGAGGCGGTGAAGCAGACGCTGATCACGCTGGGACAGGTGGACGCCGCCAAGATCGGCGTGGGCGAGGCGGTGAAAAACGCGGATGGCGGCAAGCTGGTCGCCAGCAAGATGAACCTGGGAGCGGGCAAAAAACCGGCAATCGCGCCCGTGCCGCCCGCTGAACCCGCCGCGCCCGCCCTGCCATGACTTTTCGCCGGCTGCGCATTCTGCTGCTGCTGGGGGTGCTGGCCGCGGCGCTCGGCTTCACCTGGCTGGAGCAATCCATGGTGCGCGCCTGGCGGGCGCCGCTGGATGTGGCCGTGGTCCCGATCAACGGCGACGGCTCGGCGCAGGCGGCGCAGACGATCCGTACGCTGCAGGCGAGCGACTTTCACGACCTGAATGCGTTTCTCGAACGCGAAACGGCGCGCTACGGCGCGAAGCAGTCGTCGGCGCTGCAAATCAGCCTGTTGCCGGAGTTGAAGGAGAAACCGCCCGCGCCGCCGCGCGACGGCAGCGTGCTGAAAACCGTGTTCTGGAGCTTGAAGCTGCGCGGGTGGGTGTATCGGCAGTCGGGGCAGTGGCTGCCGCAGCTCGGCAAGGTCAAGCTGTTCGTGCTGTACCACGCGCCGCGCGACGGCATCGCGCTGGACCATTCGCTGGGTTTGCAGAAAGGCCTGATCGGCGTGGTGCATGCCTTTGCGGACCCCCGCCAGGCGCGCCAGAACAATATCGTGATCGCCCACGAACTGTTGCATACCCTGGGCGCGACCGACAAATACGACGCCGAGGGCAGGCCGGTTTATCCGCAGGGTTACGCCGAACCCGGACTGCCGCAGCCGGTGCCGCGCCACCAGGCCGAAATCATGGCCGGCCGCCTGGTCAATGGCGCCGGACAGTTGGTGATGCCGCCCAGCCTGGAACAGTGCGTGATCGGCGCCATGACCGCGCGCGAAATCAATTTCGACGCAGGCTTCAGGCGGCGTTTTGCCTCAGCCGACTGAGGCGGAACGCCGCCGTTCGAGGCGCGCCAGGCCGTAGTGGATGAACGCCAGCGCGGCGAGCACCGGGCCGAACAGGTTGAGCAAGGGGACAAACTGCACCAGTCCGGTCAGCAGCCCCAATCCCCACCAGCCCGTGCGGTCGCTCTTGAACAGCGCCGCCATTTCGTCGGCGCTGGCATGTTCGGCGATGGCGTCGTAACGGAACAGGCGCTGGTTCAGATATGCCGCGGCGACGAAGGGCACGATCACGCCGACGCCGATCAGCCACAGCGGCAGGGTGGCCACCCACAAGGCAACAAACAGCACGACGGCGACCGCCGCATTCCACAGGCTGCCGAGCAGGCCGCCGCCGTTTTCGCGCTTGAGCTCGGGATAGTCGCGCCCGGCCACCAGGCGAATCAGCGCAGGCATGGCGAACAGCGCGGTGATGACGAGCGCGGTCAGCAGTACCAGCGGCACGAACAGCAGCAGGTGCAGCAGCGCCTGAATGCCGTGGGCGATCCATACCGGCTCGAGCCCGGCCAGCCAGGCCTGGACGCCGATGGCGTCGAGCCCCAGCGCAAGCCAGCCGGAGAAGGTGTGCCAGAAGGTCACGCCCAATACCAGCCACAGCAGCGCCGCGACCAGCATCGGCCACACCACCACCCACAGCACGCGCAGGCTGAACAGGTCGCGCAGCGCCCGTGCCAGCGCATCGAGGATGCCGCTCATACGCGCGGCCGCAACGCGGATTTGGGGCGGAATGCCGCCACGGTGCCGGGCTGCGTTTCGAGGTAGGGTCCGCCGATCAAATCGATGCAGTAGGGCACCGCGGCGAACACGCCGTCGAGCGTTTCCTTGATCGCCTTGGGCTGCCCCGGCAGGTTGACGATCAGGCTGGCGCCGCGGGTGACGCCCACCTGGCGCGACAGGATGGCGGTCGGCACGTACTTCAGCGACACTGCGCGCATCGCCTCGCCGAAGCCGGGCAGCACCTTGTGCGCCACCGCCAGCGTCGCCTCGGGGGTGACGTCGCGCGGCGCCGGGCCGGTGCCCCCGGTGGTCAGGATGAGCGAACAGCGCTCAATGTCGGCCAGCTCGACCAGTGCCGTCTCGATCAGCGCCTGCTCGTCGGGGATCAGCCGGGTGACGAATTCGGCGGGATTGGCCAGCACTTCGCCGAACCAGGCCTTGAGTGCGGGCAGGCCCTGGTCTGCGTACGCGCCGCTGCTGGCGCGGTCGCTGACGGAAACCAGGCCGATGCGAACGGAATCGTGAGTCATGTGGTCAGAAAAGAGGGTTGCACGAGTGGCTGAATTTATCAGAATGGTGGCACTGTGGCTGAAGGAGGACAGGATGAACCTGATCAAGAGCGTGGTGGCGGCAAGCTGTTTGTGGGCGTCTGCGGCGTTGGCCGATCCGCCGCCGGGCTATCCGTTTGTCGGTTTCGACGCCGGCCTTGCGGCCGCACGCGCAAGCGGCAAGCCGATCTTCCTGTACTTCGGGCGCTACGGCTGCGCGTGGTGCGACCACACCAACAAGAAGACGTTTTCCGATGCCGCGCTAAAGAAACTGTACACCGCCAATTACGAGCTGGTGTATGTCGACGCCGAATCGGGAAAACGGCTGACGCTGCCTTCCGGCGAGCGCATCACCGAAGCCGAGCTGGGCGCGCGGCTGAAGGCGTTTGCCACGCCGTTGTTCGTCTACCTGACCCCGCAGGGCGACAAGATCGTGCAGATCCCCGGCTTCAAGACGGTGCAGGATTTCCGCGACTACGACCGCTATGTGCGCGGCGGCCATTACAAGCAGAAGACCCTGCTCGAATTCCTGGGCGGCAAGTCGTGAGGGCGGCGGCGCTGTTGCTGGCCATGCTGGCTGCGCCGGCGCAAGCCGCGTGGGAGTGGAGCGAGGCGGTGACGGTCAAT
>NCIH01000047.1:0-20637 GCA_002281975.1 Hydrogenophilales bacterium 17-64-11 | reverse complement strand
ATGGAGTCCGCAGCCCAGGCCCGCGCCCTGCTGATGCGGGAAGCCGCCAGCGGCCACGAACTGGTGCTGAAGCCCCTGTTCGGCTCCCAGGGCAACGGCCTGCGCCGCCTGACCACGCCCGCCGACCTGCCGCCGGCAGCCGAATACCGGGACGTCTACTACCTGCAGCGCTTCGTCGGCTCGGCCACCGGCAACTGGGAGGACTACCGGGTCCTGGTGGTCGGCGGGCGCAGCCGCGCCGCCATGACCCGCCGCGGCGCCAGTTGGATCAACAACGTGGCGCAGGGCGCCCGCTGCCTGCCGGCACCGGCGGACCCGGCGTTGTTCCGGATGGCGGAGGCGGCCAGCCAGGCCCTCGGCATGGCGTACGCCGGCGTCGACCTGATGCGTGACCGCGACGGCCGCCTTACGGTGATCGAGGTCAACAGCATCCCGGCCTGGCGCGGTCTGCAAACGGTCGTGAAAGACGACGTGGCCACCCTGCTGGTGAACGATTTTCTCGACCAGCACGTGGAAACCGCTTTGCGGGAGCGTTACGCATGAACGCGCGCCTGTCCCCCCTGCCCGGCACCACCGAGCTTGCGGAAGCCTTCCGCACTGCCTGCGAACTCGACGTGCTCGCCTTCAAGCCCGGCAACGTCAGCGTCGAATCGCCCGGACACGGCATGCACGCGCGCGATTTCCAGCTCAGCGCCGAAGCCGCCGCCCCGCACGTGGCCGATCGCACACTGCCGCTCGGCGAACGGATCTATCGCGCGATCGCAGCGACGCGCCAGGCGGTCGGCTGCAACACCAACCTCGGCATCGTGCTGCTGGCGGTGCCGCTGATCCGTGCCGCACAGCACCGCCTACCGCACGAGTCCCTACCGCAGCGCCTGCGCCGCGATCTCGACGAGACGACGCGCGAGGACGCGGAATGGGTCTATCGCGCCATCCGCCTGGCCGCGCCGGGCGGACTCGGCAGCAGCCCGCGCCACGATGTCCACGCCGCCCCCACCGTGGACCTGCTCTCGGCCATGCGCGAAGCCGCGCAGCGCGACCGCATCGCCGGCCAGTACGCCAGCGGTTATGCCGACATCTTTAGTCTCGGCATGGACGCACTGAAGCAGGGCCGCACCCGCTGGGGCGAGGAAACACGGGCGCTGACCGACGTCTACCTGGCCTACCTGAGCCATTTTCCCGACAGCCACGTGCTGCGTAAATTCGGTGCGCCTACCGCGGCACAGGTGCAGCGCATGGCCTGCGGCTGCGTCGCCGACATGGCGCCATGCCCCGACTGGAACCGTGCCCGGCGGCACCTCGCGAATCTCGATCGAGGCTTGAAATTGGCCGGCGTCAACCCCGGCACCAGCGCCGATCTGACCGTCGCCACCTGGCTCGCGGATCGCCTGCTGTCGGCGGCGGCAACCGACCCCGCCGAGACCAGCCGGCCCGCGGGAGGGCAACCGGATATTTGATGTTTAGAAACGTCTTCCAGGCGTTGCAACAAGCGGCCCGCCGGCGGATAACTCGGCGCCGGCGGGCCGCTCCAATCCAACCGAGTCTGTGCAATTCAAGGAGAGAGAAAGATGGCTAAAATCGATCGCGTAATGGTAGGCGAGTCCCTGGTGGGCGACGGCAACGAAGTGGCGCACATCGACCTGATCATGGGACCCCGCGGCAGCGCCGTCGAAGCGGCGTTCTGCAACGGTCTGGTCAACAACAAGGACGGCTTCACCTCGCTGTTGGCGGTGGTGGCCCCCAACCTGCCCTGCAAGCCCAACACCATGATGTTCAACAAGGTGACCATCAAGGGCGCCAAGCAGGCAGTGCAGATGTTCGGCCCGGCCCAGCGCGGCGTCGCCATGGCAGTGGCGGATTGCGTCGAAGACGGCACCATCCCCGCCGACGAGGCCGACGACCTCTTCATCTGCGTGGGCGTGTTCATTCACTGGGAAGCCGCCGACGACGCCAAGATCCAGGACTACAACTACGAAGCCACCAAGCAGTCCATCAAGCGCGCCGTTGCCGGCACGCCCACGGCAGCGGAAGTCGTGTCCAAGAAAGGTAGCGCGGGTCACCCGTTCGCCGCCCACAACTGATCGGGAGAGCGTCGTGCGTTGCCTGGAGTGCGGAACCACGGTAATGGAGCTCGACAACGAGCATCTGTTCGCCTGCTGCGGTCTCACCTTGCAGGAGTACGCCCTGCGCCACGCGCTGCCGCTCGACCTGTTGGTGACGCCGGACAGGATCGGGGCGGCGGATGCCGCTCCCCTTCCGCCCATGCCCGTCGCCGTGCCGGACGAAACCGCGCGCGCGGTTCTCGCTGGCCTGCGTCTGGCCGGCAAGGTCGACGACAGCGGCGCGCTGTGCCGGGTCGAGGGCGAGATCGCCTGGCTGGATCTGCTGTTCTGTGATCTGGCACAACTCGCGCCTTACGGTTTCCGCTTCCGCCAGGAATATCACTACGCGCCCGGTACCCACCGGGTCGTGGCGAAGAACCGTCTGGTAACGCAAAAACGCAATCTGGTCGGCCCCTGGCTACCCGCCAGGGTGCCCCCGCCGGAACGGCGTATGAAATACGCAACCTATCTGGCCCATGCCGGCGAATTGCATGCCGGCTACCTATTTCTCCCCTTCGCATCACCCGACGATGCGGAGGATGCAGCCGAATATCTGGCGCGCGAGCTGGGCGTGGCCACCCGCGCCCTGAGCCACGACCTCGGCATCGGCGCGCCCCTGCTGCGCACGCTGACACGCGCCGACACCGCGCGCCTGCTCGACGGCCTGCAGGTCGAGCTGGAGGCGATGCCCGGCGTCTGGGCGCGCCTCCATCCGGATACCCCGGAAGTGACGGTAAGCAAGGAAGTGGTGTTCGATTCCGCCCACTTCCTCACCGACCATCCCGCCAAGTGCAGCAACCTGCACGGCGGCCGCTACGTGCTGCATGTGAAGGTGCGTGGCCGAATCGATCCGATCACCGGCTGCGTGCTCGATTACGGCTACCTCAAGCGGGTGGTGAACGCCCGCGTGGTCGAACGCTTCGACCATCACACCCTGAACTACGCCGGCCCGGAGCTGGCCTGGCGCTCCACCACCGAACTCCTCAGCGTCTACATCTGGGAGCGGCTGATCGATTTCCTGCCCGAACTGTGCGAACTCACCCTCTACGAAACGCCGCAGTCATGGTGTCAATACGTCGGCCCCGATCTGGAAACCTGGCAAAGCCAAGGCAGCCAGCCCCTGCTCGGCCGCTTCACCGATCCGGCTCTGGGGCGCTCGCCCTGGCGTCAGTGGTTGCGTTCCTGGGACGATCATCATGAAAAGCGGCGAGCTCGGCGCGACTGAGCGCACCATCGTGGAGAGCCGAGGCCAGCAGCACGCCGGCCATCCCGGCCCCGGCCAGCGCGGCGAGATCCGCCGCGTGGCGCACGCCGCCGGCCGCATACAGCCGGCAGGCCGGATTCAGGCGCCGCAATTGCGCCAGGCGTGCCAGGTCGGGGCCGGCGCCGCCCCCGACCCGCGCCAGCGTCATGGCGACCACATCGTCCGGCCAGCGCGCCGCATCGCGCAACAGATCGGCCGGTCCGAGAAAATCCTCGCCGCGGTAATCCAGCGACAACACGCTGCCGTCGGGGTAATCGCCGCGTGCGGGCGCTTCAGCCAGGCTCTCGCTGCCCAGCACCGGCCGCCGCAAGCCGCCGCGTCGCCAGCTTGCGGCGGCAGCGACATCGGCAAAACCGGCATCGACCCACCATTCCAGAGCCGGATGGGCACGCTGCAGACTTTCCAGCGCGGCCCGGTGATCGCCCCGGCCGAGAATGGCATCCAGGTCGGCAATATAGAACCGGCGGAACGGATACAGCGCGAGCAACCCCTCCACCACGGCCTCGGGCCGGCTGGAGCCGCACAACACGGAGCGCAGCGGCCGGTATTCGTCACGCCGGCCGGCCCGCGCGCGTACCACCTGCCCGCCCATCAGGTCGAGCACGGGAATCAGGCTTAAGAAAGCGGTCATGAAGGTTTTCGTCTTTGAATTCGTCACCGGCGGCGGCTATGCCGGACAGGCGCTGCCCGACTTCCTGGGCGACGGCGAGTTGATGTGGCGGGCGCTGATCGATGATCTCATCGCACTGCCGGGAATGGAAGTCCTGACCCTGCGCGATGCGCGCCTCGCCATGCCGGAACGGCCCGGCCTGACGGTCGTCGCCACCGACGCGGCACGCTTCCGCTTCGATTTCACGCGCTGCCTTGACGCCGCCGACGCGGCCTGGATGGTGGCGCCGGAAAGCGACGGCCTGCTGGAATCCCTCAACCGGCAGGTCGAGGCCGCCGGCAAACGGCTGCTGGGCTGCCGGCCGGACGCGGTGCGCCTCGCCGCCAGCAAGCACGCCACCGCCGCCCGCCTGGCCGGGTCCGGGGTGGCGACGGTACCCACCTTCGCCACCCCGGACCTGCTGACGGGCGCCGTGGTGGCCAAGCCCGACGACGGTGTCGGCTGCGAGGATACCCTGCTGTTTGCCGATGCCGCCGCCGCGCAGGCCTGGCATGACGCCCACCCCCGCGCGATGCACGTGTTCCAGCCTTACGTCGCAGGCGCGAGCCTGTCGCTGTCCCTTCTGTGCTGCGACAGGCAGGCACAACTGTTGAGCGTGAACCGCCAGCATGTCGGACTGGCTGGCGACCGCTTCGAATTCCACGGCGTCACCGTCAATGCGCTGGACG
The DNA here is from genome assembly GCA_002281975.1 of Hydrogenophilales bacterium 17-64-11. Lineage (GTDB taxonomy): Bacteria > Pseudomonadota > Gammaproteobacteria > Burkholderiales > Thiobacillaceae > Thiobacillus. Next base: position 15,933 of record NCIH01000047.1, on the reverse strand, counting down.
ACGGCGATGGGCGTTACGCCGCACTGGCCGCCCGGGTGGCGGCCGCAATCCCCGGCCTGTGGGGCTATGTCGGCGTCGACCTGATCGCCGGCGCCTTCGGCCCGATGGTACTGGAGGTGAATCCGCGCGCGACCGTTTCCTACGCCGGCCTACGCGCGGCGCTCGACTGCAACCCGGCGCAACGCGTGCTCGCGCTGCCGGAGATGCGTGCCTGCCGCGGCCTGCGCCCCATCACCCTGGAGACGGCCCATGCCTGCGCCGACTGACATCACGATAGGCTGGGACGTCGGCGGCGCGCACCTGAAGGCCGCGCGCATCGAGGCCGACGGCCGCGTCTTGATGGTCTGGCAGGAGCCGTGTCCGCTCTGGCGCGGCCTGGAGCATCTGCACGCGGCCCTCGACCGGATCCTGGCCGGGAATGCCGCGTGGCCGGATTCTCCGCTGCGCCACGCCGTCACCATGAGCGGCGAGATGGCCGACCTGTTCGCCACCCGCAAGGACGGCGTGCATGCCCTGGTCGAACTGCTGTGCCAGCGCCTCGGCAGCGGCTGCGTCCGCTTCTATGCCGGCGCCGAGGGCTGGCTCGATGGCGCTTCCGCGCGCCTGCGCCCATACCAGGTCGCCTCGGCCAACTGGCGCGCCACCGCCGACCTGGTGGCCGCGCGCCAGGGCGAGGCGCTGCTGGTGGATATCGGCAGCACCACCGCCGACATCGTCCCGCTGCGCGGCCGCATGGTGGCCACCGCCAGCGCCAGCGACAGCGACCGCCTGGCGGCCGGCGAACTGGTCTACACCGGCATCGCGCGCACCCCGGTCATGGCCATGAGCCCGGAAGCGCCGGTGGCGGGACGCTGGCTGCCGCTCATGGCGGAACACTTCGCCACCAGCGCGGACGTCCATCGGCTGCTCGGCTGGCTGCCCGACGGCGCCGATCTGCACGACAGCGCCGACGGCGGGCCCAAGACCGTCGAGGCCAGCCGCGTCCGCCTGGCGCGCATGGTCGGGCGCGATGCCGGCGATCTGTCCGATGCCGCCTGGGCGGAACTGGCCGCCTGGTTCGCCGACGCGCAACTGGAGCGTCTCGGCCGCGCCATCCGGCAAGTGCTGTCGCGCGTGCCGCTCGACCCGCAAGCGCCCCTGGTGATGGCCGGCGCCGGCGCTTTCCTCGGCCCGCGCCTGGCGGCAAGGAGCGGACGCCCGCTGCTGAACTTCTCGCAACTGCCGATAGCCGGTTCGCTGGTCGAGCACATCGACTGGTGCGCGCCGGCCGTGGCTGCGGGCCTGCTGCTGGCTGGAGAAAAATCATGCTGCTGACCGTCCTTCCCTACCGCGCCGACAGCGCCGAGCTGTTCGAAGCCATCGCCGACGAACCGTGGGCGGTGTTTCTTGACAGCGGCCGGCCACGCAGCACCGCCGGACGCATCGACATCCTCGCCGCCCGCCCGAGCGCCACGCTGGTCACCCGCGGCGGCATGACCGAGATCCGCCGTCACGACGGCGCCGGCCCGCCCGTCAGCCTGTCTCCCGACGACCCGTTCGACCTGCTGCGCCAGGCCCTCGCCGCCGACGGCCAGCCAAGTCCGCTGCCATTCGCCGGCGGCGCCATCGGCTATTTCGGCTACGATCTCGCGCGCCGCATCGAACGCCTGCCGCGCCTCGCGCGCGACGCCGAAGCCATCCCCGACATGGCGGTCGGCATCTACGACTGGGCCGTCGTGGTCGATCACGAGCAGCGCGCAAGCTGGCTGGTCGGCGCCGGACGCGACCCCCGCACCGCCGCCACCTGGGATCGGCTGGCCGCCCTGTTCGGCACCGCCGCGGGCGCCGCAGCGCCGCGGCGGCGCCCGTTCCGCGTCGGCACGGTGAACTGCAATTTCACCCGCGACGCCTATCGCCGGGCTTTCAGCCAGATCCAGCGCTACATCGCCGCCGGCGACTGCTACCAGGTCAACCTCGCGCAACGCTTCGCCGCGCCCGCCACCGGCGATCCCTGGCTCGGTTACCAGGCCTTGCGCCGGCTCAATCCGGCGCCGTATTCGGCCTATCTCAACCTGCCCGACGTCCGCATCCTGTCGTCGTCGCCGGAACGCTTCCTGGAAGTGCGGCAGGGACGCGTCGAGACCAAGCCGATCAAGGGCACGCGTCCGCGCGCCGCGGCGCCCGAGGCGGATTCGGTGCTGGCGCGGGAGTTGCGCGACAGCCTGAAGGACCGCGCCGAGAACCTGATGATCGTGGACCTCCTGCGCAACGACCTCGGCAAGGTATGCGCGCCGGGGTCGGTGGCGGTGCCGCGCCTGTTCGAGATCGAGAGCTTCGCGACGGTGCACCACCTGGTGAGCACGGTGACCGGGCGTCTGGCCGAGAGCGTGGATGCGGTGGCGCTGCTGCGCGCATCGTTCCCGGGCGGCTCGATCACCGGGGCGCCGAAGCTGCGCGCCATGCAGATCATCGAGGAGCTGGAGCCGGACCGGCGCGGCGTGTATTGCGGGGCGATGGGCTGGCTGGGGTTCAACGGCGACATGGACAGCAACATCGCGATCCGCACCCTGGTCCTGGCGCGTGACACGCTGCGCTTCTGGGCCGGCGGCGGCATCGTCGCCGACTCGAAGGCCGACGAGGAGTATCAGGAATGCCTCGACAAGGCGGCCGCCATGCTCAGGCTGGTGCGCGAATCGGGCGGCGGAATGGCCGCCGCGCAAGCGGAGGAACAATGCTCCGAGTCGTGAAACTGGGCGGCAGCCTGCACGATTCGCCGTGGCTCGCCGGCTGGCTCGACGCGCTGGCGCGGGCCGGCGGCCGCGTCGTGCTGGTGCCCGGCGGCGGGCCGTTCGCCGACGCGGTGCGTGCGGCGCAGCGGCGCTGCCGTTTCAGCGAAGCGGCAGCGCATCGCCTGAGCCTGCTCGCCATGGAGCAATACGGCCTGATGCTGTGCGACCTGGAACCGGATCTGCTCCCCGCCGCCACGACCCAGGTGATCGCCGATGCCATCGCGCACGGCCGCACGCCGGTCTGGCTGCCATCGAGCATGTGTCTGGGCGCGCCCGACATCCCGGAAAGCTGGTCGGTGACCTCCGACAGCCTGGCGGTCTGGCTCGCGCACCATCTCGGCGCGGAAGCGCTGGCGCTGGTCAAGCACGGCGAGGGCGACGCCGGCGATATCCGGGCGCTGGCCGACGCCGGCCTGGTCGACAGCGCCTTTCCCGGTTTCGCGGCCCGCTACGCCAAACCGATCCACATCCTCAGCCACTGCGCCCCCGCCACCCTGGACGACTGGCTGGCCTGGCCGATGGCTGCCCCCGTTCCGCCGAGAGAAGCGCACGACGCCTGCAGGCATGGGCAGTAAAGCGGATCGGAAATTGCCGCCAGCGGCCAGCCGCATCACCGCCCGATGCGCCGACAGGAAGCGGATGGGCGGCGCGACGCCAAAACGCGGGAAACGAGAGATGGCCCGATGAACCCCATGAATGAATCAACCCAGCCTGCCCCCATGAAAACCGACCCTGTCCATGCCGCCCGCGCCCGCGAAGGCAACCCTAAGCTTGCGGGCCGGACCGTAAACCTGCTGGGCGCGCTGCTGCTGGCGCTCGGCGCACCCGCGCTCGCCGCCGGCCTGCCTCCCCTGTCCCACAGCCTGACCGCGGCAGCGGCAAAAAACCCCGCCCCGGCACTGAAGCTGAAAGATCTCGATGGCCAGCTTCACGACCTGGCGGCGCTCAAGGGCAAGGTCGTGCTGGTCAACTTCTGGGCCACCTGGTGCCCGCCCTGCCGCCGCGAAATGCCGTCGATGGAACGCTTGGCGCAAAAGCTGCGCGGGGATAATTTCGTCGTGCTGGCAGTGGACGTGGGCGAGGACGCCGACACCGTGCATGCCTTCAGCAGCCGGATGGAAACGCCCCCGTCCTTCCCGATCCTGCTCGACCCCCATGGCAGGACCATGCAGGCGTGGGGGGTGGCCGGCTTGCCGACCACCTATCTGATCGACCGGCAGGGCCGCATCGTTGCCGGCGCAATCGGCGGGCGCGAATTCGACCACCCGGAAATCGAACGGGCGGTGCGCGACCTGCTCAAGCGCGACTGACCGGGCGGCAGCCACTACGCCCGCAGACAAGGCCTCAATCATGACATCCGGACGGAAAGCGGAACTCGAACTGCTCGACGCGGCTCTGGCCATCCTCGACGCCGGCTTCGCCAAGCTGCCGGACGCCCGCCCCGGCGCGCTCCCCGCCGGCCTGCGCGAGGCCCTGCTCGCGGCGGCGGAACGCCTGCGCGATACCGACCCCTATCATCACCCGCTCTACCTGGGGCACATGCAGAAGCCGCCCCACCCGGCCGCCCGGCTGGCCTATTCCCTGAGCCTCGGCCTCAACCCCAACAACCACGCCTACGACGGCGGCCGCGCCAGCTCGCGCATGGAACAGGAGGCGGTGGCCCGGATCGCGGCCATGTTCGGTTGGGACACCCACCTCGGGCACCTGTGCAGCGGCGGCACCCTGGCCAACTTCGAAGCGCTCTGGGCGGCGCGGGAACTCGGCCACGGCCGGGGCATCGCCGCCTCGGCCCAGGCCCATTACAGCCACCAGCGGCTGGCTGGCGTGCTGGGCGTGCCCTTCCACCCGGTTGCGGCGGATCGCCTTGGGCGCATGGACATCGCAGCCCTGGAGCGCGCGCTGGCCAGCGGCACGGTGGGAACCGTGGTGGCCACCCTGGGCACCACGGCCACCGGCGCCGTGGACCCGCTTCGCGATATCCTGGCCCTGCGCCAGCGCCACGCCTTCCGCCTGCACGTGGACGCCGCCTACGGCGGCTATTTCACCCTCGCGGCCAACCTCGACGGCGACGCCCGACGCGCCTTCGACGCCCTGCCCCAAGCCGACTCCATCGCCGTGGACCCTCACAAGCACGGCCTGCAGCCCTACGGCTGCGGCTGCATCCTGTTCCGCGACGCGCACGTCCGGCAGGTCTACCGGCATGACTCGCCGTACACCTATCTGGGCAGCGACGACCCCCACCTGGGGGAAATCTCCCTGGAATGCTCGCGCCCCGGCGCCGCCGCCGTGGCCTTGTGGACCACCCTGCGGCTGCTGCCCCTGGTCCGCGGCGGCGAATTCGCCCGCGGACTGGAAGCCGGCCGCGCCGCCGCGCTGGCGCTGCACCATGCGCTGGCGCAGGATGAGCGCTTCGTCCCGCTGTCCCCGCCGCAGCTCGACGTCGTCGTCTGGGCCGTGCGCGCCGACACCGCCAGCCTGGCCTCGGCCAGGACACGCCAGGTTTTCCAGGCCGCCCGGGAACGCGATCTGCATCTGGCCCTGGTCGCCATGCCCAGGGCCATGCTGGAGCCGTTCAAGCCGGTGCGTGCCTGGGACGCGGACACGATCACCTGCCTACGCGCCTGCGTGATGAAACCGGAACACGGGGCGTGGCTGCAGGAAATCCTGCAACGGCTGGACGGGGCGGCCGGGAAATGCTTGGCGTGAAAGGATGATTACATTGGCGGATAATGCCCGGCTTCGCCCATCCGACAGAAGCCCGCACCGCATGCAAAATGAAGTCAAGGAAAAACCCCAGTACGCCGTCGTGGCGTCGGTGCAGTTGCCGGGAGTGAGCGACGTTGAATTCGAGGCGTCGCTGACCGAACTGCGCGAGCTGGCAAAGACACTGGGGTTCACGGTCACCCGCACGTTCACGCAAAAGCGTTCCGGCTTCGACTCGACGGCGTATCTGGGCGTCGGCAAGCGGCAGGAGATACGCCGCTTCGTGAACGGCGAGCCGGGCGACGCAAGCGAACCCGACCGCGAGCCGCAGAACCCCCTGCATCGCCTCTCCAACTTCGTCGAGGGCCTGGACGACGCGGTCTCGGCCGAGCCGATCGACGTCATCTTCGTCGACCACGAGATTTCGCCGTCGCAGGCGCGCAACCTCGAAAACGAGGTCGGCTGCCAGGTGATGGATCGCACCATGGTCATCCTCGAAATCTTCCACCGCAACGCGCGTTCCCCCGCTGCGCGCGCGCAGGTGGAGATCGCGCGCCTCGGCTACCTGGCGCCGCGCCTGCGCGAGGCGGCGAAACTCGCGGGGCCGCAGGGACGGCAGCGCAGCGGCGTCGGCGGGCGCGGCGCCGGCGAGTCGCACACCGAACTGGACAAGCGCAAGATCCGCGACCGCATCGCCGAACTACAGAAGGAGATCGCCGCGATGGACGTCGAGCGCAAGACGCAGCGCGCGCGGCGGCAGGCGCACCAGGGGCTCGCCAGCGTGGCGCTGGTGGGCTACACCAACGCCGGCAAATCGACCCTGATGCGCGCCCTCACCGGGAGCGAGGTGCTGGTCGCCAACAAGCTCTTCGCCACGCTCGACACCACCGTGCGCAGCCTTTACCCGGAGAGCGTGCCGCGCGTGCTGGTCAGCGACACGGTCGGCTTCATCAAGAACCTGCCGCACGGGCTGGTCGCGTCGTTCAAGTCGACGCTCGACGAGGCGCTGGATGCGTCGCTGCTGCTGCACGTCATCGACGCCAGCGATCCCGGCTTCGAGCGGCAGATCGAAACCACCGAGCAGGTGCTGAGCGAGATCGACGCGCAGGACGTGCCGCGCCTGCGCATTTTCAACAAGATCGACCACGTCGGCGACGCCGCGGCGCAAGCCGAATGCGAAGCCGCGCTGCGCGCCGCCTACCCCGGCTGCATCGTGATGAGCGCGCGCCGCCCCGGCGACGTCGCAAAATTGCGCACGGCGATCGTGGCGTTTTTCCAGCGGGATCTGGTCGAGGCCGAGCTTTTCCTTCCCTGGTCGGCACAGCAGCTGCGCGGGGAGATCTTCGCGCGCTGCGAAGTGCTGGAGGAGCGCGCCGACGACGAAGGTGCGTTCTTCCGTGTCCGCGGCGAGCAGGCAACCCTGGATAGCCTGCGCGAGCAGTTCGCCCAGGCGCGATGAGCCGATCCTTTGCCGCCGCCGGACGCCCGCTCGGTTCGACATTTCCATCGGCAACCGTCCACTGCGGGCATTCGCGGCGTTCAGCCTGAGCCCCCGGCGCCTAACGATGCTTCAGCCACTCGGAGGCCGCGACCATCGCCCGGCGGCGATCACGCCCCCGGTGCCGCCTCCCGCCCCATTGCCTCGCTGAGCGCCGCCAGGGCGTCCGGCTCCAGCGTCCGGGTGCGGGCGTGGTGGCGGCAGAGAGCGCCGCGAAACCCCAGGTAGTCCGGGCCGATGGGCGCGAGGACGGGAATGTCGGCCAGCTTGAGCGAGCCGGCCAGGCCGCTGAGCAGCCCCGGTTTTTTCGCCTGCGCCACGAACTGCGCCAGGCGCGCCGCCGGCTGATGGGCCAGCAGGCCGCCGCCGGCCTTGTCCGCCGTGTCGAGCATGACGCCCGTGAAATCCCGTTCGGCAAGCCGCTCGATCAGGCTGAAATCCGGCTCGCGGTCGGCAAACAGCACGGCCACCAGGCGGTGGCGGCTGGCGAGCGGCGCCAGCGCATCCAGGCAATCGGCCAGCGCGGGCGACGGCAACAGGCCGATCTTGACGAAGTCGACGCCGGTGGCGGCCATGGCGGCAACGGCGGCCGCCACCGCAGCAGGGTTCATGTCCGGGAAATCGCCGATGGTGGCGCTGACCGGGACGCGCCCGCCCACCGCCGCGACGATGGCGCGCACGGTGTCGTGCGGCAGCGCGCCGAGCGCGCCGGCATGCGGGTTCTTGGCATCGACGATGGCGGCGCCGGCGGCCAGCACCTGGCGCGCCTCGGCGGCATCGGTGATGCTGGCGAGCCAGGCGCTCATGCCGCTTGCATCGCCCGGTGCGCCGCGATCTTCTCTCTGAGCCAGCCCCACGCCTCCAGTTCGCGCGGCCCGGCGGTCTTGTCGATGGCGACGGCGAGGTAGTCCATTTCCCGTTGCACCTTGTCGGCAGGCAGCATGTTCAGGCGGCTGACCAGGATGCACGCTTCGATGACGGCGGCCTGGGCGCGATTGTGGCCGGGAAACGGCGCATGGTTGCGGGCGATCAATTCGCGGCACAGGAAGCGCGGCCGCAGCGGATCTTCCTCGATGCGTGCCACTTCCAGCTCGACGTGGCTGAGGGCGTTTTCCAGCCGGCCGCAGGCGATGCGTTCGCATGGCATGAGCGGCCAGTCGCGCCGCCCGGTGAGGCAGCCGGCGAACACGCGCATGTCGTCGGTGTGGCTCAGGGCGGCCAGGCCGGTGGCGCGCAGGTTGTCCAGGGTGCGCGAGGGATGAAACGGCGCCAGCACGACGAACCCGCCTTCGCGCCGGAAACCCAGCGGGGCGATGTGGGTGGCGCCGCCGGGCGTGGCGCTGGTGAGGATGGCTTCGAAGATCAGGCTCACGATAATTCTCTCGTTGTATCGGCGCGGGTCGGCCCGGGGGCGCACTGCCGGCTCGCGTCCTCGGCCGGGCGCGGCTGCATGCAGCCCCAGGCCAGTTGTTCGTCCTGGCTGTAACGCTTGCCGAGCTGCCAGGCGATCTGGGCACGGGCGAGCTCGACGCCCAGATAGAAGGCGTGGCCGCCGTCATGTTCCAGCTTGAGATGCGGCCAGAGCTGAAATGGATCGGTTGCGGTATGCAGGCCGTCGCGGTTGTATATGTGCATGCCCGCCTGGCTGATCTGGATGCGGAAGCTGGGGTCCTTCACCGCCGCGGCCATGGCGGCGATCTCGTCCGGGCCATAGGGAAACGGCTTGCGGTGGCGCAGCCCCAGGAGGTCGTCGGAAAAGTCGCGGGGCAGGCTTTGCGCCTCCCGGGCGGCGAACATGATGCGCCGGGCAGCATCGATCTCCCGCACCGCGCTCTTGCAATGGGGACTGACCTGGGTGGTAAGCAGGGCCCGGATGTCGAGCTCGGCCATGATCCCCAGCAGCAGGGCATGGATGCCGGCGGTGTCGGCGTCGGTAAGTTCGGAGACGTTGCCGGTGCCCATGAGTATCTCCGCCTGGGGCATGCGCCGGCGCAGTTCGTGGTAGCGCGCCAGCGACGACGCGAAACCGAACGGCAACGGATCGAGAATGGGGTCGGCAAGATAGGGCTTGCCACGCGCCTCCAGTTGTTGCATGGCGCCGACCAGGTCGTCGAGGTCGCCATGGCGGGCAGGGATCAACACCGGAATGGAGGCAACCTCGTCGGCCAGGTGCAAGGTAGCGGAACTGAGCGACAACAGGTAATCGGCGCCGGCGCGGCCGCCGCGCAGCAGTTCATCGGTATCCAGTGAATCCACGCTGACCCGGTGGCCGGCGGCCTTGAGCGCGCGTACGGTCTCTTCCAGATGCGGGAACGGCGTCTGCGGCAGGCCGCCGATGTCGATCACGTCGGCGCCGTCGGCGGCGTAGGCGGCGGCCTGGGCCAGGATGGCCTCGATGCCCATGCGCGGTGCGTCCACCAGTTCGGCGAACAGGATGACATCGTGGCGCGAGAGGTCCGGCGCGCGGCGTTTACGGCCAAAAAATCCGGGCAGGTCCATGAGTTCGTCGGGCCCGCGTTCGACGGGGATGCCGAAATGCGCGGACAGTGCGGCCAGGTCGCCGCGGCAGCGGCCGGGCAGCAGGATGCGGTCGGCCCGGCCGGTGTCGGTGAGGCGGCGACGGATCATGTCGGCGGTCAGCAAGGCCGCCACCTGCACGCCCAGCACCTGCACCTCCCAGGTGAAGCCGGCGTCGCCCAGGTCGCCGAGCACGCGCCTGAGCTGCGACTCGGCCAGGCGGCCGGTCAGGAAAAGGATGTGTTCAGGCATGCCAGGCGCTGCTCGATGGCCGCCTTGAGTGCGGCGACGCTCTCCGTCACGAGGGTATCGGGAAAACACTTCAGGCGCCGCGTGTTTTCCAGATCGATGGGGCGCGGGTAGACCGTCACGGTACGGTCGGGTGCCTCGGTGATCATGGCCGGCTCGGTGTCGCAGGCGAACACGATGCTGGGAATGCGGCACTTGCCGGCCTGCGCATAGAGGTTGGTGACCAGCGTGTCGGAAATGCCGGCGACACACTTGGCCACGGTGTTGGAGGTGGCCGGGCCGATGATCAGCGTATGGTAGTGGCCGCTGTAGAGAAAGCCCACCGGCACGCTGCTGGCGGTGTGGTCCTGGTAGACGCGGTGTTTCCCGCGCAGCGATTTGAGCGGGATGCCGTACATGCTCAACACTTCGACGGCGGCCCGGGTCACGAACACGTCCACATCCGGCAGCTGATCGATCAGCTCCAGGCATTCGCGCAGATAGTGGCCGGAGCCGGTCAGCCCCCAGGCGATGCGCGGCATTTTCGGTTCAGTCATGACGCGGACGGTGGCGCGAAAACCCCCACTGGCGGTCGGCTTCCTCGACGCCGACTTCCAGCAGCTGCACGCCGGCGGTCAGATTCTCGCGGCGCAGAGCCTCCACCAGCCGCTCGCCGATGTGGAAGGCAAGCAGTTCCGCCGTGACGTTGGCGATAGGCAGCACGACGCAGCCTTCCTTTTCCACCCAGAAGCGCTTGCCGAAGCTTTCCGCCTTGATCAGGCCGTCTTCCTCGGCCAGCTTCACCACCGGGCTGGTGCCGGGCAGGATGACGCGGTCGGAGAGTTGCTGGCAGATGCCGCGGGCCAGACGGGTCAGGGCGACAAAATCCAGCACATAGCCCTCGCCGCTGTCGCCGCCATGGGCAGCCACCCGGGCATGGAAGTTATGGCCGTGCAGGTTTTCGCATACCTTGCCATAGGTGATGAAGTGGGCGGAGTTGAAGCCCAGGTCGGCAGGCTCGACCCAGGTGACGAAGGGCGCGGACGGCAATTCATTCCTCCTTGTTGATGCGGATATTGAGATTTTTCATCTTGCGGTACAGGGTGTTGCGGCTGATGTCGAGATGGCGGGCAGCCAGGGTGACGTTCCAGCGGAACTTCTCCAGGTTGTGCAGGATGGCGTCGCGCTCCGCCGTTTCCAGGGACGACAGCGGGGCCGCTTCCGTGGCGCATTCCGCGTGCTGCGCGCCCGGCGTCAGCCGGCTGATTTCCTCGAGCAGGTCGTAGACCGTGATTTCCCTGCCCTCGCGCATCGCCAGCGCAGTGCGCAGGACGTTCGCAACTGCCGGATATTGCCCGGCCAGGAATAGGCCTCCAGCTGGCGCAGCGCCCCCTCGCTGAGAACGGCCTCTTCTCGGGCGCCGCACTCCATGGCAAGAACGTGGCGGATCAGCTCGCGTTTGTCCTGACGCTCGCGCAGCGGCGGCAGGGTCAGGGTGATGCCTTGCAGGCGGTAATACAGGTCTTCGCGGAAGCGGCCTTCGGCAACCAGTTCCTTGAGGTTGCGGTGGGTGGCGCTGATCAGCTTGAGGTCCACCTTGATCGGGACTTCCCCGCCCAGCGGGATGACCTCGCGCTCTTCCAGCACGCGCAGCAGGCGAGCCTGCAACATGACCGGCATATCGCCGATCTCGTCCAGGAACAGCGTGCCGCCATTGGCCTGGAGTATCTTGCCGCGCCGTCCTTCGCGGTTGGCGCCGGTGAAAGCGCCCGACTTGTAACCGAACAATTCGCTTTCGATCAGGGTTTCCGGAATCGACGCGCAGTTCACTGCGACGAAAGGCCGGTTCACGCCCGCTTGCGCGTAATGGATCGCCTGGGCAAAGATTTCCTTGCCGGTGCCGGTCTCGCCGGACAGCAGGATGGGAATGTCGTGGTCCTGCACGCGTTTGGCGCAGCGCACGTTGTATTCCATGGTCGGATCGCCGAACTGCAGTTCCTCCAGGTGCACGACCTTGGGGTTGCCCGGCACCGCGACCGCAGGCGCGGCACGGCGCGCGGGCGCAGCCGCCGACGGGCCGTGGTGTTCCGGCGGGCGCATCAGGCCGAAGAAACGATTGCCTTGACGGGCTTCGTAGAGCGGAACCGGGTTGAGCCAGCTCAGGTTCTTGTGGCCGATCAACGCGGCCATGCCGGTATTGAACAGGTCGCGCAACTGCAGGCCGACCATGTCGGCCGGTTTCTTGTAGCCGAACTGGAACAGCGCACTGCGGTTGGCGGCGAGGATGCGGCCCTCCTCGTCCAGCGCCAGGACGCCTTCCCACAGCGTACCGATGAGTTCGGGGCGGCTATGGAAACGGAGCGCATACTGGTCGCGGAAACGGCACAGGAATGCGCGGTTCTCGATGATCTGCGCCGACATGTTGACCAGTACCAGCGTGTGCTGCTGCGCCATGTGGGAGAAACTGGAAGCATCCAGCACCGCGAGCAGGCCGCCCTCGGAGTCGAAAATGGGTGCAGCCGAACAGGTCAGGCCGATGTTGCGCGACAGGAAATGTTCATTGTGGTGGACCAGGATCGGACGCTGCTCGATGGCGCAGGTGCCCATGCCATTGGTTCCCTGGTGGCGCTCGCTCCACAGGGCGCCCTCCACCATGCCGCACTCGGCGGCGGTCTTGGTGAACGTCGGGTCGCCCAGAAAATCCAGCACCACGCCTTCACGGTCGGTCAGCAGCACCGAGAAACCGGAACCCGCCAGCTGCTGGTAAAGCGTCGCCATTTCGCCCTGGGCAATGGCGCGCAAGGGCTCCAGCGGCCCCTGGCGTTCCTTGAGTTCGCGACTGTCGAGAACCACGACCGGCTCATCCCGCACCGGATCGAGGCCAAAGTCGTGGGCGCATCGGTTCCATGAGCGCGCGATCGCCGGCACCACTTCCACCGGTTCCATCGCGCCCCCCAACCCTACCACCGCGTTCACCTGACGGGCATGTTCCAAGATTTCTTGCCTCTCCATCACTCTCATCCTCTCGAAAGCAATATCCACGCCAAACCATTAAAACGACTCTGGATGTTTATTGTTCTTAAGGCGCAGCAGATCAAGGCTCCCTACCTTGATATTGAATATACCCGAGCCGACGAAGGGTGCGGGACAAATTGTCACGTAATCGGGACACCCCGCATGACAACGCCCGGCATTCCTTTTTCGGGTATGGCACACCCGTGCGGCAACTCCGGGCGCGGCGCCGGCATCCCGATATCTTCATGGCATGTCTCCTGCTTGACGCTTGCCATCTTCATGCCGCAAAGGAACGATATGTTGGGGGCGCTGCGCATTTCGCTGGTCTGGCTTGCCTTGTGTCTGGCTGGCCCGTCATCGGCAGCGACGACACTGGGGGGCGATTTCACGCTGCACACTACCAGGGGCGAGCCGGTTTCGCTGTCGTCCCTGCGGGGCAAAGTCGTGCTGCTGTATTTCGGCTTCACCTACTGCCCGGAGATGTGTCCCGCCGAACTGCTCCAGTTCCAGCAACTGCTCGCTCAGTTGCCGCCCGAGAAACGTCGCCTGGTGCAGCCCATTTTCATCAGCGTCGACCCGCAGCGCGACACCCCGGACGTACTCGATCCCTACATCAAGCACTTCGGCGGGGAAATCCTGGCCCTGACCGGTAGCGAGCAGGAACTGCGCAAGGTGGCCGATCAGTACGGCGCCCAGTTCCGCTACGTGCCGACCGGATCGAGCTACACCGTCGATCACACGGTCAACACCTACCTGATCGACACCGGCGGCAAGCTGGTGAAAATCATTCCCTACGGCACGCCCGGACCGGAAGTGCTGAAACAGGTTTCCAGATTCCTGCCGTAATGGCCCCGTTTACAGAAAGCCACCCATGATTACTTGCGATACCGTCTGCGAAACCGAACTGCCCTGTCCCGCCGCGCGCCCGGGCGGCACGGCCGCTTCCATGCCCGATGTCCAGAACACACCCGACGCGCGCCGGATCGCCATCGACAAGGTCGGCATCAAGGCCGTCCGCCATCCCGTCAAAGTCCTGGACAAGACCGGCGGCGTGCAGCACACCATCGCCCTGTTCAACATGTACGTGTACCTGCCGCATCACTTCAAGGGCACCCACATGTCCCGCTTCCTCGAGATCCTCAATGGCTACGAGCGGGAAATATCGGTGGCGTCCTTCGAGCACATGCTGCGCCAGATGGTGGAACGGCTGGAAGCCCGTTCCGGCCACGTCGAAATGAGCTTTCCCTACTTCATCAACAAGAAGGCACCGGTATCGGGGGTCGAGAGCCTGCTCGATTACGACGTGACCTTCATCGGCGAAATCCGCGACGGACGCTACCGTCAGACCATGAAGGTCGTCATTCCGGTCACCAGCCTGTGCCCATGCTCCAAGCAGATTTCCCGCTACGGCGCGCACAACCAGCGCTCGCACGTGACCCTGACGGTGCGCGCCAACAGTTTCATCTGGATCGAGGATGTCGTCCGCGTCGCCGAGGACAACGCGTCGAGCCAACTCTACGGCCTGCTCAAGCGGCCGGACGAGAAGTACGTCACCGAACGCGCCTACGACAATCCCAAATTCGTCGAAGACATGGTGCGCGATGTGGCGGCGGCGCTGGATGCGGATAGGCGCATCGATTCGTACGTAGTCGAGTCGGAGAACTTCGAGTCCATCCACAACCACTCGGCCTACGCCTTGATCGAACGCAACAAGGCTGCGGCAGCCTGAAACGCACGGCCCGCGCCGACGCGTCGGGAGACCGGTCAGGCCCGCGCGGGAAGTCTGGAGGAAGCTGCCGGAGCAGATACAGCAATGCCGTCGGCATTGCGCTACGGCCAGCCATTCGACGCCGGCATCCGTATGCTGCAAACGGAAATGCGCCGGCACCAGGCAACTGGCGGAGAGGGGGGGATTCGAACCCCCGTCAGGATATTATCCTGAACACGCTTTCCAGGCGTGCGACTTAAACCACTCATCCACCTCTCCGGGAGCCGCGCATCATACCGGAAGCCCCCGCGCGCAGCAAATCGAAATGCGCCGCACCTCGCCCGGGCAGCGGCGATGAAAAAATACTGCCCCCCTATTGAATCCGCATGGTTCGGCCCCATTTACCCGCGAGAACAATTGGGAGCCCAGATATGCAGGACGACATCAAAATCAATGTGGAAGCGGCCGAAAGCCATCCCGCCAAGGAAATCATGCCCAGCCCGGAAGAGCTGCTGAAGGCCGCCGAGTTGCAGGCGGCCGAGCATCACGACGCCTGGCTGCGCGCCAAGGCGGAGACCGAGAACATGCGCCGCCGCGCGGCGGAAGACGTCGACAAGGCACGCAAGTTCGCGGTGGAAAACTTTGCCGGCGAACTGCTGGCGGTGAAGGACAGCCTGGAAGCTGCGCTGGCAGCCGACTCGCCAAGCGTGGAGAACATGAAGGACGGCGTCGAACTGACCCTGAAGCAGTTGGTTGCGGTATTTGGAAAGTTCAACTTGCACGACATCGATCCGATGGGCGAGAAGTTCGATCCGCATCTGCATCAAGCGATCCAGGTAGTCGAGTCCGAGCAGCCCGCCAACACGGTCGTCACCGTGCTGCAGAAAGGCTACCGCCTGCACGAGCGCACCCTGCGGCCGGCGCTGGTGATGGTGGCCAAAGGCAAGGATTGAGCCGGCCCGGCTGGCCCCCGCCTTGAAATGGGCGCCATCCCCCCCACATTTAAATCAATTAGAACTTTTTTAGAAGGAACGCATCATGGGACGCATTATTGGCATTGACCTGGGTACCACCAACTCCTGCGTGGCGGTGATGGAAAACGGCACGCCGAAGGTGATCGAAAACGCCGAAGGCGCACGCACCACGCCCTCCGTCGTGGCCTACACCGAAGACGGCGAAATCCTCACCGGCGCGCCGGCCAAGCGCCAGGCGGTCACCAACCCGAAGAACACCCTGTTCGCGGTCAAGCGCCTGATCGGCCGCCGCTTCGAGGAGAAGGAAGTGCAGAAGGACATCGGCCTGATGCCCTACAAGATCGTCAAGGCCGACAACGGCGACGCCTGGGTGGAAGTGCGCGACAAAAAAATGGCCGCGCAGCAGGTGTCGGCGGAGACCCTGCGCAAGATGAAAAAGACCGCCGAGGACTACCTCGGCGAGGAAGTGACCGAAGCCGTCATCACGGTGCCGGCCTATTTCAACGACAGCCAGCGCCAGGC
>NCIH01000046.1:0-20918 GCA_002281975.1 Hydrogenophilales bacterium 17-64-11 | reverse complement strand
CATCGCTACAACTGGCATCGACCCCACGCCAGTCTGGGATACTTGCCTCCCGTCAGCCGCTTGAATTCGCTGAATAACCTGGTGGGGTTACACACCTAGGGGCATAAATAAAAAAGGGAGCCGCCGGGCTCCCTTTTTGGGGTTTCCGCCGGGAATTACTGTTCGCCGGCCACCACCACCGTGATGTTGGCGGTGACGTCATGGTGCAGCCCCAGCACCACCGGATATTCGCCGATGGCCTTGAGCGGACCTTCGGGCAAACGGACTTCCGCCTTCGCCACATCATGGCCCTGCGCCTTCAGTGCATCGGCGATGTCCGCGTTGGTCACGGAGCCGAACAGACGGCCGTCGACACCGGCTTTATGGCTGACCGTCACGCGGGCTCCTTCCAGCTTTTCGCCGCGGCGCTGGGCATCGGCCAGCTTTTCGGCGGCGACGCGTTCCAGTTCGGCCTTCTGCGCGGCAAACGCTTCCATGTTGGCCTGCGTGGCGCGGCGTGCGCGGCCGGTGGGGATCAGAAAGTTGCGGGCGAAACCGTCTTTCACTTTGACCACGTCACCCAGATTGCCCAGGTTGACGACTTTGTCCATCAGAATCACTTGCATGGCCGTCTCCTCAATGCAGGTCGGTGTAAGGCATCAGCGCCAGGAAGCGCGCACGCTTGATCGCAGTGCCCAGCTGACGCTGGTAGTGCGCCTTGGTGCCGGTGATGCGGGCCGGGATGATGCGGCCGTTTTCGGCGATGAATTCCTTCAGCACGTCGACGTCCTTGTAGTCGACTTCGACCACTTTCTCGGCGGTGAAGCGGCAGAACTTGCGGCGCTTGAAGAGACCGCGGTTGCCGCTGTCGCGGCGCTTGTTGGCGAACTTGCCGCCGGATTTTCCACCCATGGGACGGGCCATGATTTATTCCTTTTCGATTCGATTCAATATCAAGATCAGTTGTCGGCTGTTCACGCTGCGCCGGTTCAACGCGCCTTCCAGCTTGACCTGCGTTCCGGTGGCCAGTTGAGCCAACTGGCCGGCAAGCGATCCGCTCGCCTGCACCGTCAACTCGCATTCCACCTGCCTGGTCTGGGTTGCTATCGACTGACTGCTGCGGTGAAGAATCACCGCCTCCGCAATCGGCACGCCCGCCGGGCTGTATCGCACCGGGTCAACCTGGATGAGGGCTCCGCTGATGGCCAGCCGATTCACTCGCTCAGGCTGCGGCGGGCTGCTCGGCTGCTGCTTCCGGCTTGGCGCTGTCCAGCATGTCGCGCGATTTCTCTTCCTTCATCATCGGCGAGGCCGTGGTCACCGCGGCGTCGCGCTTGATGGTCAGATGGCGCAGCACGGCGTCGTTGAACTTGAAGCCGTGCTCGAGTTCTTCCAGGGTTTCCTGGTCGCACTCGATGTTCATCAGCACGTAATGGGCCTTGTGGACTTTCTGGATCGGGTAGGCCATCTGGCGGCGGCCCCAGTCTTCCAGGCGGTGGACGCTGCCGCCACGCGTGGTGATATTGCCCTTGTAGCGTTCGATCATGGCGGGCACCTGCTCGCTCTGATCGGGATGGACGATAAATACGATTTCGTAATGCCGCATCGAGTTTCCTTTCGGTTCAGCCCCCCGCTGCGGTGCGGTGGAGCAAGGTTTAAGTACAGCCAAGGTCAAAAAACAATCCCCGGCAAACCGGGGACTGCAAATCATACGCTTTTTGCCTGGCAAATCAAGCCGCTCGGACCGCCGACTCAGATCACGCAATCGACGTAATAGCGCGTCTTGCCATCTACCACGTCGTCGACCAAACCGTGCACGTCGGTTTCGAAGCCGGGGAATTTCTCGTTGAATTCGCGGGTGAACTGCAAATAACGCACGATGGTCGCGTTGAAGCGCTCGCCCGGGATCAGCAGGGGAATTCCCGGCGGATACGGCGTCACCAGCATGGCGGTAATGCGGCCTTCGAGCTGGTCGATCTCGACGCGCTCGATCTCGCGGTGCGCCATTCTGGCGAATGCGTCAGCCGGTCTCATCGCCGGCGCCATCTCCGACAGATACATCTCGGTGGTCAGCCGCGCCACATCGTTGGCCTTGTAGATGGTGTGGATCTGGTCGCATAGATCCTTCAGCCCGGTCTTTTCATAACGCGGATGTTTCTCCACGAACTCGGGCAGCACGCGCCACAGCGGCTGGTTCTCGTCGTAGTCCGACTTGAACTGCTGCAAGGCGGTCACCAGCGTGTTCCAGCGGCCCTTGGTGATGCCGATGGTGAACATGATAAAGAAGGAATACAGCCCGGTTTTCTCGACGATGACGCCGTGCTCGGCCAGATATTTGGTGACGATCGCCGCCGGAATGCCCCAGTCGGCAAAGGCGCCGTCCATGTCCAGTCCCGGCGTGATGAGGGTGGCCTTGATCGGGTCGAGCATGTTGAAACCCGGCGCGATCTTGCCGAATTCGTGCCAGCGGTCGTTCGCCGTCAGCATCCAGTCTTCGCGTTCGCCGATGCCCTCCTCGGCGAGCTTTTCCGGCCCCCACACGGTAAACCACCACGAATCGCCGAATTCCTCGTCGACCTTGCGCATGGCGCGACGGAAATCGAGCGCTTCCTTGATCGACTCCTCGACCAGCGCGGTGCCGCCGGGCGGCTCCATCATCGCCGCCGCCACATCGCACGAGGCGATGATCGCGTACTGCGGACTGGTCGACATGTGCATCAGATAGGCTTCGTTGAAACGGTGGAAATCGAGTTTCCGCGTTTCGGCGTCCTGCACCAGGATCTGCGAGGCCTGGCTCAAGCCGGCCAGGAGCTTGTGCGTGGACTGGGTGGCAAACACCAGCGCATCCTTTGCGCGCGGGCGATCCTTGCCGATTGCGTGCATGCCCCGATAAAAGTCGTGGAAGGTCGCGTGCGGCAGCCAGGCTTCGTCAAAGTGCAGCGTGTCGATGGTGTCGCCCAGCAATTCCTTGATCATGTCGACGTTGTACAGAATACCGTCGTAGGTCGACTGGGTGATGGTGAGAATGCGCGGCCCACCCTTCGCGTCCTTGGCAAACGGGTGCGCCGCGATCTTCTTGGCGATGTTTTCGGGACGGAACTCATCCATCGGGATCGGCCCGATGATGCCGTAATGGTTGCGCGTCGGCGTCAGGAAAATCGGGATCGCGCCGCACATGATGATGGCGTGCAGGATGGACTTGTGGCAGTTGCGGTCGACCACCACGATGTCGCCCGCGGCGACGTTGGCATGCCACACCATCTTGTTGGACGACGAGGTGCCGTTGGTGACGAAGAACAGGTGATCGCAGTTGAAAATTCGCGCGGCGTTGCGCTCGGATGCTGCAACCGGGCCGGTATGGTCGAGCAGTTGCCCCAGTTCGTCTACCGCATTGCAGACGTCGGCGCGCAGCAGATTCTCGCCGAAGAACTGGTGGAACATCTGGCCGATCGGCGATTTCAGAAACGCCACGCCGCCCGAGTGGCCGGGACAGTGCCAAGAGTACGAGCCATCCGCCGCGTAATGGGTCAGCGCGCGGAAAAACGGCGGCACCAGCGAGTCGAGATAGGCCCGCGCTTCGCGCAGGATATAGCGCGCAAGGAACTCCGGCGTGTCTTCCAGCATGTGGATGAAGCCATTGAGTTCACGCAGGATGTCGTTCGGGATATGACGCGCAGTGCGGGTTTCGCCGTGCAGGAAAATCGGGATCTCGGCGTTGCGGAAACGCACTTCCTCGACAAACGCACGCAGTTTTTGCAGCGCCGTCTGCGCATCCTCGGCAGTGCCCGCGAGTTCCTCGTCGTCGATCGACAGCACGAATGCCGAGGCGCGCGCCTGTTGCTGGGCGAACGAAGTCAGGTCGCCGTAGTTGGTGACGCCCAGCACCTCCATGCCTTCTTTTTCGATCGCCTCGGCGAGCGTGCGGATGCCCAGCCCCGAGGCGTTTTCGGAACGAAAATCTTCGTCGATGATGACAACGGGAAAACGAAAGCGCATGGCCTGCTCCAGAGGGAAGCCGTCGGAATGGGCGGATTAAAAGAAGCGGATTATACGAATCCCCGGTGCCCCGGGGATTAAATTTTCGGCAGCGTCACGCCGACCTGGCCCTGATATTTGCCGCCGCGGTCCTTGTACGAGGTTTCGCACACTTCGTCGGATTCGAGGAACAGCATCTGCGCCACGCCTTCGTTGGCGTAGATGCGCGCGGGCAAGGGCGTGGTGTTGGAAAATTCCAGCGTCACGTGGCCTTCCCACTCGGGCTCCAGCGGTGTCACATTGACGATGATGCCGCAGCGCGCGTAGGTGCTCTTGCCGAGGCAGATGGTCAGCACGCTGCGCGGAATGCGGAAATATTCCACGGTGCGCGCCAGCGCAAAGGAATTCGGCGGGATGATGCAGGAATCGCCCTTGACCTCGACAAAGGAGTTCGGATCGAAGGCCTTGGGGTCGACGATGGTGGTATTGATGTCGGTGAACAGCTTGAATTCGTTGGCACAGCGCACGTCGTAGCCGTAGCTCGACGTGCCGTACGACACGATGGATCGGCCAGCGGCCTGTTTGATCTGCCCCGGTTCGAACGGTTCGATCATGCCATGCTCAGCCGCCATGCGGCGGATCCATCGGTCGGACTTGATGCTCATCAGGTATTGGAAATGACGATGTTGGGGAACTTGGCGGAGTGATCCACCGCAGTTTCGCCGATCTTGACGGCAACCCGGCGCGCAATCTGTTTGTAGATATCGGTCACGCGGCCATCCGGATCCGACACCACCGACGGCTTGCCGGAATCGGTGTCGGCACGGATGCTGCCGTCGAGCGGCAGCGCGCCGAGGAATTCGACGTTGTAGTCCTTGCACATGCGCTCGCCGCCGCCTTCGCCGAAGATGCGCTCCTCGTGGCCGCATTTCGAGCAGATGTGCAGGCTCATGTTCTCGACCACGCCGATGATGGGGATGCCCACCTTCTCGAACATCTTGAGGCCCTTGCGCGCGTCGATCAGCGCGATATCCTGCGGCGTGGTGACGATCACCGCGCCGGTCACCGGGACGCGCTGGGCGAGCGTCAGCTGGATGTCGCCGGTGCCGGGCGGCAGGTCGACCACCAGATAGTCGAGTTCTTTCCAGTTGGTGTTGTTGAGCAGCTGCTCCAGTGCCTGGGTCACCATCGGGCCGCGCCACACCATGGGCGTTTCGACGTCGATCAGGAAACCGATCGACATTGCCTGGATGCCGTGGCCCATCAAGGGATCGAGGTTCTTGCCGTCGGTCGATTCGGGCTTGTCGGTGATGCCCAGCATGGTCGGCTGCGACGGGCCGTAGATGTCGGCGTCCAGCATGCCGACACGGGCGCCTTCGGCGGACAGCGCCAGCGCCAGGTTGACGGCGGTGGTGGACTTGCCGACACCGCCCTTGCCGGAGGCCACGGCGATGATGTTCTTGACGTTGGGAATCAGCTTGACGCCACGCTGCACGCTGTGCGAAACGATCTTGAAGCTGACGTTGGCGGTGGCGGCGGTGACACCTTCGATGCTCTTGAGCTTGTCTTCGACCTGCTGCTTGATGACGGCCAGCTGACTCTGCGCCGGGTAGCCCAGCAGGATATCGACCGAAACGGCGCTGCCGTCGATCTTGATGTTGCGGGCAGATTTGGTCGAGACGTAATCTTTGTGGGTGTTGGGATCGACCAACTCTTTCAGTGCGGTTTGCACCTGAAGTTCAGAAACGGCCATGTTTGCTCCGGCAGGTTAATTAGCAATCGCTCATTTTAACGAATTCTGCTGCTTTGGGTAAAAGGAAACGCTGAAAAGACGCGGGATTCCCTGCCGTTTACAGGGGCTTTGAGCCGCCGCCGAAGTGCTGCACACACTTGTTCTTCGGCCCGCACGGCGCTCCCGATGACTCGGGTTCGCCCGATCGGCATGGCAGGGCGGCTATCGGAGTTCGGCGTAATGCGCCACCAGCACGGCCTCGGGCACGCGCAGCCGGATCGCCGCCGCCAGTTCGCTTATCGCGCCCGATCGTGGGCGCAACGACACCCACAGCAGGTTCAGTTTCAGGTTGAGATCGGCAAACACCACCTCCTGATGCAGCGCCAGTACGGCCTGAATATCACGCGAGGTGCGCTCGATCTCGGCAAGCGGCCGGCTGCGCAAACGCGGGATCAGCATCATGAAGTCGGTCAACCGCTTGCCGCCGCTATCGCGCGTAGGCGCGATCTGCCACAAGGGCGCTCCAGGGGCGGGGCATGAAGCGGTCGTCAGCGTGGTTGAGGCATGGATCCGTATCTTCATCGCGCCTCCACTGCCCCGAACTTCAGGGCTTCAACCGTAGATCCAGCACCATGCCACGCCGGTCGCACGGACGGTGCGCACGCTGGCGTAAATAGCGCACGTCCTTGTGCAGATACCGTTCGAGTTCCTCGAGCGCCAGACGGTAGACCTCGCGCTTGAAGTCGACCACCGCATCCATCGGCACCCAGTACTCGTTCCAGCGCCAGGCGTCGAACTCGGGGTGAGTGCTGGCTCGCAGCGAGACGTCGCTGTCGCGTCCGGTCAGCCGCAGCAAAAACCAGATCTGCTTCTGGCCGCGATAGAGGCCGCGGCTGTCGCGCCGAGTCCAATGGGCAGGCACGTCGTAACGCAGCCACTCGCGTGTGCGTCCCAGAATACGCACATGCTCGGCCTGCAAGCCCACTTCTTCTTCCAGTTCCCGGAACATGGCCTGTTCCGGCGTTTCCCCTGCATTGATGCCGCCCTGGGGAAACTGCCAGGCGTGCTGGTTGACGCGCTTGCCCCAGAAAACCTGGTTGCGCGCGTTGCACAACACAATGCCTACGTTCGGGCGGTACCCTTCTCGGTCGATCATGGCCGCCACCATCAATAAAGTTCGATTACCTGCATTCTTTCACACCCGCCGGAAATTGCAAACCTTGCACCGCCCGAAACCGGCCGTTAAGCATTGTTTTAATTGGTATTTCCAGAGGACGCCCAAGCCGTCGGCAGCCGCCTCGCCTGCACGGCGCATGGACAGCACTTCATGCGGCGGTTTCCGGGGCGACGTTCGGCTACGCTGGCGCTGTTTCGGAGCCAGGCGATGAAAGCGCGCACCTGATGCCGAACCCCGCTGCCCCGCCCGGCCGCATTCAATCGAGCAAGGGCGCGCCGGCCTCCAGCCACTGAAAATCCCGCGCGAAGCCGCGCAAATCCAGCCCCCAGCGTTTCGACAGGTCGGCCAGGCGAGGCTGCGCGTCCAGGAGCCGGGCTGCCGCACCCGGCTCGGCGAACGCAAACACGATGACGTTGGTCTTGTACTGCACCGAAATCCAGCCGACTTCGCCGTCGAACGCGCGCGAAAGGCGCGCGAAATACTCGGGAAACGCCTTGTCGCGCCCCCATAGATTGACCGCCAGCACGCCGCCCGGCTTGAGCGCGCGGCGGCAGGCCGCATAAAACGTCTGGGTCGCCAGCGCCTCCACCTGATTGCCGGCGTCGAAGCCGTCGAGCAGGATGACGTCGGCGCTGCCGGGATGCTGTCGCACATACAGCGCGCCGTCGGCTTCGACCACGGTGAGCGCCGCGTCGTCCGGCGGCAACTCGAAATGCGTGCGGGCGGCGGCGATCACCCGCGGATCGATCTCCACCGCGGTGATGCGCGTCTGCGGCCGCTGCTTGCGGATGAATTTGGCGAGCGAGCCGCCGCCGAGGCCGATCATCAGCACATCCTGCGGCATCGGATTGAACATCAGGAAGCCCATCATCGCGCGCGTATAGGCCAGTTCCAGATCCCACGGCCGGCTCACGCGCATCGCGCTCTGGATCGCGCGGCTGCCCAGGTGCAGCGTGCGCAGGCCGCGCTCCTCGGTCACTTCCAGCCCGCCATCGTCTGCCCGGCGTTTCCCAAACCTCAAGCGCATGGTCGCCCCATCTCAAAAATCGAGCGCGAAAGATTACACGCCCGCACGTTAAAATGCCGTTTTTCGTTTTGATTGCCTCACCATGCGCGCCAGCCAGTTCTTCATTTCCACCACCAAGGAAGCCCCGTCCGAGGCCGAGCTCGTCAGCCACAAGCTGATGCTGCGCGCCGGCCTCATCAAGCGCCTGGGATCGGGGCTGTATACCTGGATGCCGCTGGGCCTCAGGGTGCTGCGCCGGGTCGAGGCGGTGGTGCGCGAGGAGATGAACCGCGCCGGCGCGATCGAACTGCTGATGCCGGCGGTGCAGCCGGCCGAACTGTGGGAGGAAACCGGGCGCTGGGCGGTGTTCGGCCCGCAGATGCTGAAGATCAAGGACCGCCACCAGCGCGACTTCTGCTTCGGCCCCACCCACGAGGAAGTCATCACCGACGTGGCGCGCCGCGAGATCAGGAGCTACCGCCAGTTGCCGGTCAACTTCTACCAGATCCAGATGAAGTTCCGCGACGAGATCCGCCCGCGCTTCGGCGTCATGCGCGCGCGCGAATTCCTGATGAAGGACGCCTATTCCTTCCACGCCGGCCGCGACAGCCTCGCCGCCACCTACCAGGCCATGTACGACGCCTACACGCGGATTTTCAGCCGGCTGGGGCTGACCTTCCGCGCGGTGGCCGCCGACACCGGCGCCATCGGCGGCTCGGCCTCGCACGAATTCCACGTGCTGGCCGATTCCGGCGAGGACCTGATCGCGTATTGCCCGGATTCCGACTACGCCGCCAACGTCGAACTGGCCGAGGCGCTTGCGCCTGCGACGGCGCGCGCCGCACCGCGGGAGACCTTGCGCGAGGTGGAGACGCCGAAGCAGACGACCTGCGAGGACGTCGCCGCCCTGCTCGGCATTCCGCTCGAGCGCACCGTGAAGCTCATCGCCGTCGTGGCCGGTGAGCAAATGGTCGTCCTGCTGCTGCGCGGCGACCACATGCTGAACGAAGTCAAACTCGGCAAGCTGGAAGGCCTCGCGGATTTCCGCCTGGCGAACGAGGCCGAAATTCGCGCGGCCTTCGATTGCCCGCCGGGCTTTCTGGGGCCGGTCGGGCTCGACCGCAGCCGGATCAAGGTCATCGCGGACCGCACGGTCGCGGCGATGAGCGATTTCGTCTGCGGCGCGAACAAGCCGAAACTGCATCTGGCCGGCGTCAATTTCGGCCGCGACCTGCAGGAACCGGACAGCGTGGCCGATATACGCAACGTCGTCACCGGCGATCCCAGCCCCGACGGCAAAGGCAGCCTGCAACTGTGCCGCGGCATCGAGGTCGGCCATGTGTTCCAGCTTGGCAGCAAGTATTCGCAGGCGATGGACGCCACCTACCTGGACGAGGCCGGCAAGGCCCAGGCAATGGAAATGGGCTGCTACGGCATCGGCGTGTCGCGCATCGTGGCATCGGCCATCGAGCAGTACCATGACGAGCGCGGCATCGTCTGGCCGAAGTCCATGGCACCGTTCTTGCTGGTGATCGTGGCGATCGGCTACGCCAAAAGCGAGATGGTTCAAAAAGCTGCCGATACGCTCTATGCTGACCTGACCGCCGCCGGCTTCGACGTGCTGCTGGACGACCGCGACGAGCGCCCCGGCGTGATGTTCGCCGACGCCGAGCTGATCGGCATTCCGCATCGCGTCACCGTGGGCGAACGCGGACTCAATGACGGCGTCGTCGAATACCAGCCGCGCCGCGCTGCGGCGGGCCAAAGCAGCGAAGCGCAAAAAATCGCGCTGGCCGGCGCCACGGAATTTTTGACGGGATTGTTGGGGCACTGACATGAA
The DNA here is from genome assembly GCA_002281975.1 of Hydrogenophilales bacterium 17-64-11. GTDB lineage: Bacteria > Pseudomonadota > Gammaproteobacteria > Burkholderiales > Thiobacillaceae > Thiobacillus. The sequence continues at coordinate 11,209 of NCIH01000046.1, read as the reverse complement.
AAAAACGACGCGCATCGGACTGCTGCTCACCGCCCTGCTGCTTGCCCTGCCCGCGCATGCGGGCGGACAGCGCGAGGAAGCGATGTCGGCCAACGTGCGCTCGTCCCTGCAGCGTGCGCTGGCGGACACCGCCGTCACCCGCACCGCGTTTCGCAATGTCGCCGACGAGGCGGCCTGGCTGAAGGACATGTCGCGCCGGCTCGCCAAGCGCATGCCGGACGAAGCCGAGCGGCTGGAATTCCTCACCACCCTGCACTGGGAGGCTTCGCGTGCCGGGGTCGACCCGCAATTGATGCTTGGCCTGATCCACGTGGAAAGCGGTTTTCGCAAATACGCCGTATCGCCGGTGGGAGCGCGCGGCTATACCCAGGTGATGCCGTTCTGGGTCAAGACCATCGGCAATCCCGACCACAACCTGTTCCAGCTGCGCACCAATCTGCGCTACGGCGCACTGATCCTGCGCCACTATATCGACATCGAACGCGGCGACCTGTTCCGCGCATTGGGACGCTACAACGGCAGCCTGGGCCGCCCGGAATACCCGAATCTGGTGGTGGGTGCCTGGAAACGCCACTGGGATTACCTCCCCGCCACCAAGTCGGCAGACGCATCCACCGGCTCCCGCAGCTGACGCCCTCCCCGGACGCGGCAGAAACATCTCCCGCCTGACGCTGAAAGACGCCTGAGCCACCCGGCGAAATCTCAACGCTCTGTCACCTCTCCATCACCCCGACCGCCCTGCCGTTCCCCGCCGCAGCGACTCCGCCACGCTGAAAACCTTGCGCCCCGACGGGTCTGCGCGCCCACCCTTCGCTGGCACAAGCTATGCAGCGTAACGGGCGCAGGCGGTACACCTGTAATCACAATAACGGAGGCGACCATGGAAATGACGATGCAATTGTCCCGTACGCTCAAGGGACAGGAAGAAATCTTCAACCTGGGCCATACGCTGCGGCCGCGGCACCGGCAAATTTTGTTCAGTGTGGGGAATGGTATTTCTTTTGGCGAATTACGCAGCAAGCTGCCCAATTGCGCCGAACTGGAAACCATGGTGAACGAACTGCTGCAAAACGGCTTCATCCAGCCCTTGCGCAACATGACGACGGTGCATGCCGCTGCCGCCGCCAGCGCACCGGCGCAGAGCACCGTAAACCTGGCGGAAGTACAAGCCTATGTACTGGAGTTCATGGCTGCGCTGGTGGGAACCAAATCCCCGGCCTACAGGCAGATGAGCGAGGTGCAGGATCTTGCCGGATTCAAGGCCGTTTTACCCGTGTGCCGCAAGGTGATTGCCGCCGTGGCCTCGCCGCACCAGGCGGCGGAAATGGAAGCAGGCGTGACGCAACGCATGGGCGGCTGAACGCCGGACGGGTCGCCCGGCGCAGGCGGCTTACGGGCGCCCGGAGTCCAGGATGACCAGGGGCTTCGGTTGGCAGTCCGCGGCCACCACGGTGCCGGGCGCACCGGGCACCGCGCTGACCACCCCTGCAAACGGTGCCTTGAGCTCCGCATCGCTCAGGTTCTTTTGCGCAATCGTGCGGCGCGCCTGTGCGACAGAGACGGCCGCCTGCGCACGCACGTGACGCAGCGCCGCCGCGTCGAGCTCGGTGGTCGACGACACGGTGCGGTTGTACAACTCCTCCGCCCGGTCGAGTTCGCGCCTGGCGTCCGCTTCGTCGGCCTGCGCGCGCGCATGCTCCGCTGTCGCTTCATCGAAACGCGCCTGCAAGACAGTCTTGTCCAGCCGCAGCAGCACCGCGCCTTTCTTGACGCGCTGGCCGGGCTTGACCAGCACCTCGTCCACCACCCCGGAGACACGGGTAGTGAGTTCGACCTTGTCTGCCGCCCATAGCGGGCTGGCTGCCGCCAGCCACCAGCCAGCCAACGCTCCGGCCACGACGCTCTGCTTCATTTCCGTGCTCCCTCAACAGGCGGCAAACTGCCGCCGGACAATGCTTCCAGCCGCGCCAGCGCCAGCGCCAGGCGGTATTCCACCTGCTTGCGGCGCAACTGCGCCATTTGCGTTTCAGCCATGCTGGTGCCCAGATTGGTTTTCAGTTCGAGTTCGTATTCCGCACGCGAGCGCTCCAGCGCCCAGTCGCGGTATTCGATCTGCTTGCCGGCGGCGGGGCGGCCGCTATCGCGCAGCCATTCGATTTCCTGCAGGGTGGCAAGCAGGGTGTCCGCCAGGTCGAGCTTGAGTTTTTCCAGTTCGGCGACGCTGCGTTCCTTCTGCGCCAGCTCGCGTGCCACCCGGGAATCCACGCGCGCGCCCTGATACAGCGGAATGTTGAATACCAGTCCGGCGCTAAGCCCGTCGCGCGTGGACGACTCGCGGCTGTAGCCGCCGCCGACCACCTCGGCGTCGAGCAGCGGATAGCGCTCGGCGCGAACCGCCGCAAGTCGCGCATCCGCCGCCGCCACCTGCGCCTGCAGCGCCAGCACGCGCGGATTCTTCTCCATCACCCAGGGCAGCAGGGATTCGTATTCGGGTAGCGGCCGGGCGTTGTCCGCCAAGGCCGGATCGGCCAGTTCGGTGGGCAGCTTTCCGGGGCGGTTGAGCGCGTGGGCGAGTTTCTGCCGCGTGCTGCGCATGCGCTGCTGGCTGGCGTTGCGGCGCTCGCGGATATCCTGGTATTCGGCTTCCAGCCGCAGCAGGTCGGGCTGGCTGATCTGGCCCACTTCGAAGCGGTCCTTCGCGTTGTCCCACGACACATAGGCCACGGCGACGAATTCGCTGTCGGCGGCGGACTGCATGTCGGCCAGCAGCACATCGAAGTAACGCGCCATGACGTCGATGCGGCGCAGGCTCTCGACATTGAGCAGTTCAGCCTGGCGCGCCGCGACATCCTGATCCGCCGCCGCAATGGCTTGGCTGCTGCGGCCGAAATCGAACAGCGGCTTGCGCGCGACGACACGGCCGATGTTGTCCGGCTTCCAGTCGCCGTCCGGGCGCCGTCCGGTTCGAAGGCTGCCGTCGAGAAACAGGCTGAAGTCCTGGCGGCTCGCTGCCTGCTCGCGATCCGCGCGCGACAGCGCCAATGCGCTTTCGGCCACCCGGCGGTCGGGATGAGGCGCTGCCACGCTCGCCAGCGCCTGATCCAGCGTCAGCCGCTCGGCCGACGCGGCGGCGGACAGCGCGCATGCCAGCAGAACGGCCCATGCCCCCTGCTTCATTTGCCTTGCTTGTATTTGGTGAAGGGCTGGCTGGCGTATGCACCCTCGGCCACGTATTTTCCGAGCAGCAGGAATTCAGCCTTGTCCTTGGTGGGGCCGGTGTGGCGCGTTATCAGTTTGCCGTCGAGGTCGAAGAACAGCAGCGTCGGCGTCGCACGCACACGGTGGCTGAAGGCAAAGGCCTTTTCGGTAGTGTGCTTGCCCTGGAAATCGGACATCTCGGTGTCGCCGTTGACGTCCATCGGGTACAGCAGGAATTGCGCCCGGTAGGCATCCTGCACATCGGCCTGGTTGAGGATGGTGGCCCTCATGCGCTCGCAAAACGGACACTCATCCATCTCGAAAAACATGAAGATGCCTTTTTTTCCTTGCTGTCTGGCGGCATCGAGTTCGGCCTTGAAGTCGCCGAATTTGGGCTGAAAGAAATGGTTGGTCGGATCGCGCGTTTCCGCCCAGGTGGGCGCAGCGAACAGCAGCAAGAACGCGATAAGCATTTGGCGCATGGTGTCTCCTCGGTGTTGCGGACTGAGCTTACTTCTTGGAATTGGCCGTTTTGCCGGCGATATAGTTTTCCACTGCGGCGCGGGTGATCGCCCCCACTTGCTGGGCGACCATCTTGCCGTCCGGATTGTACAGATAGGTTGTCGGCAAGCCCCGCACCGGCCCGATCTGGTTCACGATCTGCGCGTTGCCCAGCACGATGGGGTAGTTGACCAGCAGGCCGTCGGCAAAATCGGTCACCTGCTTGGCGTTGCGGTAATCGAGCGCCACGCCGATGACGACGAGATTGTTTTTTTTGTTCTCGTGCAGCGCAATCAGATCGGGAATTTCCTCCAGACAGGGCGGGCACCAAGTCGCCCAGTAATTCACCAGCACCCATTTGCCCTTGTAGCCCGACAGCGTATGCAACTTGCCTTCGGTGTCGGTCACCCTGAAATCCGCCGCCTGCGTCCACGACACCGTCAGTGCCAGCACCAACCCAGCCAGCCACATCGGATAAAATCGAGTTCTTTGTAACGTCTGCATTGGTTTTTCCACCATGAATGAATTCCGCATCGAGACAGACTCACTTGGCGAAGTCCGGGTTCCCCAGAATGCCTGGTATGGCGCACAAACCGCACGTGCCGTGGTCAATTTTCCCATTTCGGGTCGCCGCCCGGATAGGGATTTCGTACTAGCGCACGTGCGGATCAAGCTTGCCGCTGCGCGTGCCAACTGCCAGCCCGGCTGGCTGCCGGAGCAGAAGCGCGACGCCATCGTCAACGCCTGCGAGAAAATCCTCGGCGGCGAGTATAACGACCAGTTCGTGGTCGACCGCTTCCAGGCGGGCGCCGGCACCAGCCACAACATGAACAGCAACGAAGTCATCGCCAACCTCGCCAACGTCGCGCTGGGCGGCGAAAAAGGCGCCTACAAGCCGGTCAACCCCAACGACGACGTCAACATGGGGCAGTCGACCAACGACACCATCCCCACCGCGATCCGCCTGGCGGTGCTGGCCAAGCTGCCGCGCCTCATCGCAGCGGTGCATTCGATGGCCGCCGAATTCTCGCGACTGGCCGAGCGCGAGAAGGATACGGTCAAATCCGGCCGCACCCACCTGCAGGATGCGGTGCCGACCACGCTGGGGCAGGAATTCGCCGGCTACGCCTGGACGCTCACCCGTTGCGCCGCAGCGCTCGACGCGGTGCGCCCGGCCTTGTGCGAAATCGGCCTCGGGGGATCTGCCGCCGGCACCGGGCTCAACACCTCACCCGATTACCCTGCGCGCGCGGCTGCCGAACTGGCGCAACTCACCGGCGAACCGATCAAGGTCGGACAGTTGGTCGCGCAGATGCAGTCGATGCACGACCTCGCGCGGCTATCCGGCGAAATCCGCAATCTGGCATTGGAACTCACGCGCATTTCCAACGACCTGCGCCTGCTGGCGTCCGGCCCGCGAACGGGCTTGGGCGAAATCCAGCTGCCGCCGGTGCAGCCCGGGTCCAGCATCATGCCCGGCAAGGTCAACCCGGTGATGTTCGAGATGCTGAACCAGGTCTGCTTCCAGGTGCTGGGGCAGGATGCCGCGGTGTCCTACATGGTGCAGGCCGGCCAGATGGAACTCAACGTGATGATGCCGGCACTCGGCAGTGCGCTGTTCGACGCCATGGACTGGCTCACCAACGCAATGAACGCGGCCACCGAGAAGAACCTCAAGGGCATCGTCGTGAACCGGGAACGCTGCGCGTTCTTCATCCACCAGAGCGTCGCGCTCGCGACGCTCTTGAACACGCAGATCGGCTACAACCAGGCCGCCGAGGTCGCCAAGGTGTCGGAGAAGTCCGGCCGCCCGGTGCGCGACATCGTCGCCGAGCGCGGCCTGATGAGCGCGGCCGACTTCGACGCGCTGGTGCTCGCCGCCGCGCACGGGATCGGCAGCGGGGGCGGCTGACGCCGATCCCTTGAGAGGCCCGAACGCCATGGCGATCCAGTGGTTCCCCGGTCACATGACCACCGCGCGCAAGAAGGCCGCGGAGACGATGGCGCAGATCGACGTGGTGGTCGAGGTGCTTGACGCCCGCCTGCCGGAAGCCGGCAGCAATCCGATGATCCACGAGCTGCGCGCGCACCGCCAGCGGCCCTGCCTCAAGCTTTTGAACAAGGTCGACCTCGCCGATCCCGAAGCCACCCGCGCCTGGCTCGACTACTTCAACAAGCAGCCCGGCGTGCTGGCGGTGGCGATTTGCGCCAAGAAACCGGGCGACGTGGCGAAGCTGCCGGCGCTGGCGCAGAAGCTGGCGCCGCACCGCGACGACACCTTCAAGCCGCTGCGCCTGATGATCATGGGCATTCCCAACGTCGGCAAGTCGACGCTGATGAACACCTGGGTCAAGCGCCGTGTCGCGGCGGTCGGCGACGAGCCCGCGGTCACCAAGTCGCAGCAGCGCATCAACCTGTCGCCGCGGCTGATCCTGGTCGACACGCCAGGCATGACCTGGCCGAAAATCGAGCACGACGCCGACGGCTTCATGCTCGCCGCCAGCCATGCCATCGGGCGCAACGCGGTGATCGACGAGGAGGTGGCGACCTTCCTCGCAAGCATCCTGCTCGAACGCTATCCGGGTTTGCTGAAGGTGCGCTACGGCTTTGCGCTGGAAGGGCTCGATGCCACCGGCGTGCTGGAAGCGGTGGCGAAGAAGCGCGGCTGCATCCTCAAGGGGCGCGGCGGCGAACTCGATCTGGAGAAAGCCGCGATGGTCCTCTTGACCGATTACCGCAGCGGCACGCTCGGCCGCATCAGCCTGGAAACGCCGGCGACGCGGGCGGCGATGCTGGCATCCGCGCGCGGCAAAGCGGCGAAAATCCAGGACAACGGACTCGACGCGGCCGGCTGATCAGGCTGCCGCCGGACAGGCGGCGGCATCGAGCCAGGCCACCGTCTCCAGTTTGCCCTGCACGGCCGCCACCGGCAGCGCCTCGCCGCGTCTCCAGCGCCGCAACGCATCGCGCTTGCCTGTCCCGGTCACCACGAACCACATCTTCGCGCTGCGATTCAGCCGCGCCGCCGACAGGCTCACCCGCTCGGGCGGCGGCTTCGGTGCATCGTGCACTGCGAGCGCGTCCGGGCTCTCTGCTTGTGCGCCCCAGTCGTGACCGGGAAACAGGCTCGCGGTATGTCCATCCTCGCCCATGCCCAGCAGCACCACGTCGAAATCATCCACGCGCGCCAGCCAGTCCGCATACACCGCCGCGCCTTCACCGGCACCGTACTCGGCGGGGATCGGCCAGCGCTGCTCTTCGGGGATGTTCGACGCCGCGAGCCAGGCGGCCTCCGCCATGGCGCTGTTGCGCTCCGGATCGTTCGCCGGCAGGCATCGCTCGTCGCCGTACCAGATGTGCCGGCGCGCATCGCCCGCGCCGCGTCGCGCAAGTTCGGCGTACAGCGCGCGCGGCGTGCCGCCGCCCGCCAGCACCAGCTGGAATACCCCGCGCGCGGCGATCGCTGCGGCGGCCTCGGCGCACAGCGCGTCGGCCAGCGCCCGCACCAGCGCATCGGCATCGGCAAACACCCGCCACTGGGTCGCCATCACAGCTCGTTGCGCCAGGTCTGGTCGTCGCTGTCGAACAGGCGATTGGCGTCCGCCGGCCCCCAGCTGCCGGCGGCGTAGGTCGGGATGAATTCGCGCTCGACCGTCCAGTTCTTGAGGATCGGATCGACCACCCGCCACGCCCATTCGACCTCGTCGAAACGCAGGAACAGCGAACGATCGCCCTCGATGACATCGAGCAGCAGCGTTTCATAGGCGTCCAGCGTCTGCTCGTCGGTTTTCAGAAAGCTCGCGTTCATCTGCATCAGCCGCGTATCCATATCGAGCCCCGGCTGCTTGACGTGGATTTCCATGCGCATCGATTCGTCGGGCTGGATCGACAGCAGGATCCAGTTGGGATCGACCGATTCGAGCGGGGTCTCGCGGAACAGCTGCTGCGGCGGATGACGGAAGCGGATCGCGATCATCGAGGTCTGGCGCGGCATGCGCTTGCCGGTGCGCAGGTAGAACGGCACCCCGCGCCAGCGCCAGTTGTCGATGTAGAACTTGGCGGCGACGAATGTTTCGGTGACGGAGTTCGGCTCGATGTTTTCCTCCTGCTGGTAGCCCGGCACGACCTTGCCGTCGATCACCCCGCGCGCGTATTGCGCGCGAATCGCGTGCGCGTGTACCGCGCGCTTGGCGATCGGGCGGATCGAGCGCAGCACCTTCACCTTTTCGTCGTGCAGCGCATCGGCCTCGAGTGCGGCCGGCGGCTCCATGGCGACGACGGTGAGCAGCTGCATCAGGTGGTTTTGCAGCATGTCGCGCAGCGCGCCGGCGCGATCGTAGTAATCCGCGCGCCGCTCGATGCCGATCGACTCGGCCACGGTGATCTGCACGTGGTCGATGAAGTTGCGGTTCCACAAGGGCTCGATCAGGGTATTGGCGAAACGGAAGACGAGCAGGTTCTGCACCGTTTCCTTGCCCAAAAAATGGTCGATGCGGAAGATCTGTTCCTCGTCGAAATGCTGGTGCAGCAGCTGGTTCAGCATGCGCGCCGATTCGATGTCCTCGCCGAAGGGTTTTTCCAGCACCACGCGATTGAGGCCGCGCGGCCTGTTGAGGCCGACAGCTTCGAGGTTGTGGACCACCGCGGAAAACTCCGACGGCTTGATGGCAAGGTAAAAAACCGTGCTCGAACATGCGTCTTCGGCGGGCAGGCGGCGGGCCAGTGCCTGATACGACTCGACGTCGTTGAGGTCGCCCTGCTGATAAGCGAAGCGGGCAATGAAACGTTCGAACACCGGCGTATCGTGCCTGCCCTTGATCTTGCCGGGGAGTGTCTCGCGCATGTATTTGCGCCATTCGTCGTCGCTCCAGGGGCGGCGCGAAAACGCCACGATGTTGAGCGACTCCGACAGGCGGGCCGCTGCCTCCAGGTGATATAGCGCGGGCAGCAGCTTGTTGGTAGCCAGATTGCCTGTCGCGCCGAAGATGACGAAGGTGCACGGCAGCGAGTCTTCAAGGCCGGTCATTTGCCGCCCTCCTTGAGCGCGTGGCCGCCGAATCCCTGGCGCATCTTGGCGAGCATTTTCGCTGCGTAATCGTTTTTGCCCTGGCTGGCAAAACGCATCATCAAAGCCAGCGACATCACCGGAGCGGGGATGCCCTGCTCGATCGCTTCCAGCGCGGTCCAGCGGCCCTCGCCGGAGTCGGCGACGAAGGGCTGGATGGCCTCGAGCGCCTGGTCGTGTGCCAGAAAATCCGCCGACAGGTCCAGCAGCCACGAACGCACCACGCTGCCATGCCGCCACAACTCGGCGATCGCGCCAAGGTCGAGATCGAAGCCCGGCTTGTGCTTCATCAGCGCAAACCCCTCGGCGAAGGCCTGCATCATGCCGTACTCGATGCCGTTGTGGACCATCTTCACGAAGTGTCCGGAGCCGACCGGGCCGACATGCAACCAGCCCGTCGCCGGCGTGGGCGCGAGCGCCTCCATGTAGGGTTTCAGGCGCGCCGCCGCGGCATCGCTGCCGCCGAACATGATGCAGTAGCCGTTTTCCAGCCCCCACACGCCGCCCGATACGCCGGCATCGGCGAAGTCGACCTGCCGTACGGCCAGCATGTCGGCACGCCGCCGGTCGTCTTTGTAGTAGCCGTTGGCGCCGTCGACCACCAGGTCGCCCGGGCTCAAGAGCGGCGCCAGCGCCTGCAGCGTCTGCTCGGTAACATCGCCTGCGGGCAGCATCAGCCAGACAATGCGCGGCGCCTGCAAGGCCGCGACCAGATCGGCCAGCGAAGCGCAGGCGAGATGGCCGGTCTCTGCCGCGATGGCCGAACTCACTTCATGGTTGCGGTTGTTGAGCGCAATTCTGATGTCCTTGCGGGCCAGCCGCCGCGCCATGTTGCCGCCCATGCGGCCGAGTCCGACCAGTCCGAATTCCATGCTTGCTCCTTGGGAATGAAAACCTGCGTGGCGCATCGATCATGCCAGCAGCCACTTCATGATAGGACGCCACGATGACCGCGAAATGGCAATCGCCGCGCCCCAACCGGGTGCATTGTGCCCGCTGCCCGCGCTTCAGGTGAGCAGTCCCGGGAACAGCTGCCCGAGTCCGCTCGCGATCATCTCGACCGAGATCGCCGCGATGATGAGGCCCATCAGCCGCGTCACCACATGGATGCCGGTGCGCCCCAATCTGCGCGCGATGGCCGGCGCGGCACGGAACGCCAGCCACACCGACAGCGTCACCAGCGCCACCGGGATCAGCAGCGCCGCCTGGTTAAGCGGGTCGCCCTTCGCCGCGCCCGCCGCCACGATCACGTGAGTGATCGCGCCCGGCCCGGCCAGCAGCGGAATCCCCAGCGGCACCACGCCGACCGCTTCCTTCTCCTCGGCCTCGACCGCCTCGTCCCGAGTCTGTCGCTGCGGGCTGACGTGTGCCTGCACCATCGCCAGGGCGAGCAGCAACAGCAGCAGCCCGCCCGCCACCGAGAAGGCCGCCAGCCGCACCCCGAAGAACATCAGCAGCGGTTCGCCGAGAAAGGTGAACAGCGTCAGCACGCCGAGGACCGTCAGTGCGGCGATGCGCGCCGCGGCGCGGCTCTGCGCCAGCGTGTAGCCGTGGGTAGCGAGAAGGAAGATCGGGATGACGCCGACCGGGTCGACGATGGCGAACAGTGCGAGCGCCGCCTTGACGAGTTCGAGGAAGTCCATGCCCGCATCATAGCCGCATGGACGCGACCGTTCTTACACGCGGCGGAACAGCAGATCCCACACGCCGTGGCCAAGGCGGATGCCGCGCTGCTCGAATTTGGTGAGCGGACGCGTCTCGGGGCGCGGCGCGTAGTCGGCGGCGGTGTTCTGCAATAGTGGCTCGGCCGACAGCACTGCGAGCATCTGCTCGGCGTAGTCCTGCCAGTCGGTGGCCAGATGGAGGTGGCCGCCGGGCGCGAGCCGGCTCGCCAGCAGGCCGACCAGCGGCGGCTGGATCAGGCGTCGCTTGTGGTGGCGCTTCTTGTGCCAGGGATCGGGAAAGAAGATGTGCACTCCGGCAAGGCTTCCCGGTTCGAGCATCTGCGTGAGTACCTCGACCGCGTCGTGCTGGATCACGCGCACGTTGGTGAGCGCACGCGCGCCGAGCTGCTTCAGCAGCGCGCCGACGCCGGGGGTGTGCACCTCGACGCCGAGGTAGTCGTTTTCCGGATGGGCGGCGGCGATTTCTGCCAGCCCCTCGCCCATGCCGAAGCCGATTTCGAGGAAACGCGGGGCGGTCCGGCCGAACGCCGCGTCGAGGTCGATGCCGCTTGCCTGGTACGGCAGCATGAACTTCGGGCCCAGTTCGGCGAGCGCGCGCGCCTGGCCGGAACCGACGCGCCCGGCGCGCAGTACGTAGGAACGAATGCGCGGATGCGCGCCGGTTTCGCCGCTCATGGCCTTACTTGGTACCGGTGATGAGGCCGCTGGTGGGCGAACTCGGGCTGGCTTTATAGATTTTCTTCGGCATGCGGCCCGCCAG